>CAXTVK010000030.1:0-25617 GCA_964247655.1 uncultured Sphingomonadaceae bacterium | reverse complement strand
CCGCCGTCCTCCCCCTCCGTCGCCTTCGGCGCCACCTCCCCCTGGCGGGGGAGGACTTTTGAATGTCGATACGCCCTAACCCCCTCTCCCCGACGGGGAGAGGGTTGGGGTGAGGGGGAGCGTCGCGTCAGCGTCGCGTCCTACCTCTAAGGCTGGCGCCCCTTACCCAACCCTCTCCCTAAGGGAGAGGGCGTTATGTCGGCTCAGACGAGCCCGCGTCCGTCGATCCGCAAGCCCGGCACGAACTGGTCCGCGCCGAGCGGCGGCAACGTCAGCCTCAGCGCGTCCTCGTCCTGCACGAACGACACCGGCTCGCCGCCGTTGAGCGTGATCCGCTCGATCGTACCACGCGCCGCGCGCCGCCCGAGGCAGGCGATGCGCAGCTCGCCGTCGGGCACGTCGAGCAGGAACAGGTTGAGCCCGCCCGCGCTCGCGGTGATCCGCACGTCCTGCGCGGTATAGGGCTTCATCGCGGCCTCGCTCTGCATGCCTGTCGGCGGCACATTGGGGCCTTCGCCGAACACGCGCCACGGACGCGTGCCGTAGATGCCGTCGCCGTTGACCGCAAACCAGCGCGCGAGATCGGCGAGGATGGCGAGTTCGTCGGCATCGTGCGTGCCGTCGGCGCGGAGCGGCACCGAGAGCAGCAGATTGCCGTTCTTCGACACCACGTCGCATAGCCGCTGCACCACTGCCTTGGCCGGCTTGTAGCCGTGGCGCTCGGCAAGCGGGCGATCGTAGAACCAACTGCCGATACAGGTGTCGGTCTGCCAGGGGTGCGGGCGGATGTCGGCGGCGAATCCGCGTTCGACATCCTCGGTGATGCCGTAGAGCTGGTAGGGCGAAAGCTGCTTGGCGGTCAGCACGACGTCGGGCGTGCCGTGCCATTCGATCGCGCGGTTGTAATAGTCGGCGGCCGCCTCGATCCCGGCCTGGCCGAGCGGCAGACCATAATCGTCGAAATAGACGAGATCGGGGCGATATTTGGCAACGAGGTCCTTCTGGCGCGCGAGCCACTGCGCGGCATAGGCACGTCCGCGTTCGCCGGGCGGGCGCGACTCCAGCCACACGCCGTCGTGCGCGTCATGCCAGGCGTTCATCGCCTCGATCGACGCGATGCCGTCGGGCGGGGCGAAGTAGGCGCCGTTATAGAGCTCCTGCGGGTCGAGGCCCTCCCACCATGTCCCGGCGCCGTCCTCCCGGCGCAAGGTGGCGGCATCGTAGCGCCTGCCTTTGAGCGGACCCTCGGCATCATAGCCATAGGCGGTCTGCCACCAGTGCCAGCTGTGCGAGCTGTGGTTGGAGACGCCGAAGCGAAGCCCGGCGGCGCGCGCCGCCTTCTCCCACGTGCCGACGATGTCGCGTCTGGGGCCGACGCGCAGCGTGTTCCAGGCGTGGTGCGCGCTGTCGAAGGTGTCGAGATTGTCGTGGTGGCAGGCGAGGCTGGTGAAATAGCGCGCACCGGCCTGCTTGTAGAGGCCGATCAGCGTCTCGGGCTGCCACTGCTCGGCCTTCCACAGATTGGTGATGTCGAGGAAGCCGGTCTTGCTGGGATGACCATAATGGTCGAGATGATGCCGGTAGAAGGGATCGCCCTGCACATACATCAGCCGGCCGTACCAGTCGCCGAACTCGGGGACCGCCTGCGCGCCCCAATGCGCCCAGATGCCGAACTTGGCGTCGCGGAACCAGTCCGGCATGCGCCATGCTGCGGCGAGCGACGTCCAGTCCGCGGCAACCGGCGCCCTCGCATCCGAATCGATCGATGGCAAAGCGGCAGCCGAGTGCATCGCCAGCGTGCTGGCGACCCCGGTCCCGATAAAGCGGCGGCGTGTGAGCATGGATCCCCTCGGTACTGCGCTCTTGGCAGATGGTAATTTCTCTAGCATAGGTGAAATGCAATATCACATATGGATTCCGGTGGCCGTTCGTTGGTATCGGCATCCGATGCGACAACGATAACGCGCAGCGCGCGAACGAAGGCGAGGAAAAGCGACGATGAGGATGGCGTTTCTCCGTCCGATGCTGGGCATCGCGGCCGCCTTGGCATGTAGCGCCGTCGCCGACGCGCAGGCCGAGGTCGAGGGCGACCCTGCGACCGGCGATCCCGTCGGAATCGTCGCCGATCCCTGTCCGGTCCACCCGCAGCCGACCACGCCCGACGGTTGGCGCCTGTCAAACCTCCACATGCTGACGCGCGACTATGGACAGGCGTGCCGCTATCATGCGGCCAATGCCGCGCTGCGATCCGCCGGGCAGCCGGTGCGCATGGTCTTCTTCGGCGACTCGATCACCGACAATTGGCTCAAGGGCGATCCGTCGCTTTTTGTTCCCGGCATCGTCGATCGCGGGATCAGCGGGCAGACCACCGCGCAGATGCTCGTCCGCTTCCGCGAGGACGTGATCGCGCTGCACCCCCGCGCGGTGCAAATCATGGCGGGCACTAATGACATCGCGGGCAACACCGGTGCCGCCACGCTCGAAATGGTCGAGGGCAATATCCAGACGATGGCCGAGCTGGCGCGCGCGCACGACATCCAGGTCGTCCTCGCATCCACCTTGCCCGCCGCCGCCCTCCCGTGGAGCCCCGACAAGCGACCCGCCGCCACGATCGCGGCGTTCGACGATTGGCTGCGCGATTATGCTGCGCACAATCATTTCACCTATGTCGATTATTACGGCGCATTGGTGGACGGTGCGGGCGGCATGAAGCCGGGCCTGTCGAGCGACGGCGTCCACCCCACACCGGCGGGCTATGCGGCGATGCGGCCGCTTGCGGCGGCCGCCATCGCCAAGGTGTCCAGCCGTTGAAGCCGATCCGGAACCGCATGACCCGGTGGATCGGCGTCGCCTCGTGCAGCGCAGCCGCGCTCGTCGTCGCAGCATCGGCATCGGCCGCGCCGATCGATCGCTACGGCGCGTTCGTCTCGGTCGAGCCCTATGCGCCCAACATCGTGCGCGTGACGATCGCGAGCGAAGGCGACCTTTCCGCGGCGGCACCGGGCTATGGCGTGACCGCCAAGACCGACCAGGCCGGCTGGGTGCACCGGCAGGATGCGAGCGGCGACGTTTACAGTTCGTCGGCGCTGAGCGTCGAAGTCGCCGCTGGCGATCGCCCCAAGCCGCCGACGCAGATGGAGCGGTATTTCGCGCCGTCGCTGCCGCCCGTCTCGATCACGATCCGCGGCGCCGACGGCAAGCCGATCGTCGCGATGACCGGCTGGGAGATGTCGCCGCACACCGTCAACGGCGAAAAGACTTTTCGCGTCGGCGCCAGCTTCTCGACCGATCCGTCCGAGCATTTCTACGGGCTCGGCCAGAATCAGGAGGGCATCCTCGATCTGCGCGGCCGCACGATCGACTGCCGCCACAATTACGACGCGCCCGCCGGCGAGACGGTGTGCGTGCCGTTCATGGTCTCGAACCATGGCTATGCCGTGCTGTGGGACAATCCCTCGACCACCACCGTGTCGCCCGGCCTCAACGGGCGCACGCACTGGACCTCGGAGGTCGGGGAGCGCGTCTCCTTCTTCGTCGTCACCGGCCCCACCACCGATGCGCTCTATGCCGGCTACGCCACGCTGACCGGCGCCACGCCGCTGCCGCCCAAGGCCGCCTTCGGTCTGATCCAGAGCAAGGCGCGCTATGAGAGCCAGTCCGAACTGATGGACATCGCCAAGGGCTATCGGTCGCGCGGGCTGCCGCTCGATGCGATGGTGCTCGACTGGTTCTACTGGACGCGGATGGGGCAGATCGACATCGATCGCACCGCCTTCCCCGATCCCAAGGGGATGAACGACACGCTGCACGCGATGGGGCTGCACAGCATCGTCTCGGTCTGGCCGCGCTTCGAGAAGGAGTCTCGCTATTTCGACACGCTCGCCGCCAAGGGCTGGCTGCTTCACGACAAGGACGGCAACCCGGTCGATGGCCTTGCGATCCGTGCGGACCGCGCTGGTGGGCTGATCGACAGCACCAATCCCGATGCGCGCGCCTGGTATTGGGGCAAGATCCGCGACAATATCGCGAGCCAGGGCTTCGACTGGTTCTGGCTCGACGAGACCGAGCCCGACCTCGTGCCCGACGGCAGCTTCTATGCGATCGGCTCGGGCGACCGCTACCACAATGTCTTCCCGCTGCTGCACACCGCGAGCGTGGCGGAAGGCTCGGCGCACGACCGGCCGGGCCGCCGCAACCTGATCCTGTGCCGCGCCGCCTATCTGGGGTCGCAGCGCAACGGCTGCCTGTTCTGGTCGTCCGACGTGCAGGCGACCTGGGAGGCGCTGCACCGGCAGGTGCCGGCCGGGCTCGGCTTCACCGCCTCGGGGCTCGCCTATTGGGGTAGCGACACCGGCGGCTGGCAGACCCCGCAGCCCGACACGCCCGAACATCCGCCGCTGCTTGATCCGACGGGGGCGACCGCGATGACCCCGGGCGATCCCGACTATCCCGAGCTGTTCACGCGCTGGTTCGAATATAATGCGCTGACCCCGACGCTGCGCATCCACGGCCAGCGCCCGGCGACCGAACTGTGGTCCTATGGAGCGGCGGCCACGCCGATCCTCGAGACCTTCCTGCGCCTGCGCTACGCCCTGATCCCCTATCTCTATGCCGCAGGCCACGAGACCAGCCGGACCGGGGCGCCGTTCATGCGCGCGCTGTTCATGGATTTCGCGCATGACCCCAACGTCGCGACGATCGGCGACGAATATATGCTGGGCAAGGCGTTCCTCGTCGCACCCGTCACCGAGCAGGGCGCGACCAGCCGCCGCGTCTATCTGCCCGCGGGCGCCGACTGGTACGACTGGTGGACTAACCAGAAGCTGACGGGTGGACAGTGGATCACCGCCGCCGCGCCGATCGATCGCCTGCCGCTCTACGTGCGCGCAGGCTCTATCGTGCCGATCGGCGCGCCGGTGCCGAGCACCATGACGCACCAGCCGCTCGCGCAGATCCGCGTCTATCCGGGCGCCGATGCGACTGCCCACCTTTACGACGACGACGGCGTGAGCACCAAGCCGGGGCGCGCCACGACGTTGCGCTGGAACGACGCCGCGCACCAACTGACCGCCGACGGCGCGCTGCCGACCGGCCAGGACGCCGCCAAGCTCCTCAAGACGATGTGAGCGGCAAGGGGATGAAGGACAGCATGACGATGAGCAGGACGTCCATCAACAAGCCGCTGGTCGGCGCGATCGTCGCGGTCGCCACGATCGGCGGCTTCATGTTCGGTTACGATTCGGGCGTGATCAACGGCACGCAGGACGGGCTCGAACAGGCGTTCGGCCTGTCCAAGCTCGGCACCGGCTTCACCGTCGGATCGATCCTGATCGGCTGCGCGGCTGGCGCGTTCCTCGCCGGGCGGCTCGCCGATCTGATCGGGCGGCGCAGCGTGATGATGATCGCCGCGCTGCTGTTCGTCGTCAGCGCGCTGATCGCGGGCGCGGCGCCCTCGGCGGTCGTGTTTATCTGCGCGCGCCTGCTCGGCGGGCTCGGCGTGGGTGCGGCGAGCGTGCTCTCGCCTGTCTACATCAGCGAAGTGACGCCCGCCGCGATCCGCGGTCGGCTGTCGAGCGTCCAGCAGATCATGATCATATCGGGGCTGACCGGCGCGTTCGTCGCCAACTACGTCCTCGCCGGCAAGGCGGGCGGATCGACCGCGCCGCTGTGGCTCGGGCTGTCGGCGTGGCGCTGGATGTTCTGGATGCAGGTCGTGCCAGCCACCGTCTATTTCTTCGCGCTGCTGTTCATTCCCGAAAGCCCGCGCTTCCTCGTCGCGCGGGGTCGCGACGCCGAGGCGCAGACTGTGCTGGCGCGGCTGCAGGGCCCCGCGGAGGCGACCCGCAAGATCGCCGAAATCCAGGCGAGCCTCGCCACCGACAATCACCGGCCACGCTTCGGCGACTTGATCGATCGCACGACCGGGCGGCTGCGGCCGATCGTGTGGGCCGGCATCGGCCTCGCCATCTTCCAGCAGTTCGTGGGCATCAACATCGTCTTCTACTACGGCGCGATCCTGTGGCAGTCGGTCGGCTTCAGCGAGGCGGATTCGCTCAAGATCAACATCCTGTCGGGCGCGCTCTCGATCCTCGCTTGCCTGTTCACGGTGTTCACGGTCGATCGGATCGGCCGCAAGCCGCTGCTGCTCGTCGGCTCGGCGGGCATGACGGTGACGCTGGCCGTGGTCGCGGCATGCTTCGCCACCGCGCACCTCGCGCCCGACGGCGGGCTCCACCTGTCCGACTCGACCGGCCGCATCGCGCTGGTCGCGGCCAATCTCTACGTGATCTTCTTCAACGCCAGCTGGGGCCCGGTGATGTGGGTGATGCTCGGCGAGATGTTCCCCAACCAGATCCGCGGCTCGGGCCTCGCGGTCGCGGGGGCGGCGCAGTGGATCGCCAATTTCGCGATCTCGGTGAGCTTCCCCGCGCTGGCGGCTGGCGTCGGCCTCGCGGCGACCTACGGCTTCTACGCGCTCAGTGCCTTCCTCTCCTTCTTCTTCGTGGCGAGGCTGGTCCACGAGACGCGCGGTCGCGAACTCGAAGACATGCAGGGCTGATCGGCATGTTCCTCGGCATCGATATCGGCACTTCGGGGGTCAAGGCGGTCTGTATCGCGGCGGACGGCACGCTGCTCGCGCAGGGGTCCGCGCCGCTCGCCGTGTCGCGCCCGCAGCCGATGTGGTCCGAACAGGATCCCGACGCCTGGTGGCAGGCGACCGAGGCGGCGGTGCTCGCGATCGATCCCGCGATCCGCCGCGGGGTGCGCGGCATCGGCATCGCCGGGCAGATGCACGGCGCGACGCTGCTCGCCGCCGACGATCGCCCGCTGCGCCCCGCCATCCTGTGGAACGACGGCCGCAGTGCCGCCGAGTGCGCGGCGCTGACCCATGCGGTGCCCGATCTCCACGCGATCGCGGGCAATCTCGCGATGCCGGGCTTCACCGCGCCCAAGCTGCTGTGGGTCCGCGATCATGAGCCCGACGTCTTCGCGGCGACGCGCACCGTATTGCTGCCCAAGGATTTCGTGCGGCTGCAGATGACCGGCGAGAAGGTCTCCGATATGTCGGATGCCGCGGGAACGCTGTGGCTCGACGTCGCGCGCCGCACGTGGAGCGAGACGCTGCTCGCCGCGACGGGCCTCGACCTGTCGCACATGCCGCGCCTCGTCGAGGGATCCCAAATCTCGGGCACGCTGCGCGCCGATGTCGCTGCGCGCTGGGGCATGGCCGCGGTGCCTGTCGCGGGCGGCGGCGGCGACAATGCGGCGGGCGCGGTCGGCGTCGGCGTGGTGGGGGAGGGCGATGCGCTGCTGTCGCTCGGCACCTCGGGCGTGCTCTTCGTCGCGACCGACGCCTTCCGCCCCAATCCCGCGGGCGCGGTCCATGCCTTCTGCCACTGCCTTCCCGAGATTTGGCACCAGATGTCGGTGCATCTGAGCGCTGCCGCGTGCATCGATTGGGTCGCGCGGATCACCGGCGCGACCGGCCCGGCCGAGGTTTTCGAGCGCGCGCAAGCAGTCGGTCCGGCAGCTGGGCGCGAACTCTTCTTGCCCTACCTCTCGGGCGAGCGGACGCCGCACAACGACCCGCTGGTGCGCGCCGGTTTCCTCCAGCTCGACAACGATACCGACGCCGGGCGCCTGTCTCAGGCGGTGCTCGAAGGCGTCGCGTTCGCGCTCGCCGACGGTCTCGACGCGTTGAAGGACGCGGGCACGCGGATCGCGCAGCTCGCCGTGATCGGTGGCGGCGCGCGCTCGCGCTATTGGGGCCGCATCCTCAGCGCCGCGATGGAGACGCCGCTGGTCTATCTGCGCGGCGGCGAGGTCGGCCCCGCGCTCGGCGCCGCGCGCCTCGCGCAGCTCGCGATCGACGGCGGCACCCCGCGCGACGTCTGCCAGGCGCCCCCCGTCGACCATGTCGTCGAGCCAGCCGCGGACGATGTTGCGCTGCTCGCGCCCAAGCGGGCGGCGTTCCGTGCCGCCTATCCCAGGATCACCCCCAAAGACGGGACCCAAGCATGACCCCCACCGACTATTTCGCCGCGATCCCGACCGTCGAGTTCAAGGGACCCGACACGAACGACGAGCTGGCCTACCGCTTCTACGACAAGAACCGGATCGTGATGGGCAAGCGGATGGAAGACCATCTGCGCTTCGCGGTGTGCTTCTGGCACAGCTTCTGCTGGAACGGTTTCGACGTCTTCGGCGCGGGCACCTTAGATCGCCCCTGGCAGGCGGGCGCCAACGACAGCGCGGCGGCGGCCGCCAAGCGCGCGGTCGCGTTCGATTTCTTCGGCAAGCTCGATCTGCCCTTCTACACCTTTCACGACGTCGACGTGATGGCCGCCGCCGAGACCGTCGCGGATTACCAGCGGCTGTTCGCAGAAGCGGTCGACGATCTCGAAAAGCATCAGGCGGCGAGTGGCCGCAAGCTGCTGTGGGGCACCGCGAACCTGTTCAGCCACCCGCGCTATGCCGCCGGCGGTGCGACCAATCCCAACCCCGAGGTGGTCGCCTTCGGTGCGTTGCAGGTCAAGTCGGCGCTCGAGGCGACGCACCGGCTGGGCGGCGCCAACTATGTGCTGTGGGGCGGTCGCGAAGGCTATGAGACGCTGCTCAACACCGATATCGGCCGCGAGCTCGATCAGCTCGGCCGCTTCCTCAGCCTCGTCGTCGAGCACAAGCACAAGATCGGCTTCAAGGGAACGATCCTGATCGAGCCCAAGCCGCACGAGCCGACCAAGCACCAGTACGACTTCGACACCGCCACCGTGTACGGCTTCCTCAATCGCTACGGGCTCGAGGGCGAGGTGAAGGTCAATATCGAGGCGAACCACGCGACGCTCGCGGGCCACACCTTCGAGCACGAGATCGCGACCGCGCGCGCGCTCGGCATCTTCGGCTCGATCGACGCCAATCGCGGCGACAACCAGAATGGCTGGGATACCGATCAATTCCCCAATTCGGTCGAGGAGACGACGCTCGCGATGGTCGAGCTGCTGCGCGCCGGCGGCTTCACCGACGGCGGCTTCAATTTCGATTCGAAGGTCCGTCGCCAGAGCATCGACGCGGTCGATATGGTGCACGGTCATGTCGGCGCGGTCGACGTGGTGGCGCGCGCGCTGCTCGTCGCCGAGGCGATCATTTCGGACGGCCGGATCGATGCGGCGCGCACGCAGCGCTATGCCGGCTGGGACGGCGACGTCGGTCATGCGATCCTGGGCGAGGGCGCCTCGCTCGCCTCGATCGCGGATCTGGCGATCGAGCGCGATCTCCGGCCGAAGCACCGCTCGGGCGGGCAGGAGCGACTCGAGAATCTGGTCAACCGCTATTGCCAGACGGCGATCTGATAGACTTGCCCTCGCCCTTCCGACGCAGGATCGGAAGGGCGTGGGTAAGGATCACAACGATAATCGGGAGAGCTTGGCGATGACGGGTTTCAATCGTCGGGAATTGGGACTTGCGCTCGGCATGACCGCGGCGACGTTGGCGGCGGCGGGCAGCGCGTCGCCTGCGGCGGCAGCACCGGGCGCATCGCGGCGAGCCCGCGCCGGCGGCCATCAGGGCTTTCCCAAGGATTTCGTCTGGGGCTGCGCGACCGCCTCCTACCAGGTCGAAGGCGCGGTCCGCGAGGATGGCCGCGGGCAGACTAACTGGGACGTCTTCGCGCACACCGCGGGCAGGATCGCCGACGGCAAGACCGGCGACGTCGCGTGCGACAGCTATCATCGCTACAAGGAGGATACGCAGCTTCTCAAGGGCCTCGGCGTGCGCGCCTATCGCATGTCGATCGCCTGGTCACGGATCTTTCCGGAGGGGCGCGGCCAGCCCAATCAGAAGGGGCTCGATCATTATCGCCGCGTGATCGACGATCTGCTCGAACATGGCATCCAGCCCTATGTCACGCTGTTCCACTGGGACCTGCCCGAGGCGCTCCCCGGCGGGTGGCAGTCGCGCGACACCGCCTATGCCTTCGCCGATTATGCGGGCTATGTCGCCGGCAGGCTGTCGGACCGGGTCGATCGCTTCATGACGGTCAACGAGCTGCGCTGCTTCACCGATCTCGGCCACAAGACGGGCATTCATGCGCCCGGCCTGCAGCTGCCGCCGGCGCAGGTGAACCAGGTCCGCCATCACGGCGTGCTCGCGCATGGGCTGGGCGTGCAGGCGATCCGCGCGCATGCACGCCCCGGCACGCAGGTCGGGCTCGCCGACAACACCACCTTCTTCGTACCCGTGATCGAGACGCCCGAGCATATCGAGGCTGCCAGGAAGGCGACGCGCGAGGAGAACGCCATGTTCCTCACCGCGATCATGGAAGGGCGCTATACCGACTCCTATCTCGAGGCGGAGGGGGCGAACGCGCCCAAGGTCGGGGCCGGCGACATGAAGGCGATCGGCAGCCCGCTCGATTTCGTCGCGCTCAATGTCTATTCGCCCGTCTACGTCCGCGCCGATGCTTCGCCGAAGGGCTATCTGGCATTGCCCCACCTTCCCCAATCGCCGCGCATGGCCTCGCCCTGGCTCTATGTCGGGCCCGAGGTCGCCTATTGGGCGGTGCGGACGGTCAGCGAGCTGTGGAAGCCCAAGGCGCTGTACATTTCGGAGAATGGCTGCTCCGCGGACGATACCGTCGTCGATGGCCGCGTCGATGATGCCGACCGGATCATGTATCTGCGCAACTACATCGCCAACTTCCACCGCGCGGCGAGCGAGAATTATCCGCTCAAGGGCTATTTCCTGTGGAGCCTGATGGACAATTTCGAGTGGGCGGACGGCTATACCAAGCGCTTCGGCGTCCACTATGTCGATTTCGAGACCGGCAAGCGGATGCCGAAGCTCAGCGCGGCCTGGTATCGCGAGCTGATCGCCCGCAACGCCCTCGTCTGACGACGATGTCCGATACGCGCATCGCTGCACCCGGCGAGGGCCGTGATCCGGTCAGCCCGTCCGTCGTCCGGGCGTCGATCCAGTGGAGCCGGCGAACGCTTTAGTCACGGATGCGCATACGCTGAAAACCCTGCGGCGGTTGTCCGAAAGCGCGAACGAAGGAGCGGCGCATGCGCTCGGCGTCGTGGAAGCCCGTCGCGGCCACGACCTGTTCGATCGTCTCGCGCGAATTCTCGATACGTTCCCGGGCCGCTTCGAGGCGCAGCCGCTCGACGGCTTTGGCGGGGCTGACCCCGATGGCCCGAGCGAAAGCGCGCGAAAAGTTGCGGGGGCTCATGGCCATGCGCTCGGCGAGCCGCTCCACCGTCAGCCGTTCCGACAAATGGGTGCGGATCCAGTCCAGCAGCGACGAGAACGCCGTGTCGTCGCCGCCGAGATCGGCCAATGCCGAGAATTGCGACTGGCCGCCGGGCCTGCGGTAATAGACCACCATCTCCTGCGCCACCCGGCGCGCGATATCCTCGCCCAGATCCTCGGCGATCAGGGCGAGCGCGAGATCGATGCCCGCGCTGACCCCGGCCGATGTCCAGATCGCACCGTCATGCACATGGATGCGGTCAAGCTCGACCTGCGTCCTGGGATGGCGCTTCTGGAATTCCTCGCCATGGCGCCAGTGGGTGGTCACGCGGTGCCCGTCGACCAGTCCGGCCGCCGCGAGCATGAACGCGCCCGAACACACGCTGCACAGCCGCCTCACCCTTCCGGCACATGCGCGCAGATATGCGATGCTGTCGGGGCATTCCGTCGCGAGCGGGCGGCCCCGACCCCCTACGACGATAAGCGTGTCGGGAAGGGTCGCGTCGCCAGCGGCGAGGCTGTCGATCACGAGCCCGGATGAGCTCCTCACCGCGCTCCCGGCGATCGACAGGATCGCGAGACGGTAGGTGCCGGGAACGGCCTCTTCTGCCAGTTCGAACGCGGTGATCGGCCCGGCCGCATCGAGCAGCTGGAAGCGATCGAACAGGAAGAGTCCCACGGTCTTCGGCATTTGTCTCAAAAAGAGGGATAGCCGTCCTTTTGTCAATCCGCACAATGCGCGATGACATGGTCTCTGCAAGACCGAACCATGATCTCGGGTCGAACGAACGTCCGGCGCCTTTTCCGAGCCGGACGCGCATCAGAAGGAACCCGCAGTGAATTTGAAGACCGCAATCCCCGTGTCGATCGCCTTGCTTCTGGCGCCGGTGGGCGCTGCTTCGGCCGATCCGCTGGGGTCCACGGTCGTTCCTCTCTATCCCGAGGGCGTCATCCATCCGCCTTCGGTTCCCGAGCTCCGGGAAGACCCTGACCACGACGGTCAGATCAACATCCGCAACGTCGGGATGCCCACTCTCGAAGTCTTCCGGCCGGCCGCGCGCGACGCGAATGGCATCGCGATAATCGTCACGCCCGGCGGCGGCTTCATGAACCTCGTCTACAGCAACGAGGGGACGTTCGTCGCCAGGCGGCTCGCGGCGCAGGGATACACCGCCGTCGTGCTGAAATATCGGCTGGTCCAGACGCCGGCAAGCCGCGCGGCGATGGATGCCAAGATGATGAAGGACATGGGCGGCGTGCTGACCCGCGCGAAGAGCGGCCTTCCACGGGAATTGCCCCGCTTTTCCGGTGAAGACCTCGCGCAACAGGACGGCGCCCAGGCGATCCGCGCCGTGCGCGCCCATGCAGCAGAATGGGGCGTGGATCCCAAACGGATCGGATTTGTCGGCTTTTCCGCAGGCGCCTTCGTTGCCGCCGATCTCGCGATCGGCGACCGCGCGACGCGCCCCGATTTCGTCGGCATCATCTACGGCGGACTGCGTACGCCGGTGCCCCGCGACGCGCCGCCGGCCTTCATCGCGACGGCCGCCGATGATCCGATGCTGCCGAACGATCCTGTACCGCTGTATAGCGCATGGAGGGCGGCCGGCCGACCGGCGGAGCTGCACATATACGACCGTGGCGGCCACGGTTTCGGCATGGCCACGCAGGGTGCGAGCAGCGATCACTGGTTCGACGAGTTCGTTTGGTGGATGCAGTCCCGCGGTCTCGCGAAGCCGGCCGCCGTTCAACTCGTCAAATGAAGGCCATGCCGTCGAGACGCGTCCCGGCGCGGCCACGCGAGCCTCATCGCGCGCCATTTGCGCCATTTGCGCCATTGTCCGAAAACGAGGCATCACTGTCATTTGGGCATTTCAGGCGGTCGGGCAAGGTAGGGCGTAGCTCGGGATCGGTGCCGACAGGAGCCAAGCGCAATGATAGTTCGGACGCGCATCCATCCCGCAGGGGTCGGCCGCCGGCAGCCTCGACGCAGCGATTCCCCGACCGGCCCGACGCCCGATTACGGAAGATATTCTCCGATGCGCAGCCTTGCCTCCCGGGCGTCCCGCTCCGTCGGGCTCGTCATCCTCTATCTGGCGGCGGTCGCATTTCATTCGGGAGCGGCGCAGGCTCACGATTTCTCCGCGGCGCGGGCGACGACTCCGTCGGGCATGCGATGCCAGGCGCTGGAGGATGCGGACCTTGAAACGATCCCCGATGCGCCGACCCACATCCTTTCCGCAAAGCTGGTCGACGCGTCGGCCGACAAGCCGGCCCATTGTGTGGTCGAGGGCAACGTAGCGCCGCAGGTCGGCATCCTGATGTGGCTGCCGGCGCAGGCCTGGAACGGCAGGTTTCTCGAAGTCGGCTGTGGCGGGTTCTGCGGTACGACCTCGTACATCGCCAATTGCGAGCAGGCTCTCCGCACCGGCTATGCGTGCATCACCACCGATATGGGCCACAAGGGCATCGAGGCCGAAGGCGTCGAGTGGGCCTATGACAACCCGCAGGCGGTGATCGATTTCGCCTATCGCGCGACGCACGTCACCGCTTTGGCCGGCAAGGCGATCGCGCAGGTCTATTACGGGCGGAAGCCCGACACGTCCTATTTCAGCGGCTGTTCCTGCGGAGGCCGCCAGGCGCTGGTCGAGGCCGAGCGGTTCCCGTGGGATTTCAACGGCATCATCGTCGGTGCGCCCGGGCTGAACTACACCGACATGGCGCTCAATTTCGCGCAGCGAGACCGTTTCCTCACCGGCCCGGACGGCAAGCGGCTGTTCGATGCCAGGGCCATCCGGATATTGGGCGACGCGGTGATCGCCAAATGCGATATGAACGACGGCGTGAAGGACGGCCTGATCGGCGACCCGAGATCATGCCAATTCGATCCGCGCGATTATGTCTGCAAGCCGGGCGCGGTCTCTAATTGTCTGACGAGCGCGCAGGCCGATGCGGCGATCCTGTTCTACAGCGAGCATAAATCCGCCACGGGCGACCGCGTGGGCGATCGCGCCTTCCCTCCGGGGTCCGAGACCAGCTATCTCGGGCTGGCCGACAGCCCGATCATGAAGAGGACGTTCTACGAGGACTTCTTCAGATATATGGGTCTGATCCCGAACCCGGGCCCGGCCTGGAAGTTCGAGAATTTCGATCTCGACGCGGATTATAAGCGTCTGGGGCTGATCCAGTCCCTGCTTCAGGCGGACGATCCCGATTTCACCAGGTTCAAGCAGGCTGGCGGAAAGCTGATATTCTATCATGGTTGGGCCGATGGCGGTCCGTCGCCCTTGACCTCGATCGCTTTCTATCAGGCAATCGAGAGGACGATGGGCGGTCGCGCCGCGACGCAGGATTTTCTGCGTCTCTTCATGGTCCCGGGAATGGATCATTGCGTCGGCGGCACCGGTGCCTGGTCGATCGACTTCCTCGACTATATCGAGAAATGGGTCGAGCAGAAAAAGGCCCCGGACGCGCTGATCGGCGCCCACTACAGCGACGATCCGATGGAACCTCTGGCAGGCAAGGCGCTCGATACGAGCCGGGCGCGCTTCACCCGCCCGATTTTCCCATATCCGTTGCGCGCCCGATATAAAGGCTCGGGCGATCCGAACAGCGCATCCAGCTTCAAGGCGGCGAGCGCCGCCGATTGAGCGCGGACGCGCGCCGCGTGCCCATCATCCCGAACGACAGACCGGAAGGCCATCATGACCGACATCAATCGCCGCACCGCAGCCCTGCTGACGCTGATCGCTCCGGTCATCGCCGGCGCAGCCGGTGGCGCCGGCGCGCAGCAGCCCACAGGCGGAGGCTCCAAACCGAGCAGCTATATGGACAAGGTGCCCCCCGCCTGGCGAGGCAAGGAGAAGATCGCGATCGTGCTATACGATCACATGACGCCGCTCGACGTCGTCGGCCCGCATTATTTCCTGGGTCGGCTGGCGGGCGCGGATGTGCAATTCGTCGCGAACAGCCTACGTCCCATACCGTGCGAGAACGGATTGACCTTGATGCCCACCGCGACGTTCGAGACCTGCCCCAAGGACCTCGACGTGCTGCTCATCGGCGGCGGCACCAGCGGCACGCTGGCGGCGATGCGCGATCCGGCGATGCTCGCCTTCCTGGCCGATCGCGGTTCGCGCGCGAAGTGGGTGGCAAGCGTCTGCACGGGTTCGCTGGTGCTCGGGCAGGCCGGGCTGCTGCGCGGCTATCGCGCGACCTCGCACTGGATCGGGCGGCCGTTGCTCAAGGAATTCGGGGCGGTCGAGGTGGATGAGCGCGTCGTGTTCGATCGCAATCGCGCGACCGGCGCCGGCGTATCGGCCGGGCTCGATCTTGCCTTGGCGCTCATCCAGCGGCTGCGCCCGCTCGAGTTCGCGCAGACGATACAACTGCTTGCCGAATATGCTCCCGAGCCCTCGCTCGATAGCGGCACCCCGGAGCGCGCACCCGCCGCGGTGCTCGCGGAAGCGCGTTCGTTGACCGCGGATTTCGTCGACAGCGCCCGCGACATCGCGCGCGCGAATCCGTTCCGACCCCAGACCGCAAGCTCCTGACGGATGACGACCGCAGTCGCGCTCACATATCACCGAAGCGCGCGGCGCTCCGCCACGTCGGGAAGAGGGTGAAGCGGGTGCGCGCCGCCCGACGCCGCGATGTTTCGCGTTGCGCGCGGCGAGGGCCGGCGGCGTATCGCCGATTGCTGCCGAAATGGCTGCTCTGCGCCGTTCTGCTGTGCGGCATGCTCGTCGCACCGGCAGCTATGGCGGGGGTGTCCGCGCATCCGTCCAATGCCGCGCAGACGGTTCGCCATTGTACCGCGTGTGCGCCCGATCACCGCCTTCCGTCGCAGCATGTCCACTGCATGGGCGCGTGTTCCGGCGTCGAGGTGGATCTGACCCGGATCGTCGACCGGATCGACCCGCCGTCCGCGATCATCGCGATCCCGACGGTATCGTCGCTGAGCGGGATCCTGCTCGAGCTCGACACGCCGCCTCCCCGTCTATCCTGATCCACATCAGGTCGCGGCCGGGCAAGCGGTCGCGCGCGCGCGGGCAGGGGCCAGGCCGAAAGCCGTATCGGTCGGCGGGACAGGATATTATCATGAATGAGATCAAGATGCGGCGACGCAGCGTGCTGCGCGCCGGTGCTTTGGGCATCGTCGGCCTCGGGCTCGATACGCGGTTCCCGGCCTGGGCCCGGAGCGGGTCGACCGGTCTGCGCGTCGACATGCCGACGCTGACCGGGGAGGACATCCGGCTTCGGATCGCGCACGATATGTTCAAGGTCGGTGGGCGGGAGGGTCATGCGATCATGATCAACGGCGTGCTGCCCGGTCCGCTCATCCGCCTGCGCGAGGGCCAGACCGTGCGGCTTCACGTCGAGAACGCGCTCGACGAGGACAGCTCGATCCATTGGCATGGCATGCTGCTGCCGTTTCAGATGGACGGCGTGCCGGGTATAAGCTTTCCCGGGATCAAGCCGGGCACGACGTTCACTTACGAATTCCCGATCAGGCAATCGGGCACCTATTGGTATCATTCCCATTCGGGCCTGCAGGAGCAGATGGGGCATTACGGCCCGCTGGTGATCGACCCGGCCGGTGAGGAGCCCGCAGCCTACGACCGCGAGCATGTCGTGCTGCTCTCCGACTGGACCTTCCTGCATCCCCACCAGGTGATCGATAGGCTGAAGGCGCAGGACGCGTATTTCAACCGGCAGAAACAGACGCTGACCGACGGCACGATGACCACCGCGCAGCGTATGAGCTGGGGCAAGATGAAGATGGACCCGGCCGACATCGCCGACGTCAACGGGTCGACCTACCGCTTCCTCGTCAACGGCCACGGGCCGGCCGAGAACTGGACCGGCTTGTTCGGGCCGGGCGAGCGGGTGCGGCTGCGGATCATCAATGCCTCGGCGATGACGATCTTCAACGTGCGCATTCCAGGCCTGGCGATGACGGTCGTTCAGGCCGACGGCCAGCCCGTACGGCCGGTCGAGACGGATGAATTCCAGATCTCGGTGGCGGAAACATATGATGTCATCGTCACGCCGACCGCCGATCGGGCCTACACGTTCGTTGCGGAAGCGATCGACCGTTCCGGCATGGCGCGCGGCACGCTGGCGCCGCGGCTCGGGATGGCCGCGGCCGTCCCGCCGCTACGCGCGCGCCCAACGCTGTCGATGCGCGATATGGGAATGGGCGGCATGGCCATGGCCGGCATGGACATGCCCGGCATGAATACGAGCGTCGTGAACACCGGCGCCATGGACAAGGGCGCCATGGACATGACGGGCATGGCGGGCATGGACATGGGCGGCATGAAGTCGGCCGGCATGGCGACGCACGCGACGGCGGCGGGCGTGGCTGGCGCGACTGGCGATGCGGGGAAGCCGCCGGTCGCGATGCATCACGGCATGCGCGACAAGTCGCTGATGCCGCCCACCGTCGAGGTCGGTGTCGGCGTCGACATGGTCTCGGGCATGCCGGTCGACCGCACGGGCGATCGTCCGCTCGGTCTCGAAAAAGAGCCGCACCGCGTGCTGACCTACCACGACCTCGCGCCGCTGACGCCGTTTCATGACCGGCGGCCGCCGACGCGCGCGATCGACATCCATCTGACCGGCAATATGGGGCGCTTCATGTGGTCCTTCGACGGCAGGAAGATGAGCGAAGGCGCCGAACCGATCCTCCTCGCGCGCGACGAGCGGGTGCGGGTGAACCTCATCAACGACACGATGATGAGCCATCCGATCCACATCCACGGGCATTTCTTCCAGCTCGTGACGGGCCAGGATCACGGCAACCCGGTCAAGCATACCGTGAACGTGATGCCCGGCGGCATCGCGCGTTTCGATCTCACCGCCGATGCGCCCGGCGACTGGCCGATCCATTGTCACCTGCTCTACCACATGCACGCCGGCATGATGAACATCGTGAAGGTGCGTCCGATGGACGCGGGAGACGCAGCGTGATGCGTTCCCTTGCGATCGCACTCCTGTTCGCCGCGGCGGCTCCCGTTGCCGCGCAGACCGGCGTCGTCGGGGCACAGGTGCCCGCATCGATGCCATCGATGCCATCGATGCAATCTGCGCCGATCGCGGCCGAGTGCCCATCGGAGCATGCGGCGATGGGTCGTTGCCCACCGACTGCCGGGCCGCCCCGGACCGGGCCTTCAGCGGGCGCATCGGTCGGCGCCGACTTTGCGGCCGACGCCGTGTGGGGCGCGACCGTGATGGGTCCGATCCGGCAGGCCGTTTATGCGGAGCACGGCTCGATGCAGACCGGCAAGCTGTCGATCGACCGGCTGGAATATCGCGCCGGGCACGGTCCCGGCGGATATAGCTGGGAAGGGGAGGCGTGGTACGGCGGCGACTATGATCGCCTGTGGCTCAAGTCGATGGGCGATGCCGATTTTGGAAAATCGCCCGGGTCGGCCGAGGTGCAGGCGCTTTGGAGTCACGCGATCGATCCGTGGTTCAACCTCCAGACGGGCGTCCGCTACGATATACGGCCCCGGCCGGGTCGCACGCATCTCGTGGTCGGGGTCCAGGGCCTCACGCCCTATCTGATCGAAGTCGACGCCGCCGCCTTCCTCTCCGATCGCGGCGAGCTTACCGGGCGTTTCGAGGCCGAATATGATCAGCGCATCACCAACCGACTGATCCTGCAGCCGCGCATCGAGATCAATCTCGCCGCGCAGGATTCGAGGTCGATCGGCGTCGGCGCAGGCTTGTCCTCGATCGAGGCGGGATTACGGCTTCGCTATGCGATCGTGCCCGAATTCGCGCCATATCTCGGCATCGATTACGACCGGTTGACCGGCAACACCGCCGATTTCGCGCGAGCGGCGGGCCGCGGCGTCGGCGGCGGCGCCTTCGTGGCGGGTATGCGCACGTGGTTCTAGGCGCGCATCGTGACGATCCGCCGGCGCGGACCAGTCGAGCGCGCCATGCTTGTCCTGAAACGAGGTATCACTGTCATTTTACCAAGTGATCCGGTGAGGCATGACAGCTTATCCTGGCTCGGCAATAGCAAAAACTGCCGAGCAGGCCCACGCATCGCCGCCGCTGTCTGGCAAACCCATCTCGACGTCGATGCTCTATTTGAACTAGTTATTTGCGTTAATGTTGGGCTTTCTTTTCGTACAAACGCCAATCGTCCGGATCAAGACTTTGGTATATCGCGGATTTGCATGTCGGTTTCGAAGACATGCTGTTAACGAGCTACAACTACAAATAAATTAAAAGTAGCGCGTCATTACCTTGGGCAAATACCTCTACTACTAAAATCGCTATTTGCGGTTCGCATAATCCGTTTTGACGCACTGATAACGAAGACTTCAACTTCGGCGGCGTGCGCTTTCATCGATCAGGCGAGGGGATATCTCCGCGGAGCCAGGGTGCACATCGCAACGCGTCGAGGTTGCGAGGCACTGTAGCATCCGGACGGCGGGGACGCGTGGCTACAGACGACACAAGGGGCAAGCACGATGACATACGGCCATGAGATTCTGCGCTTCCGGCACCTTGCGGCGAAGGGTGTTCGGCTCAACGTCGCCGCGGCGCTCGCCACCACCTTCCTGACGCAGGCAGCGCATGCCCAGACGTCGCAAAGCGATGCCACGCAGAGTTGGGCCGGCGACATCGTCGTCACGGCCAAGCACGAGGGCTATGTCGCGCACGACGCGAGTTCGGCGACCCGCACCAACACGCCGTTGATCGACGTGCCGCAATCGGTCCAGGTTCTGAACAGTTCGCTGATCCGGGACCAGGACCGTCGCACATTGGGCGAAGCGCTGGTCAACGTGTCGGGCGTCGTTCCCACCAAGCCCGAGGAATCGGCGATAGCCCAACCGCTCATCCGGGGATTTCCGGCCGAGATCTTTCTGGACGGCTTGCCCGCGTTCGGGATCAACGCGCTGGCCGATCCGACCAGCCTCACCGGGGTCGAGCGGATCGAGGTGGTCAAGGGGCCGACGGGGACGGTCTACGGCGGCGGCGCCGGCGCGCCGCTGGGCGGGCTGATCAACGTCGACTCGGTCCAGCCGGGGGATAAGTTCGGCGGCTACGTGGCGTTTCGCGGCGGCAGCTTCTCGACCTTGAACCCCTATGCCGATCTCAACGTGCCCTTGACCGACGGCATCGCCGCGCGGGTTACGGGGGAATACCAGCATAACGAAAGCTGGATCGATCAGGTGAAGGGATATCGCTGGTCCATCCAGCCGAGCATATCGTTCCAGCTCGGCCCCGACACGGAGCTGCTGGTACGAGGCAAGTACGACCGGCGCAGTCAGGTCGAATATACCGGGCTGCCCGCCGTCCAGGCGCTGGCCGGCCAGCTCGACGACCATGCTTTTCCGGGTGCGCCGATAGGCCAGCCGCGCAGCGTCATCGTGAACAAGATGGTGACGGCGGAACTGCATCACGGGTTCGACGACAATGTGAAGCTGACCGTTACGGGACGCTATTACTACAACAAATACGACGAATACGGCAGTTTCGTCTTCCCGGACGTCGCTGCGCCCGATCCGGCGACGCCGACCGTCTACCCGATCTTTCCGATATATCTGCCGGCGCGGGTAAAGGAAGCGACCGTCGATGCCAATCTTCTGGCGAACGTCGATGCGTTGGGCGGCCACCACGAGTTGCTGGCAGGCGTCAACTACGATCACACCAGCTACGATTCGGCGTTCTTCTTCGATTTCGAGCCGGTTGGCACGCAGGATCTGGCAAACCCGACATATGCTCTCGCGTTCGGGCCCGATCTCCCGGTGTTGAGCACCCAGACCGACACCTATGTGACGTATGCGGGGTACGTACAGGATCAGGCGACCTACGGCCCGTTCCACCTGTCGGGTTCGCTGCGATACACGCACTTCAATTTCCAGCGAAAGGAGGCGGCGACCGACGCGACCTACAATCGCGTGACGCCGAGGATCGGCGCGACGTTCGATCTGGCGCGCGGGGCAGCGCTGTTTGCGGGGTATGCGACCGGATTTCGCGGTGCGGTCCAATTCACCGCCCAGCCCGGGCAGACCGTAAAACCGGAGACGTCGCAAAGCTTGGAGGCGGGGCTCAAGCTCGCGCTGACCAACGCGCACCTGTGGGGCACCCTCGCGGCATTCCAGCTCAAGCGCCGCAATGTGCCGACCACCGATCCCACCGATCCGCTCTTCTCGATCCAGACCGGCGAACAGCGTTCGCGGGGCTTCGAGGCGGACATCACGTGGGAGCCGATCCGGGCGTTCTCGATCCTCGCGAATTATGCCTACACCCAGGCCGAAGTGACGAAAGACGCGATCATCCCCGTCGGCTCGAAACTGGCCCGCGTGCCGAAACACAGCGGCCGCATCGCCGCGCACTACCGCGTGTTGAACGGATACGCCAAGGGGCTGTCGTTCGGGGCCGGCGTTACCGCCTTTACCTCGCGCGAGGACTTCCTGCCGAACCTCGCCGGTGCGAAAGTGCCGGGGTACGCGGTGGTGGATGCGCAGGCCTCCTACGATTTCAGCCGGTTCACGGTCACGGTGTCGGGCGTCAACCTCGGCGGACGCCACGGCTTCGATACCTACGAATATCTGTCTCCGGTCGTCATCCCCATCCAGCCGCGCTCCGCATACGTCATGCTGAAGGTCCGGTTCTAAACGCGCCGTTTTCTACGCGATCCGGCCGGTTGCCCGACCGGCGTTGGCCGATCAGCGGCCGATGCGTTCGGGGTGCGCCACCGGCTCCTTCGCGCGCAGCCCGAAGTCGCGCATCACCGCGCCGTAGCTGCTGAACACGTAGCCGTTGTTGATCGCGCGCCATTCGTCGCGCCGCGCGCGGTAGGCGGCGGGCAGTTCGTACCACGGCATGCCGGGATGCTTGTGGTGGACGAGGTGGATGTTGTTGTTGAGGAACAGCGGCCCCAGCCACGAGCGCTCGACGATCACCGTCCGCCCGTCGGGCGCCTCGGCCCATTGATGCTCGCAGAAGGACCGCACCGCGAGCAGCGACAAAGCGAGATAGGCCGCGCCGAGATAAGCCAGAAGCGGCATCCCGAAGCCGACATGGACGATCGCGGCGACCGCGGCCAGGCCGATCGCATGCCGGCCCCACGACCGCGCCATCCGCCGCCGCTCGCCATGTCGCGAGCGGATAGCGGCGCGCGCTTCGGTGAGCAGGAAGCCCGTCGCCGAGATCGCGGGGCCGATCAGCATCCGCACGACGAGCATGTTGTTCCAGCCGAGCAGCCTGCGCAGCGCGGACGGCAGCCGCTGATAGTCGAACAGCCCGAGATAGAAGCTTTCGGGATCGTCGTAGGGATCGGTCAGCCGGCTGTCGGCGTGATGGCACAGATGCAGGTCGCGGTAGCGGCGATAGGGGACGAGCAGCCCGAGCGGCAGGAAGACCAGCGCCTCGTTCACGTCGGCGCGATGCGTCGGGTGGCGGTGGATCGCCTCGTGCTGCAGCGAGGAATGGAGCACGATCGCCAGCGCGAGCAGGCCGACCGATGGCCATCCGGCGTGCGCATAGAGCAGCCCGGCCGCGATCCAGGCCGCATAGCAGCCGACGATCAGCGCCAGCGTCCGCCACTCGATCGGTCTCCGCGCCGCGATGCGTATGAGTCGGTAATGCGATGCCATCCCATGCTTCATCGGATATCGTCGATTCCCTATCTCGAAGGTAGGGAATGTGGCACGACATTCGTTGCTCCGCAACGGGGCAATGGTGACGATCCGTTGATATTGCACACGGCATCTGCCATATCGTGATCAATATCACGAACGGTGAACAATGGATAAACGCGATCTCGCGGCGATCTTCCACGAACGGCTCGAATTGCTGTTTGAGCGGTCGCGGCAGAGCCAGTCGGCATTCGCAACCTCGATCGGGATCGATCGCTCGGCGCTGTCGCTGCTGCTCTCGGGCAAGACGACGCGATTGCCGCGCGTCGAGACGCTGCTGACGATCGCCGAGCGCCATGCGGTGACGATCGACTGGCTGCTCGGCGTCTCGCAGGACGAGGGCGTCACCGGCGCGATGCTGTCGAGCGGCGAGATCGAGACGACCGAGGAGGAGGGCGCGAGCCTGCTGATGCGCTGGCACAACGAAGCCGCCGGCGCCAAGATCCGCTATGTGCCCGCGCGCATCCCCGACCTGTTGCGGACGACCGAGGTGATCGCCTACGAGGCATCGGCGTCGCACCAGAACGCGATGGCGCAGGTCGAGGATGCGGCGTTCCGGCTCGATTACAACCGCGCGGCGGGCACCGACATGGAATCGTGCATGCCGCGCCAGACGCTCGAGCAGTTCGCCGCCGGCACGGGCATCTGGAGCGATCTGCCCAGGCCGGCGCGGCGGGCGCAGATCGCGCATATGGCGGGGCTGATCGACGAGCTCTATCCGTCGTTCCGGCTGTTCCTGTTCGATGGGCGCGAGCGCTTCTCGATCCCCTACACGATCTTCGGATCGACGCGCGTCGCGGTGTTCGCGGGGCAGATGTATCTCGTGCTCAACAGCGCCGAGACGATCCGCACGATGCAGAAGCAGTTCGAGGCGCTGATCCGGCACACGCGCGTTCACGCGCACGAAGCCGCGGATTTCGTGCGGTCGCTCGATGTCGTCTGACGGCGCCCGGCGTCCGGGGCGGATCGCCAGCCTCGCCATGTACCGCGATCCGCCCGTAGTGGCCGCCGCGACCGACGCGCTCTGGGCCTATCTGCGCGACCGGTTGCGCGAGGGCGGGCTCGCCGATGTACCCGACCGGCTCGACGGGACGATCGCATACGATGCCGCGTGGCGTGATCCGCGACTGCTGCTCGCGCAGACCTGCGGCTATCCCTTCGCGAGCTGGCTGCGGGACGGGGTGACGCTGATCGCGACGCCGGTCTACGAGCATCCCGGCTGCGAGGGGGCGATGAGCGGCAGTTTCGTCGTCGTGCGCGCGGGCTCGTCGGCCTCGTCCATCTCCGACCTGCGCGAAAAGAGCGCCGCGATCAACGATCCGTCGAGCAATAGCGGGATGAACCTGCTGCGCCATTTCGTCGCGCCGCATGCCGTCGAGGGGCGCTTCTTCGCTAGCGTGATCGAAAGCGGCGGCCATGTCGCCAGCCTCGCGATGGTGGCGGGGGGCGAGGCGGATGTCGCGGCGATCGATTGCGTCACCTACGGCAATCTCGCCCGCTTCGTACCGGAGCGGCTGGCGGGCGTCCATATCCTCGCAGAGACCGCGAAGACGCCGGGCCTCCCGCTGATCAGTCGCGGTACGGCGAGCGACGAGGAGGTGGCGCTGTTGCGCGAGGCGCTCGCCCGCTTCGTCGTCGATCCCAAGACGGCGCCGATCCGCGACACGCTCGGGCTGCGCGGTTTCGAGATAGTGCCGGCGGACGCCTACGACGCCGTCCTCGACATCGAGCGAGAGGCGCTGGCGCTCGGCTATCCCCGGCTCGCCTGATCCGCCTGCCGCTCGACATGCGATCGCATCCGGGCGCTCGGGATCGGTGTCGCCGGCCGCGTTGCCGAAACGTGATGGTCGGGGAGACAGGATTCGAACCTGCGACCCTCTGGTCCCAAACCAGATGCGCTACCAGGCTGCGCCACTCCCCGACGGCGGCGCCTTAGCTTTTCGTGCCCCCGCAAGGCAAGCGGCATCGTCATATGAGGCGAGGTGCGGCGAGCTTCGACGCTACAGCTCCAGCCCCAGTTGCGCCGCTCGTTCGTCGCCCGCGCGCTCGTCGCCCGGCTGATCGAGCGCGGAGAGCGTCAGCCCGAGCAGCCGCACCGGACGCTCGACCGGGCACAGCGAGAGCATCAGCGCCTTGCCCGTCTCGGCTAACCGCGCGCGATCGGCGACGGGTTCGGCGAAGCTGCGCGCGCGCGTGATCTGGCGGAAGTCGTCATACTTCACCTTGAGCGTCACGGTGCGCCCGCGCGATTGCGACGCTTCGATCCGCGGCCACACCGTCTCGACGATCGCGTCGAGCGCCTCGAGCAGGTCGGTCGGGCTGCGCAGATCGGTGAAGAAGGTGTTTTCCGCACCGACCGACTTGCGGATGCGATCGGGGCGGACCGGGCGGTCGTCGAGCCCCCGCGCGGCGTCGTGGAGATAGCCGCCCCAGCTGCCGAAGGTCGCAAGCAGCCACTCGCGCGATCTGGCGCGCAGGTCCGCGCCGGTCGCGATGCCCAGCCGGTTCATCTTCTCGGCGGTCTTGGGGCCAACGCCGTGGAAGCGCTTGACCGGCAGCGCCGCGACGAAGCCCGGCCCGCGCGCGGGGGTGATCACGCACTGGCCATCGGGCTTGTTCTGGTCCGACGCGATCTTCGCGATGAATTTGTTGTACGAGATGCCCGCCGACGCGGTGAGCCCGGTCTCTTGCCTGATCGCGG
>CAXTVK010000029.1:0-26670 GCA_964247655.1 uncultured Sphingomonadaceae bacterium | reverse complement strand
GCCTTCCACTGCGTCACCTTCGCGCTGATCGATCCGGCCTTCGCCAAGCGCCAGCTGCTGCTGCTCACGCAGGAGCGCTATATGAGCCCCAACGGGCAGCTCCCCGCCTATGAATGGGCGTTCGGCGACGTCAACCCGCCGGTCCAGGCGTGGGCGGCGCTGCGCATCTACCGGATGGAGACCGCCGCGACGGGCCAAGGCGACCGCGCCTTCCTCGAGCGGATGCTCCACAAGCTGATGCTCAACTTCACCTGGTGGGTGAACCGCGAAGACCCCGACGGGCACAATATCTTCCAGGGCGGATTCCTCGGGCTCGACAATATCGGCGTGTTCGATCGGTCCAAGCCGTTGCCGACCGGTGGCCACATTTCGCAGGCCGACGGCACCGCGTGGATGGCGATGTACGCGCTCCATCTGATGCGGATGGCGCTCGAGCTGTCGCTTACCAATCCGGTCTACGAGGACATCGCGACTAAGTATTTCCACCACTTCCTGCTGATCGCCGAAGCGATGACCGATCTGGGCGGCGAGGAGGACGCGAAGGTCGCGAGCGGCACCGGGCTGTGGGACGAGCAGGACGGCTTCTACTACGACATGCTCGATCTCGACGACGGCAGCCGCGTGCCGCTGCGCGTCCGCTCGATGGTCGGGCTGATCCCGTTGTGCGCGGTCGAGGTGTTGAGCGGCCGCACCGCCGAGCGCCATCCCGCCTTCGCCGAACGACTGAACTGGACGCTGTCGAACCGGCCCGATCTCGCGCATCTCGTGTCGCGCTGGAACGAGCCCGGCAAGGACGGGCGGATGCTGCTGTCGCTGCTGCGCGCGACGCGGATGACGCGGCTGCTCGGGCGGATGCTCGATCCGAACGAATTCCTGTCGGATCACGGCGTCCGCTCGGTCTCCAAGGTGCACGCGGCCGCGCCCTATACATATGATGCCAACGGCACGCGCTTCTCGGTCGATTACGAGCCGGGCGAATCGACGACGACGATGTTCGGCGGCAATTCGAACTGGCGCGGGCCGGTGTGGATGCCGACCAACTATCTGCTGATCGAGGCGCTCTACGAATTCGAGGCCTTCTACGGCAAGGATATCGTTATCGAGCTGCCGACCGGATCGGGCGTCGATGCCTCGCTCGCCGGGGTGGCGGCCGAGCTGTCGCGGCGCGTGACCGAGCTGTTCCTCAAGGACGCCGAAGGGCGCCGGCCGGTTCTCGGCGACAACGCGCTGCTGCAGACTGACCCGCACTTCCGCGATCTGATCCCGTTCAGCGAATATTTCCACGGCGAGACGGGGGCAGGGCTGGGCGCCGCGCACCAGACCGGCTGGACGGGGCTGGTCGCGCTGCTGCTCCAGCCGCGGAAGGCGGCGGAGTAGCGGCTGTCACGAACGGCCGTTCTCCCGCGTAGGCGGGAGCCCAGGGCTGCACGCGCGGCGCTTGCCTCACTTGGACTCCCGCATACGCGGGAGCACAAATGGTCAGAACAGCGACCCCACCAGCCGCGCCAGATTCTCGAGCAGCTTCTGCATCATCGGCCGCTTGCGCCAGGTCTCGAGCTCGACCGCGTCGCTCTTGTCGAGATAGCCGCGCTGGACCTTCTCCAGCGCCGCTACCGAGCTTTCGTCGTAGAGCAGCAGGCTCGCCTCCTCGTTGAGCTGGAACGAGCGCAGGTCGACGTTGCTCGACCCGATGATCGCGAGCCGCCCGTCGATGCTGACGTTCTTGGCGTGGAGCAGGAAATCGCGGAACAGGTGGATGCGCACGCCCGCCTTGAGCAGATCGTCGTAGTAGGAACGCTGCGCGAGATTGACGAGCCGCTGGTCGACCACCTCGGACAGCACCAGGTGCACCGCCACGCCACGCGCCACCGCCGTGCGCATCGCGCCGAGCACGTCCTCGTCGGGGATGAAATAGGGCGTCGCCATGATGATGCAGTCGCGCGCCTGGTGCGCCTGCCAGACGAGCAGCGTCTCGAAGCCTTCGAGCGGATAGTCCGAGCCGCTCGGCAGCAGCTGCGCCTGCGCGTCGCCCGTGGCGGACGGGATGTCGATCGTGCTTTCGGACAGATGCTCGGTCTCGAGGAACCAGTCTGTGCGGATCACCGCGACCATCTCGGCGACCACCGGCCCGGTGACTCGCGCGACCAGCTCGCGGTTGACCACGCCCTTGCGGAAATTCTTCGAGACGATGTTCTGCGATCCGGCGTAGCCGATGCGGCCGTCGATCGTGAACAGCTTCCGGTGGTTGCGCATGTCGCGCCGGGTGCGCCTGCGCGTCAGCCGGAAGGGCAGCGCCTCGACGACTTCGACGCCGCCGTCGCGCAGCAGCTTCATCGATCCCCGCACCCAATGATGCGAGCCGACCGGATCGAGCATCACCCGGCACGCGACGCCGCGCGTCACCGCGCGGGCGAGCGCCGCGGCCACCTTCCGCCCGACCTCGTCGTCCGCGAAGATGTAGACCAGCAGCCTGACATGGTGTTGCGCCCCGTCGATATCCTCGACCAGCCGGTCGATCACGCCGTCATAATCGTCGATCAGCTCTATCGCGTTGCCGCCGGTCGCCGGCATGTAACCGAGCGTCCGCGCGAGATCGGCGATCGGCTCCGCCGCGCCGCAATCGGCGGGGGCGGTCGCACGCAGGCGGTCCGCCAGATCGTCGAAGAAGGGGCGCAGCGTGCGGAAGCGCTCGGTCCGCCACTTAGGGAAGCGCGGGCTGCCAATCGCGAGGAACAGCAGCACGCCCGGCACCGGCAGGAAGAAGATCAGCAGCAGCCAGCCGCGCGCCGCCGCGGGCGGTCTCCTGAGCGGCACGATCGCCACCGCGGCGATCCGGATCAGCCATTCGAGAACGTAGTAGGCGGTTTCGAGGTGCGTGCTGGATATCGACATCGCGACTACCGTAGCGCCATCCTCCGGTCAGGAACATGACCGTTCGCGGCACATCGTCGCAGACGATCAGCGCGCGGTATCGCGGAACGGGTAATCCTGGCGCCGCGAGAGATAGAGGATGTCGATCTCGTTGAGCTTGGCGACTTGCGCCGGCGGATGGACGAAATGGATCGTCACCGTCTCCTTCTCGAGCAGCTTGAGCGCATCGCGCACCGCGCCGCCGAGCGGCAGTACCGGGCCGAACTCGCTCCATGCGCCGCGAAAGTCGGTGGCGCGGCGCCGCCGGATCTGGACGGGTTCGTACCATAGGCCGTCTCTCATCCCCGAGAGGCGGACGGGTGTGTCGATATGTCTCAGTTCCATGATCGAAGCCGCCTTCCTGTCGCCTTGAAGATCCGCCGTCAGCCGACCAGCGTCGGCTTGCCGCAGCGCACGCCGTCGATCCGCACGTCGGCCTGGCCCAGATGCACGCCGAGCAGGCCGGTGAGCTGATCGACCAACGTGTCGAGGACGGGCGCGATCGGGGTCAGCACCGCGCCGACGGTCGCCGCGATCGGCGAGAGCGGGATGACGAGACCGAGCAGCGTGACCTGCAGGTTGAGCTTGCTGACCAGCGATGCCACCACGCCCGCGACGACGTCGTTGGTCTGGACGGTCTTCACGGTGTTGTTGGCGATGTCGGAGGCCGAGAAGGCGACGCGCTGCCATGTCGTGCCGCCCAGCGCCACGCTCGCCTTGCCGCTCACCACCAGGACGCCCAGCGGCCCGAGCACCGACGCGATCTGCGCGGTGTTTTCCGCGGGCACCGTGCCGAAGTTGCTGAGCACCGAGGTATCGACGCTGGCGATCGAGACGTGGCCGAGCGACGGCATCACGTCGAGCGAGGCGGTCTGGTTCGCGACGCCCCCGGTGCACGACAATGCCGCGAGCTTCGCCTGCGCCTCGGCGAGCTGGACGTAGATGGGGAGATCGACGCCGACCAGCCCAGCCGCCGACAGCTTCGAATCGAGATACAGCCGTGCCTGCGCGGTGTGGACCATCAGCGAATTGTCCTTCGCCACCACCAGCCACGGCGAACTGGCCATCCGCTGGCCGATCGCGAGCGTCAGCGTGGTCGAGGTGATGCCGGGCAGGGTGAGCCCGAGATCGAGCGACACCTGGCGTGGCCCGTTGGCGAGACCCAGCGTCTCGCGCAGGATCGAATAGCCGTCGACGGTCACGACGGTTCCCGGCGCCACGTGATCGGCCGACGCGTAGGGGCCCAGATTGATCAGGTTGGTGAGCTGGACCGTCGTGCCGGGCAGGGTCAGCGCGATCCTGCGCAAGGCCGCCGCGGCGGTCGGGTCGCCCGCGACGGTCGCCAATGCCGACAATATCTGCGGCAGCGTCACCTGCGTCGCGAGGATCTGGCCGTAGTTCAGCCCGGTGAGGTTGAGCTGCGTCGCCAGCGCCTGCGAGAAGGCCAGGATGTCGATCTTCGTGCCGAGCAGCGCGTTGTAGTCCATCACCGACAGGTTGATGCTGGTGCCGGCGAGTGCGGAGAGCAGCGCGTTGGGCAGGCCGCCCTGCACCGATGCCAGCCGGGTGCCGATCGAGAAGGCGGCATAGTCGATGCGCGCCGCGGTCGCCGTGGTCGCGATGCGGACGGTGCGGCGGCCGGTGAAGACGCTGCTGAAATACACGGGAACGTCCTGCACGAGCGTGAGCGACGTCGCATTGGCCGGGGTGGCATTGGCCGTGAAGCGAGTCGACGGCGTCAGCGCCGAGTCCGGCGTGTAGGCGCCCGGCGTCAGCACCGACACGGTCGCGGTATTGGATCCGCTCGCGGCGATGGTCCGTTGCGCGGCGCCCGTCGGGTCCGAGGGAACGTCGACCGCAGCGAGCGCGGCGGCGTCCGCCGTGCCCTGCAGCGAACGCTTGGCGACATAGAGCGAGCCGACATCGACGGCGAGCGCCGTCGCGGTCAGCAACGTGATGATCGATCCGGCCATGATGATCGTGACGCCGCCGCGCCGATCACGGCGGAGGCGCGCGACGATACCGGGTTTGCGCGGGGGCGGGGTTGTCACAGTCCGTCCAGCCTGATGACGGCGGTGCGTTGGATCGTGTTCGCCGGCATCGGTATGAAGCTCAGATGCAGCAGCGGATCGCTCGATGCGTCGTAGCGGACCGCGACGACCACCGTCGTGTTGTCGTCGTTCACCGAAAAGGTCGCGCGCGCCGGATTGAGCACGCCGCTGCGCCGCATGTCGGTCTGCGCTGTGGCGATCGCGGTCGCTTGGCGCTCGGTCGCGGTCAGGCCGCTGATCGCCGAGCGGGCGGCGTCGTTGGCGGTCTGCTGGATGCTGTGCGCGATCAGGAACCAGTCGCCGTACGAGATGATGCCCATGATCATCGTCAGCAGGATCGGCAACGCGACCGCCATTTCGACGAGCACCGCGCCACGACGATGCCGCGCGAAGCCTTCGAGGCGCGCTGAACGAAGACCGCGATGAGGAGCCGGGAATGTCATGCAATCATGATCGCAGCGCAGGGCTAAAACTGCCTTTAGCGCCGCGCCGACGATACTACGCGAATTCCGGGAATCTATTTAGATCAATGTCTAATTGCAAAGCGACGCTTTCCGCGAGACTTCGAAGACTGTCGATGGGGATAAGCAAAATGCATACGCCGGTCTATGTGACTTCTGCGGAAGTCGTACGAAACTTCGGGACATGGCAGGACAAGGTCGTGCGTAGCCCCGTCGTGGTCACCAACCACGGGCGCCCTCGCTGCGTACTCCTTTCCACCGAGTTGTACGAGTCCATGATGTCGGACGGCGCGCCGACCGACAGCGCCGATCGCACCGCGCTGGAACATGCCGTGCTGACCGAACGGATGGACGACGGCTTCATCGCAATGGACGCGTCGCTCACCATAGTGTCCAGCAACGCGATCGGTGCGATGATGCTCGCCTGCCCCCGCGAATTGCTGATCGGCACGTCGCTGCTCGACATCCTGCCGACGATACGGAGCGGCCCCGGCGAATCGCAGCTTCGCCGGACGGTGCGCAGCGGCGAGGACGGGCATTTCTTCACCACCGCCGCGACCGCGGAATTCCGCGTCCACGCCTTTCCTTGGCCGAGCGGCGTCGCGGTCACCTTCCGCCGCACCACCGTCGAGGACGGGATCGAGAAGCGCATGCTCCAGGCCTCTTCGCTGCGCCAGGCGCTGCAGACGCACGGTCTGATCGGCACCGCCGAGGTCAGCGTGCGCGGCACCTTCGTCAGCGTGGATCCGGCATTTGCGGAAATTGCGGGATTCGCCGCGGACCGACTCCTGGGCAGCCGGCTGATCGACATCCTCGCCTTCAACGATCGCGGCGCGGCCGGCGACGCCGTCGAGCGGACCTTGTCGAGTCAGGTGCCGAGCACCTTCGTCTCGACGCTGCTGCGCGAAGCGGGCGACCGCCGCGCGATCCGCTTCTCGATCGCGGTGCTCATCGACGGCAACGGCGCGCGCAGCCTGACGGTCGTGCTGACGCCGGATACGGGCGGCGAGACGATCGTCGAGCGGCCCCGGCTGACCGCATAGGAGAACTCAGCCATGGCCATGGCGCGCCGGCCCTCGTCGATAAGATGGGAAGACCCGATGGAAGTGGCGATCAGTCGGTACGGGGCGATGGCGGCGCTGGCCGCGTCGCTGACCGTATTGGCGAGCGGTTATCTCGCGATCTCCGGCCATGCCTGTCCGCTGATCCTGCTCGGCGCCTTCTATGCCGCGGGCGCCGCGGAAATCATCGTGCTGTGCCGGGTCACCGTCCCGACCTGGGTGCTGGCGTTGCTGATATTGCTGATCATCGCCTCGCTGACGACGCTCACCGCACGGACCGACGTGTTCGGCATCCAGCGCACCGGCGCGGCGATCTCCGACATACCCGTCGCAACGCTCGATCGTCGCCCGAATGTGGCGGCGGCGGCATCCGGCGCCCTAGGCAAGGATGGCGCAGCCGCGGGCGGATTCGGCGCGGGCAGCGGCGCGCAGGTGATCTTCCAGCCTGCGAGTTCGGGTGACGACGGCTGGGCCAGGATATTGAACAGCGCCTACGATCGGCATCTCGGCGGCCCACAGGCGGCGCGGCTAATGATCAGCGGCAATGTCGGCGCCAAAAAGGTCGGGCAGGATACCAGCGTCGAGGTCAGCTGGGGTGTCTCCACCGGCAGCACATCGGTGCATTGCGGCCGCACCAGCGCCTATGGATCGGATTATCCCGCGCTCTCGGACCAGATCCGGCAGGGGCTGGGGCAGGCGATCTCGCGCTCGCTGGAGCTGCAGCGCCCGTCCTGCCAATAGGCACGCGTCACGGCCGGCCGGCGAGCGCTCGATCGTAGGTTTCCAGCAGCCGCTCCATATGCCGCGCGGCGGAGAAGTCGGTCGCGACGCGATCCCGCGCCGCGGCTCCGAGTGACCGGCACAGCGCATCGTCGTTCCACAGCCGCGTCATCGCGGCGGCGAGTGCGTGCGGATCGCCGGGGGGCGCCAGCAGGCCCGTGCGGTCGCGCTGCACGGTGTCGGCAAGCGCGCCGATGTCCGAAGCGATCACGGGCACGCCGTGTGCCATCGCCTCCGCGGCGACGATCGCGAACGTCTCGAACCACAGGCTCGGCACGACCAGCATCTTCGCGCCGCGGTAGAAATCCATCAGCGCGTCGCGGGTCGGGGTCTCGACGCAGGCGATGTCGTCGCCGTCGCGGATCGCGGGGTGGTGCGATGCCATGCCGGCGAGCCGCAGCGGCAGGCCCGCGATCCGCGACGCCTCGATCAGGCATTCGACGCCCTTCTCGCGCACGAAGCGGCCGGCGAAGGCGACATAGCCGCCCGTCGCCGGATCGACCGCGGTGGCGGGCAGCGCGATCGCGCAACCGTTGACGTCGATTTTGTCGCGCACGATGTCCGCTTGCGTGGCGAACCAGTCGCGGCTGAAGTCGCTCAGCACGATGAAGCGATCGACGCCCTCGAACAGCTTTGCGCGCTCGGCAACGATCGCGCGCGCGGCGAAGGCGACGCTCTCGGCGCGGCTCTCGCGGCAGTTGCGGATCGCGGCGCGGTGCGGGCCGTGATCGAGGCATTCGGTGCAGACGCCGCCGTCGCGGTAATGCGTCGCAACCGGACAGGTCAGCCTGAAATCGTAACAGCTGTGGACGACGGGCACGCCCGCTGCGCGCGCGCTGCGGATGATCCACGGCGAAATCAGCGGATAGAGCTCGTGCGTGTGTACGATATCGGGTCGGACCTCGGCGAGCATCCGCTCGAATGCGGCGATCGCCTCGCGTGCGTACAGGCCCGAGGCGAAGGCACGGGCCTTGCCGGCGATCCCGGCCGGCAGGTCGCGGCTGTCGCGCTCGAAGCGGTGGACGTCGATCCCGTGCGCGATCGAGCGGCGGATCGTCTCGTCCCAGGCATTGTCCGATCCGCCGCCGCCGCGGTGACGGTTATAGGCGTGGAGGATCCTCACGCCGCCGCCTGCGCTTCCTCCCGCTCGGGGTGGTAATAGTCGCGTGCCATGATCGCGCGCATCGCCTGGCGGCCCTTGCGCGCGACGATGTCGCGGAACAGCCCGGCATAGGCGTCCGCCACCGCGCCCCAGCGATAGAGCCGCCGCGCGCGACCGCGTGCGGCGATGCCGAGCCGCCGCCGTTCATAGCCATCCGCGTCGATCGTCTGCAGCAGCGCGGATAGCACGCCGGGCGCGGTCGAGAAGAAGGGATTGTCCGTCCCCAGCACCTCGCGGTGGAAGACGACGTCGATCGGGATGCAGGCTGCGCCCCAATGCATCGCGCGCAGCAGGCTGGGGTTGGTGCCGCCGACCTCGTGGCCGTGGATGTAGGCTGCGCAATTTCCGTAGAGCCCGTTGAGGATCGCGCTTTCGAAGATGCCGCCGACGCAGCGCACGACGCCGTGCGATTCGGCCATCACGCCCTCCGAATAAGGCGTCGGATACGGCGATCCGCCGACGACGATCAACGGCCTGGTCAGCCCCGAGGCGCGATATTCGCGGATGATCAGATCGACGTTGTTCTCGGGCTCCATCCGCGCGACGACGAGGTAGAATTCGTCCTTTGCGATGCCGAAGCGCGCCAGTCCCTCGTCGCTCGGCGGATCGCCGACGTCGCCCGAATAGGGGATGAACACGCTGCCGGCGTCGTACTTCTCGCGGTAATAGGCCTGCATCGCGCGCGCGTCGGTGACGAGGCCGGTCGCGATCCGCGTGCACACCTTTTCGGTCCATTTGTAGAAGCGCTGCTGGAACGGCGTCCATTTGCGCCGCATCCAGCCTAGCCCGTCGGTGTGGAAGACGGCCGGCGTGCGGGCGAACAGCAACGGCCACGAGAAGGGCGCGTTGCCGGGATCGACGACGAAGGCGAGGTCGTAGCGCTGCGTCGCGGCGTGCAGGAAGGCGAGGCTCGAATGGACGATGCTCTCGAGGCTCTTGCCGCCGGGCGCGGGCAGCCAGACGCAGCGCACGCCCTGCCAGGTCTCGGGATGCTCCTCGTAATAATGGTTCCGGCAATAGACGGTGACGTCCATGCCGTGATCGTGGACGAGCCGCAGCGCGAGTTGCTCGACCAGCGTACTGAACCCGCTGTAGCGTGCCGGGATGCCGCGATCGCCGATGATCGCGACGCGCAGGGGCCGCGCGTTCATGCGCCGGGCTTCCGCGCGGCCCACAGGTCCTGCTTCATGCCGGCTTCGGGTGCGACGACGACCTGCTCCACCCCCTCATAGTCGCCGAGCAGCGTGTCGCGCACGAAGGCGGGCGGGTGGACCGCGAAATACCATTTCTTGCCCTCGCCGTACTGCGCCTGCGTCACGACGCGGCCGGCGGCGTAGGCGACCTGTTCGTCGCTACGCGCGAGCAGATAGCGATAGGCGTCGCCGTGCGTCGTCGAAAGCAGCACGCCGCCGGGCTTGAGCACGCGCCAGAGCTCGGCCGACCAGGCTAGTTGCGCGGCTTCGGAGAGATGCGTGAACACCGAGAAATTATACGCCGCATCGAAATAATCGTTGGGGAAGGGCAGCGGCGGCATCAGCTCGTTGAGCATGAACGCGATCGACGGCAGGTGATGCGCGCACCAGTTGATCGTGTCGGGATTATAGTCGGTGCCGACGATCTGGTCGGCGCGGTCGCCGAGCAGATCGGGCATGTGGCGGATCAGCCGCCCGGGGCCGCAGCCCCATTCGAGCACGCGCAGGTTGCGCCCGGCGACCCGATCGAGGATCGCGCCCGCGAACACCTCGGCATGCAGCCGGCCGCCGTCGTGATAGGCGGTCCAGTCGACCGCGTTGTAGGCATCGAAGGCGAGATCGGCGGGCGGCGGCACGAAGCCCGGATGCTCGGCGAGGAAGCGGCTGTTGCCGCGCGCCGAGGCGACGCGGCGCTGGACGAACTTCACCTGGTCGGCGGCAGGCAGCAGGCCGAGCGCGCGCACCGCGCTCATGATCGCATATTTCATCGGCGGTTCCTTGGCGCAAGCGTGGGAAAGAGTCGGGCGACGTAAGCGGGATCCTGCTGGATCGTCGCATAGACGGGCAGCGCGCCGCGCTGGCGCGCGAGCCGCGAGCGGGTGACTGCGCCCTGCAGCTGGTCGATCAGCACGGCGAGCGCGCAGCCCGCGACCAGCCCGGCGAGGGCGGCGGCAAGCAACAGAAGCTTGGTCTGCGGTGCCGAGGCCTCGTTGGGGACGGCGGCATAATCGACTACCGAGATCGACGGTGGCGCCGATCTGGCGCTCGCTACCGAAACGCGCGCGATCGCGAGCTTGTCCTGCAGCGTCGAGTAGGTCTTCTCGAGTGCGTCATGCTCGCGGCCCAGATCGTGGCTGACCTTCATCTGCTCGGGGATGCCCGCGACGTGCTCTTCGAGCGTGCCGGCATTGGCGAGCTTGACCGACAGCGCGGCGCGCGCGCCGGCGAGATCGGCCTGGAGCTGGTCGCGCCGAGTCTTGAGTGCCTCGTAGGCGTTCGAGCGGACGATGCTGGTCTGCTGCGTCGCCTGCGCCGCTTCGATATCCATCCGCGCCTGCGTCGCGGCGATCTGGCTGTCGATCTCGGCGATCTCGGGCGCGCCGGGCAGATAGTGGATCAGCATCGTCGCGCGCGTCAGGCGAAGCTGGGCGAGCTTGTCGCGCATCGCCTCGCGCACCGGGTTCATCCCGATCACGCGCGCCGAGACGACCTCGCGCTTCTCCCCGCCGAGCTGGCGCTGCACCTCGGCGAGTTGACGCTCGCTGTCGGCGATCGTGCCGCGCGCATCGACGATCGCGGCACGCTGCGCCATCATCTGGCCGACCTCGAGCTGGTCGGCCTGGACGAGCAGCGTCATGTCGCCCTCGGTATAATAGCGCGCCATCTTCGCCTCGGAGGCGAGCAGCGCGTCGTGCGCTTTGGCGGTCTCGTCGGCGAGCGCGAGATAGGCGCTGTTCGCTTCGTCGGCGAAGCGCGTGCGGCGTTGTGCCAGATAGACGTCGACCAGCGTGTTGGCGATCTGCGCGGCCCGCGGACTGGGCGCGAGGACGACGAGATGGCCGACGTTGGAGCCCGCGACGGGCGCCAGCGAAATGCCCTTGCGCATGTTGTCGAGCGTGCGCGCGAAATCGATCTGCTCGGGGGTCGCGATGCCGGGGCCGCTCGAGCGGGGGTGGACGAAATTCTTGATCCCCTTCCAAGCTTGGCCCGGCCACGACTGCGTCCACAGATAGGTCGCGTAGCCGACCGGCGGATGGTAGATGTCGGCGTAGCGCAGGTTGAGCTTATGCGCGGTCGCGGCGAGCACCGGGCGGCTGGTGAAGAGCTGGACGTCGTCGCCGAATTCGTCGTGCCGGAAGACGTTCCAGCCGTCGTAGAAGGCGTCGCGCTGGGGGTCGTTGGGGCTCGACGAGATCAGCGTGACGTCGGCGACGTAGACCGGCGGCCAGATAAGCACATAGGCAAGCGTCAGCGCGACCGCGACGCCCATAGTCGTCAGGATCATGCGCAGCCGCGGGCGGCAGGCGTGGATCACCGCCTGCCACGACCGCCGCAGGTCGAAATTGTCCGCGGCGGGATCGTGCGCAATCGCCTCGCGGTGGATGACCGGCCTCATCGGATCTGCTCGAGCAGGCGGAGCTGGATGTAGGGCGTGAACAGCTGGTTCGCGCCCGAGAGCGGCGTGTTGATGAAATCCTGCACGAAGCGCGAGAATTGCGAGCGGTTGCTCTCGGGCACGAGGATCATGTCGCCGGCGCGCAGCGTCACCGCCTGCATCGAGAGATAGGCACCGGGCTGCCCGCCCGCGCGACGCTCGATCATGTGCGCGGCGAGGCGGCCGTCGGGATCGAGCCGGATCAGCGCGACCTCGCGGATCGCGCCGGCCTTGGTCGCGCCGCCCGCGAGGATCAGCGCTTCGGCGACGGTGCGCGCCTGGCGCAGCGGCACGGCGGAAGGGTGGCCGACCTCGCCCGCCACGAACACCATGTCCTCGCGCGGGTTCTGGACGATCACGGTCACCTCGGGATCGCGGACACGGGCCGCGAGCGCGGTCGCGATCAGCCGGTTGGCATCGGGGACGGCGAGGCCGCCCACCGGCAACTCGCCGAGCCGGGGCAGCGCGATCCGGCCGTCGGGTCGGATCGTCTCGGTGCGGGTGAATTCGGGGAGATGCTCGACGTTCACCTCGATCTGGTCGCCGGGTGCCAGCACATAGGTCTGGGTGTAAGATGCCAGCGAACGAAGCGTCTCGGGTGGGAGCACGATCGCGTTCGGGCTCGCGACCTTGCTGGCGCACCCGGTCAGCATCGCGAACGCCATCAGAAGAGCGAGCCCGTGCTTCACAGCATGAAGCCCGAAGAACTGGTCAGCTTGGTCGAGGCGAACGAGACGAGGGGGCGCATCATCCATGCCTTCACCGATCGCGGATTGGCCCGGCACGCATCGGCGAGCGCCGCGCGGCTGCCCTTGCCGTCGCCCTGGCGCAGACGGATCAGTGCATCGGCACGGTGCAGCCGCGACAGCAGGGTGAGCCGCCGTCGCTCGTTGACGCCGCTATAGCGGCGCCGCTCGAACAAGGTGAGCATGGTGCGCACCACCTGAGGATTGTCCATCAGCTTGAGCGTGTTGCGCAGTGAGGCGGCGTGATAGCGTACCTCGATCCGCGGTGTCGGATCGAACCAGCCCTTCGCGCCGATATCGCCCAGTCGCAGCATGACGTTGCATTCGAACGGGAAATTGCCGTGGCAGTCGGCATCGACCAATCCGGCTTCGGCGAGCGCGGCAGTGCGGAACAACGTGCCCGAAATCGGCGTGAAGCCGGTCGCGAGATGCGTGTCGAGGATAGAGAAACGGCCGGGGCCCCGCACGTCGCGGCCGTGATCGTGGCGATAGGTCTGCGTCCGTGTCGCCGATCGCACACCGTGCCGGTCGATCAGCCAAGGATCGGCGACGTACAGCGCGACGTCCGGCGCGACCGCGAGCGCTTCGACGCCGCGGGCTAGCGCATCGGGCAGCAGCACGTCGTCGTCGTGCAGGATCATGAACAGCTCGGCATCGTCGGCGAGTGCGAACAGGAAACGGCCTTGGCCGTATTCGCCGAGATTGAACGGCTGGCGGTGGAAACCGATGCGCGGATCGCCCAGCGCCGCGATCGCGCGCTCGATGTGATCGCGCACCTCGGGGTCGGAGCCATTGTCCGACACCATCGCGCGCCAATCGGTGAAGCGCTGCGCGCGCAGACTCGCCACCGTCTGCATGACATATTCGGGCCGATCGAGCGTCGGGATGCCGACGAACACGCGCGCCATGTCAGGACAGCCGCTGGTGGTGCGCGCGATACCAGTCGGCGCTGGTCTTGAGCCGTGCGTCGAGTCCTGCGCCCGGCCGCCAGCCGAGCAGCCGCTCGGCATCGGACGAGGAGAGATATTGCCGCGCGATCTCGCCGCTCGCGCCGTTCTGCACGATCGGCTCCAAGTCCTCGCGCCCCGCCGCCTTCAGGATGCGGTGGAACAGGTCGAGCACCGAGACGGGCTCGCCCGTCCCGAAGTTGAAGGCGCGGCCCGCGATGCCGGGTTCGCCCATCTTCTCGGCGAGCAACAGATAGGCGTCGACGATGTCGCCGACATAGACGTAGTCGCGCACCGGCGTGCCGTCGGATCGGATCACCGGGCGCACCCCGTCGAACGCCGCGCGCAAGGTGCCCGGCACGATGCGGTTGAAGTTGAGGTCGCCCGGCCCGAACAGATTGCCGCAGCGCGTAATCGATACCGGCAGGTCGTAGGTGTGCGCGTAGCTGAGCGCGATCAGATCGGCGCAGCTCTTCGAGACGTCGTATGGATGGCGGCCCTGGAGCGCGAAATGCTCCTCGTAGGGCAACGTCTCGTGGTCGCCGTACGCCTTGTCGGAGGAAGCGACGACGACCGTCTTGACCGTCGGGTTACGGCGGCACGCCTCGAGCAGCACCCAGGTGCCTTTGATGTTCGCCTCAAAGGTAGACAGCGGATTGCGGTTGGCGACGCCGACGATCGCTTGGGCGGCGAGATGGAAGACGGTGTCGACCGCATATTCGTTGATCGCGCGATCGACCGCATCGTAATCCTCGAGCGCGCCGTTGACGACATTGACGCGATCGGCAAGTCCGTCCGCGAAGAAGTTGGAGCGCGGCACGCGGTCCCGAACCAGTCCGACGACGTCGGCGCCGCGCTCGACCAGCGCCGCGGTCAGCGCGCCGCCCAGGAAGCCGGTGCAGCCCGTAACCAGCACGCTCTTGCCCTGCCAGTGGCTCATGCCGCGTCCTCCCGGCGCGCGACCCACGGCAGGATGCCGCCCTGCGCGATGGTCTCGTCCATCTCGACGACGTCCTTGTAGGAATCGAACGACTTGAAGAAACCGGGGTGGCAGTAGCTGTGCACTTCGCCCGCCGCGATCAGGCGCGGCAGCACCTCGCGCTCAAGATTGTCGCCCTGCCAGTGATCGAAGATCTCGCGGCGGAAGACCATGAAGCCGGCGTTGATCCAGTGCGCGTCGATCAGCGGCTTCTCGACGAAGCTTTCGACGCGGCCGCCCTCGCCGACGGTGAGCACGCCGTACTGGCTGTACATCGGCACCGAGGTGATCGTGGCGAGCTTGCCGTGGTTGCGGTGGAAGGTGACGACGTCGTTCATCGGCACGTCGGACAGGCCGTCGCCGTAGGTCGCGATGAACAGGTCGCCGTCGATATAGTGGCGCGCGTTGAAGATGCGGCTGCCGGTGTCGGCGTCATCGCCGGTATCGACGATCTCGATGCTGCAGCCGAGATTCTTGCCCTCGAAATAATCGTCGAGCACCGATTTGCGGTAGCCGGCCGCGAGCACGAACTCGCGAAAGCCCTGCGCGATGAAACTCTTGATGACGTGGACGATCACCGGCGTGCCGCCCAGCGGCAGCATCGGCTTGGGCAGATAGGTGGTGAAGGGAAAGGCGCGAATGCCCTGCCCGCCGCAGAGTAGGATCACTTTCATCATTTTTCCCCCTGGATTGGGTTGCTGGTTGGTGTGACGAAATCGGAAAGGCTGCGGGTCGCGAGCCCGATGCCGAATTCGGGGCCGGCGACGCCGCGCGCGATCAGCGGGCCGAGATCGGCGTTGCGGACGTGCCCCGCGAACCACAGCTTGAGCGTGTCGCCGTCGACCAGCGGGGCGGGCGCGAGCACCTCGCCCGAGGTCCAGGCGGTGCTGCCGCGGGTAAGGGTGGGTGCTGCGTCCTCGACGAAACCGGTCAGGCCGTCGGCGGACGAGGCGTGCTGGATCGCGACCTGCTGCCACTCGGGATCGCCGCCTTTGGTGTAGCGGGCGACCGAGTAGAAGAGGTGGACGCGCCCGCCCGCGACGACGGCGGCAGGCGAGGAATAGCCGGCATAGCCCTGTGTGGCAGGATAGAGCGGCCCCTGCGCCAACACCTGCTCCGGCGCGGAGAAGCTGACGCCGTCGGTCGAGCCCACCACGCCGATCGTCTGCATCTGCGGCGGCGAGCCCGACGCCCGCCCGCCGACCGCGGAGAAATAGACGAGCAGCTTGTCGCCGACGACGACCGCGCCGGGCTCGGCGACGAGATAGCCGTTCCAGTCGCCTGCGCGGCCGGTGGCGGCGATCAGCACCGGGCGGTCGATACGCCAGTGGATGCCGTCGTCCGAGATCGCGTGGCCCATCGCCATCGGCGCGGGATCCGGGCGCGCGTAGACGCCTGTGAAGAACATATGCCAGCGGCCCGCGAAGCGCACGACGCTCGGCGTCTCGATGCTCGCATAGGGCGCGACGGGCGCAAGCAGCGGGCCTTGCTCGTCGAGCCTCCAGTGCGCGCCATCGGGCGAGGTTGCGCGATACGGCAGCACGGGCGGCTTGAACGGCTCGCCGACGCTGCTCGTCAGATACATGACATAGCCGTCGCCGTCGCGCAGCACGCTCGGATCGTTCCACAGCCCCTTGGCACGCAGCGATCCCGCCGCGATCACCGGCGCGGCGCTCGACACAGTCCAGCCGGCTTGCGCGTGCGGCGTCTCGACTGCCGGCGCGGGCGGCGTACACGCGACCAGCGCGGTCACCGCGAGGAGGGCGCTCGGGCGGCGCATCAGTAGGCGTTCTTGTGGAACGGCACGGCCAGCGTGCGCGCGAGGATGCGCAGGTCGAGCGCGGGCGACCAGCTGCGGATATATTGCAGGTCGTATTCGATCCGGCGGACCATCTTGTCGAGGCTGTCGGTCTCGCCGCGCGCGCCGCTGACCTGCGCCAGGCCCGTGATCCCCGGCTTGATCTTGTGCCGCACCATGTAGCGGCGGACCTGCCCGCGGAACTCCTCGTTGAGCTTGACCGGGTGGGGGCGGGGCCCCACCACGGACATCGATCCGCCGAGCACGTTGAGCAATTGCGGCAATTCGTCGAGCGAGGTGCGGCGCAGGAATGCGCCGGCGCGGGTGACGCGCGAATCGCCGCGCTTGGCCTGGATGAAGTCGTGCTCCGCCTCGGCGACGTACATCGTGCGGAATTTGAGGACGTGGAACGGCTTGCCGTCGAGCCCGTAGCGTTTCTGGCGGAACAGGATCGGGCCGGGTGAGGAGAGCCGCACCGCGATCGCGCAGGCGATCAGCGGCAGCGCCGCCAGCGGCAGCGCGATCGCGACGAGCGCCAAATCCTCGGCGCGTTTCAGCGTGCGCGAATAGCCGCGGAACGGCGATTCGACGACGCTGATCACCGGCTGGCCCTCGACCTCGTCCCAGCGGCCGCCGACGAGGTCGAGCGTCGCCATCGGCGGGCAATAATAGACCGACGCGGTGGTGTCGGCGAAGCGATCGATGATCTGGCGGACGCGCGCCTCCGCCGCCATCGGCAGCGCGACGTAGATCTGGGAGACGTGGCCGGTTCGCGCCAGCCGCACGAGATCCTCGACCGGCCCCGCGATGCGCGTCAGCGGTGCGTGACGGCCGTCCTGCCCGCCGCGATCGTCGAACGTGCCGATCACGTCGATGCCGATCCAGCGCTGCTGTGCGAAGCTGTCGCCGAGCTGGCTCGAGGTCGGCGTCGCGCCGATGAAGGCGGCGGTGCGCTGATCGTGGCCGTAGGCGCGGACGTGGCGCAGCGACAGCCGCAGCGCGATCCGAAAGATCAGCATCACCGCGAGCGCGGAGAGATAGCAGCGTCCCGCGGCGGGCAGCCAGACGTCCGCGGTGGCGATCGGCAGTTGTTCCAGCACCCGCAGCGCGACGAGCATCGTGAGGAACGCGGTCGTCCAGAAGCTCGCGACCTCGATCAGCTCGCGCGACAGGCTGGCGAGCCGCCAGGAGCGCGACAGCTGCACCAGCGACGCGACGACCAGCGCGATCACCGCGTACAGCACGACATCGAGAATCTTGAGCGACGCCGATGCATCGATCGCGGGATTTAACGTAAAATACGCAAAACACGTAGCAATAAATACATCTATTGCAGAAGTCAGACGGCCGGTAAGCGCGCCAAACTCATGAATTGCGCCAAACCTCTTGAAGTCGTCCTTTTGGTACACCGCGACACCGCCTTCGTCGATTCGACTGTCTGGGCGATATCTACTGTCCCAGTTCTATACATTGTCTAAACGAATGGGCGGTACTGGTGTCAATCGAACGAACTATAGAGAGTCGGTCAGGCAAGTCGCCAATTGTTCCTTAACGGGATCGCCGGGAGTTTCTTATGCTTAACGAGCGCATCACTGCCGCGAAGGAGCGCGACACATGGACCGGCGCGGCCGTCGCGCGCTGGCGCAGCGGGTTGCGGCTCGCTGGTGCGATCGGCGCTGCCTCGCCCAAGCCGGCGTCGCGCTCCTATCGCTATCTCGCGCGGCAGCTCGAAGGCGATCTGCCCGCGCGCCAGGACGGCCACGTCATCGTGCTGAGCGGGGCGTGCGCCGCGCCGGTCACCGTCGAGACCGCGCTGATGCTCGCCACCGCGCTCGCCGACGAGCTCGCCTGCACCGTGCTGCTGATCGACGAGGGGCTCAACGAGGGCGGCCTCGCCGAGCGGCTCGGTTTGGGCCAACTCGCGGGCTGGCGCGACCTGCTGCGGCATCCCGATCGCGCGGCGCTGCACTGCGTCGTGCATTGCGGCCATCCGGGGCTGGCGCTGCTGCCTGCGGGGGAGGCGCCCGTCGAGAAGCGGCCGCCGGCATCGGCCGAGCGGATCGGCGGGCTGTTCGACGAACTGCGCGGCAGCTTCGATTATATCCTGCTCGTCCAGGGGCCGGTCACCGCGGATTCGCGCCACCTCGTGCCCGCGGCGCTGGCCGAGCTCGTGCTGCTGATCGCCGAGGAGAACGAGACGCGGTTCGAGATGCTCGACGCCTGCCGGCGAGCGTTCGACGATCACGGTATCGGAGACGTTCGGCTGCTGCTCTCCGCGCCCGCGCTGCCGGCGACTGCAGCTTGATCCTGACGCGCGCCAATCTGCCATCGGCGCTGCCCGCGGTCGTCGCGGGGCTGATCGCCGCCTTGGTCGTCGTCGCGGTCGCGGCGGGGATGCGCGCGCCTGCGCTCGTCGTCGCCGGATTGCTCGCGATGGTCGGCGGGCTGTGGTTCTCGGGCAATTGCCGGCTGGCGCTGTTGTGGGGGTTGGTGCTCAGCGCGCCGCTCGCGCTCTCCAAGAAGTTCGTCGATCGCCCGCATATGGGCGGGTCGGGCGCCTATATGATCGAGGCGGTCGATATCTTCATCGTCGGGCTCGCGTTGTTCCAGCTGCGCGATCTGATGAGCGGTGCGCGCAGCGGATTGCGCGTCGGCGCGGTGGGCGGCTGGTGGACCGCGATGATCCTGCTCGGGCTGACCAGCGTCGCGATCGGCCCGTACCGCCAGGCCTCGATGGAAGAGATCTTCCAGATGCTCAAGGCGCTCGCCCTGTTCGTCGTGCTGACCAACGAACTGGTGCGCAGCCGGCAGATACTTCACGCCGCGGTCGCGCTCGGGCTCGGCGTGTTCGGCGAGGCGCTGATCGCGGCGGGCGAATATGCGCATCACGGCGCGCTGGGCTTGCAGAAGCTCGGCGAGGCGACCAGCGGCACGCTCGAATATGCCGCGCGCGCCACCTATCTGGATGGGGGCGACGTGTTCCGCGTCGGGGGGCTGATCGGCCACCCCAATCTGCTCGCGGGTTATCTCGCGATCCTGCTGCCGATGCTCGTCGCCGCGCTGTTCATGCCGCTCGCGCCGCACTGGCGGATCGCGTCGGGGGTGGCGCTCTTCGGTGGGCTCGCGGCGCTGGTGCTGACGCTGTCGCGCTCGGGCTGGATCGCGTTCGGCGCGGCCTTCCTGATCGTCGTCGCCTTGTCCTGGGTGCACCCCGCGATGCGGCGGCCTTACCGGGGCCTGCGGATCGCGTTGCTCGGCACCACCGCCACCGCGCTGCTCGCACTCGCGCCGCTGATCCTGCGCCGCGCGACGCAGAGCGATCCGGGCGCGCTCAATTTCCGCTACGAGTGGATGGACGTCGCCTGGGCGATGGTGCGTGCGCATCCGCTGCTCGGCATCGGGCTGAGCGGCTTCACTTACAATCTGCCGGGCGCGACGCGGTACGGCGATGCGGCGGCGCTCAGCGACCATTTCGGCCCGATCTGGCCCGTCGTCCACAATATCTACCTCATCGTCTGGGCCGAGCAGGGTACGCCCGCCTTCCTGTGCTTCCTCGCCATCTACGCGACGCTGCTGCGCACCGGCTGGCGCAATCTGCGCGCGATCGGCGACGAGCGGCTCTATTTCGTGAGCATCGGTCTGGTTGCGGGTGTCTGCGCGAGCATGATCGACGGGCTGGGCAGCTTCTTCCTGCGCAATCCGCCGTGCGGGCGCGTCTTCTGGATGGTCGCCGCGATGATCGTCGCGATCCGGCGCTGGCAGGTGCTCAACGTCGAGCCGGAGTACGCCGCATGAAGCCGGGCGGCCTGATCGGCAACGCGGCGAGCCTCGTCGGCGGGCGGCTGCTGCTCAGCATCGGCCGGCTGGGCACCGCGATCGCGGTGACGCGGCTGGCGGGTGCCGAACGCTTCGGCGAATATGCGCTGCTGGTCAGTTTGGTGCTGCTGTTCGAATGGCTCGTCGATTTCGGCCAGACCGACATCGCAGTGCGCGAAATCTGTCGCAATCCCGACGACGAGCCCGCGCTGCTCGCCGCACTCGGACGCGCCAAGCGGTGGGTCGTCCTCGCGCTGGTACCGGCACTGCCGCTGCTTGTGGTGCTGCTCGGCCACGGCGCTGCATTCGCGCGCGCCGCGGCGATCGGCGCGATCGGGGTCGGCGCCTATGCGCTGCTCCAGCCCGATCGTGCGCATCTGAAGGCACGGATGCGGATGGAACGCGACGTCGGCGCGGAGATCGCCGGGCTGGTCGTCTCGCTGCCGCTGACCATCCTCGTGCTGCGCGCAGGCCTCGGGCTCGACGCGCTGATGGCGGCGACCGCGGCGGGGCGGATCGTGCATGCGGTGTTGCTGCGCTACGGCGCTGGATTGGCGCCGCGTGGCGGGTTGCCCGAAGGGGCCCTCGCGTTGGCGCGGCAAGCTTTGCCGCTCGGGCTCGCGGGGCTGCTCGTCGCGATCTACGACGGCCTTGCGCCGCTGATGCTTGCGCAGCTGCTCGATTTCGGCGCGGTCGCGCGCTACGCCGCGGCGGCGCGTTACGTGTTTCCCGTCGTGATGATCGTGCAGGCGGTCAACGCGGCGTTCTTCCCCCTGTTGGCGCGGCAATGGCACCGCCCCGACGGTAGGCTCGCCGCACTCCAGCAGACCGCGCTCGACGCCTCGCTGCTGATCGCGGGCGCCATGTTCGCGGGTATCCACGCCGCCGCACCCGTGCTGATGGGGCTGGTCGGGCCGCAACTGGCGTCGGCTGCGCCATTGTTGCGGCTGCTCGCCTGGCTGGTGCTGGCGCGCGCGGTGACCACCGCGATGTCGCCGCTGATCGTCGTCGCGGGGCGGCAGGATCGCGCGCTCTGGCTGACCGTCGCCTCGATCGTGGTGCAGCTTGCCGCGATCCTGCTGCTGGTGCCGCGCTTCGGCGTGATGGGGATCGCGATCGGCTATCTCGGCGTCGAGCTGGTCGTCGGCGTCGGCCCGGTCTCGCTGATCGGGTGTCTGGTCGCGGGCGTGCGGCTCGACTGGTCGCGGCCGGTGCGGATCACCGTGGCCGCCGTCATCGCCGCGCTGGCGATCGACGTGTCGCCGTTCGCGAGCGGCTGGATCGCAGGGTTCACAGCGCCGCTGCTTTTCCTTGCGCTGGCGGGGGCGAGCGGCGTGCTCGGGCCTGCGATGCTGCGCACGATGCGCGAACGGGTGACGGCATGAGCCGCCGCCTGCGCATCGCGATCGCCTCGCCCGGCATCGGCCTGGTCCAGCGCGGTTTCGAGCGGCTGATGCGCGATCTGTTCGAGGCGATGCGCGGCGAGTTCGACGTCACGCTGTTCAAGGGCGGTGGCCCCAGGCTTGCCGACGAGATCCCGCTGCGCTTCCTGCCGCGCGGCGGCCGGCTGGTGAAGCTGCTCCCGCTGCACCGGCTGGCCGGGCGCACCGCGATGCACACCGAATGTCTCACCTTCGCGCTTGCGATGCTGCCGCATCTGCGTCGCGGCGCGTTCGATGTCGTCCACGTGATCGATCCGCCGCTGGCGCGCGTGCTCTACCATCTGCGCGCGCGGCTGAGGCTCAAGTTCAAGCTGCTCTACACCGAGGGCACCGCGATGCCGCCCGGCGACTATCCACCCGCCGATCACATCCACCAGATCGCGGCGACGACCTTGGCCGACGCGGCGCGCGTCCATGCGCGCGAACGGATGACGCTGATCCCCTGCGGCATCTATCCGGAGCGGTTCGCGACGACCGAGATGCGTGCCGCGCTCCGCCGGCGCTATGGCATCGCCGAGGATCGCTTCGTGATCATGGCGGTCTCGGCGATAAACCGCGGCCACAAGCGGACGCATCACCTGATCGAGGAGGTCGCGGGGCTGCCCGGCAAACCGCTGCTGTGGCTCGACGGCAGCCTCGATCACGGCGATCCCGACCTGCTCGATCTCGCGCGCCGGCGGCTCTGCGACAATGTCCGCATCACCCATGTCGCCTCCGACCGGGTCGGCGACCTCTACCGTCTCGCCGACGTGATGCCGCACGCCGCGATCTTCGAGGCGTTCGGTCTGGCGATGGTCGAGGCGGCGGCGAGCGGACTGCCGGTGATCACGCACGATGCGATGCATTTCCAGTGGCTTATACCCAATCCGCACTGCCATGTCGATATGACGCAACCGGGATTGCTGCGCAGCAAATTGGCCATGCTTGAGGCCGATCGAGCGATGCTCGATTATCTCCGCATGCCCGCCGAGATCCGCGAGCTCTATGCGTGGCCCAAGCTCGTCCCAGCCTATGCGCAACTCTACAGGAGGCTGGTCGCATGATCCTGCTGTCGATCGTCGTCGTCAACTGGAACGTCCGCGACCTGTTGCGCGACTGCCTGCGCTCGGTGATCCGCGAAATGCGCCTGCCGCCCGACGCCTACGAGCTGATCGTGGTCGACAACGCGTCGGCCGACGACAGCGTCGAGATGATGCGCGCCGAGTTTCCGGATATCACGCTGATCCCGAGCCCGCTCAACCTCGGCTTCGCACCGGGGTGCCAGATCGGTTACGAGCAATCGCGCGGGGAATTCGTGCTGCTGCTCAATCCCGACACCGTCGTGCTCGACAGCGCGATCGACGAGATGCTGGGGCAGATGGGGCGCGACCTCAGGCTCGGCATCGTCGGATCGCGGCTGCTCAACAGCGACGGCAGCTTCCAGCGCGCCACCGGCGGCGCCTTCCCGACGCTCGCCAACCTGGCCTGGAACTATCTGTTCCTCGGGCGCCTGCTGCCCGCGCGCTGGGCGCCGTCCGCGCTGTTCCTCGACGGCGATCCGCGCGGGCTGCGGCAGATCGACTGGGTCTCGGGCGCCTCGCTGCTGTTCCGCCGCGCGGCGGTCGGCGAGACGATCTTCGATCCCGCCTTCTTCATGTTCGGCGAGGACATGGCGCTGTGCGACCGCGTCGCGCGCGCCGGGTGGAAGGTACGGCTCTCGGCGGACACCGCGATCGTCCACCACCATGGCAAGAGCTTCGCCAAGCAATCCGACGTCGCCGTGCTCGCGACCGTCCACAAGGGGCCGCGCGGCTTTTTCCGCCGCTCGCGCGGGCCGCTCGCCGCCTTCGCCTACGATGCGATCCTGTTCGCCGGCTATCTCGTCCGCTGGCCGCTCTTCGCGCTCGCCGCCCGGTTCAAGCCCGGGCGCGGCCACGACGAGATGGCCCGCTTCAGCCGGCGATACGTCGCCACCATGCTCCGCAACAAACCTTTGTGACAGGGAAGATCAAGATGGACAAACCGCCTCGCGTAAAGCGCATCCTCGTCACCGGTGGTGCGGGATTTCTGGGCTCGCATCTGTGCGACCGGCTGATCGGGCAAGGGCACGACATCCTCTGCGTCGACAATCTCTTCACCGGCAGCAAGGCGAACGTCGCACATCTGCTCGGCAATCCGCGCTTCGAATTCATCCGCCACGACGTCACCGTGCCGCTCTATCTGGAGTGCGACGAGATCTACAATCTCGCCTGCCCGGCGTCGCCCGTGCAGTATCAGATCAATCCCGTGCAGACGACCAAGACCTCGGTCCACGGCGCGATCAACATGCTGGGGCTCGCCAAGCGCGTGAAGGCCAAGATTCTTCAGGCTTCGACCAGCGAGGTCTACGGCGATCCCGAGATGCACCCGCAGCAGGAGAGCTATTGGGGCCGCGTCAACACGATCGGCCCGCGCGCCTGCTACGACGAGGGCAAGCGCTGCGCCGAGACCTTGTTCATGGATTATCGCCGCCAGCACAATCTCGGCATCAAGATCGCGCGGATCTTCAACACCTACGGCCCGCGGATGGATTCGCGCGACGGCCGCGTCGTTTCCAACTTCATCGTCCAGGCGCTGACCGGGCAGCCGATCACCATCTACGGCGACGGCCGGCAGACGCGTTCCTTCTGCTATGTCGACGATCTGGTCGAGGGGCTGATCCGGCTGATGAACACGGGGCACGAGATCACCGGCCCGATCAACATCGGCAACCCGGTCGAGTTCACGATGATCGAGCTAGCCGAGATCGTGCTGACGCTGACCGGCTCCAAATCCGAACTGATCCGCGAGCCACTCCCGGTCGACGATCCGCGCCAGCGCCGGCCGGATATCTCGCTGGCGCACGAGATGCTGGGCTGGGAGCCGACGGTGATCCTCTCGGAGGGGCTGCTCCACACGATCGCGTACTTCGATCGGCTGATGCGGCAGGTGGGGTGAACCCCAACCCAAAGCTCCGTCATGGCAACGCGCGACGCGACGAAGCAATCCAGGCCCCGCGCTTGTAGCTCTGGATTGCTTCGCTGCGCTCACAATGACGGGTGTGATGCGTGTCTAAGACCCAGCCGGGTTCGGATCGCGCCACGCGCGCTCGAACGGCAGGCGCCAGGCATGCGGCGCGACGAGCTGGTGGATCGATTTCGGGCCCCACGAACCCGGCTGGTAGAGCCGCACCGGCGGCGGTGTCTCCATCAGCGGGATCGAAACTTCCCACAGGCGCTCGATGCCCTCGGCGGTGGTGAACAGCGTCCGGTCGCCGCGCATCGCGTCGAGGATCAGCCGCTCATAGGCTTCGAGCACGTCGCCGATCCGCCCGGTCTCCTGCATCGCGAACTGGAGGCTCAATTTGTCGAGCTTCATCCCCGGCCCCGGCCGCTTGCCGTAGAAGGACAGCGACATCTTCGACGCGTCCGCCAGATCGAAGGTGAGGTGATCCGGCCCCTGCGCGCCGACGCCGGAGCCTGCGGGAAACATGCTCTTCGGCGGTTCGCGGAACGCGATCGAGATGATCCGCTGGCCTTCCGCGAGCCGCTTGCCGGTGCGCAGATAGAAAGGGACGCCCGCCCAGCGCCAATTGTCGATCAGGCATTTGAGCGCGATGAACGTCTCGGTATCCGATTCGGGATCGACGCCGTCTTCGGATCGATAGCCGATATACTGGCCGCGCACGACGTCGTGCGGCTCGATCGGTAGCATCGAGCGGAATACCTTGTTCTTCTCCTCGCTGATCGATCGCGGCTCGAGCGCGGTCGGCGGCTCCATCGCCATGAAGGCGAGAATCTGGAACAGGTGCGTGACGACCATGTCGCGGTACGCGCCGGTCTGTTCGTAAAAGCCGGTGCGCTTGCCCAGGCCAAGCGTCTCGGGGACGTCGATCTGGACGTGATCGATGAAATTGCGGTTCCAGATCGGTTCGAACAGGCCATTGGCGAAGCGGAAGGCAAGAATGTTCTGCGCGGGCTCCTTGCCGAGGAAATGATCGATCCGGAAGATCTGGTTCTCGGAAAAAACCTCGTGCAGCCGGGCATTGAGGATCACCGCGCTAGCGAGATCGGTGCCGAACGGCTTCTCCATGATCACGCGCGAGCGCTCGACCAGATTGGCCTCGCCGAGCAGGCGGACCGCGGAGAGCGCGGCGCTGGGCGGCACGCTCAGATAGTGCAGCCGCTGCGCATGCCCACCGAGCGCCGCCTCGGCGCGATCGACCGCGGCGCGCAACGCCTCGGCACCCGCGGCGAGCGGGACATAGTCGAGATGTTCGGCAAACGCGGTCCAGTCGGCCTCGGCGATCTTGCGCGTCGAAAATTCGTTCAGCGCGCCGCGGGCCAGCGTGCGGAACGCATCGGCGTCGATGTCGTCGAGCGAAAGCCCGATGATCCGGCAGCCGGGGATGAAGCCGCCGCTGACCAGATGGAACAACCCCGGCAGCAGCTTGCGGCGCGCGAGGTCGCCGGTCGCGCCGAACAGCGTGACGATCTGCGGGTCCTTGGGGCCGACGTCCGGGGATACCTTGGCCATCGTGTCGTCCCTCGTGCGATCCGCGATGGCGGGAAGCTAGGGGCCTATGCTGCGGCGCGCAACGGCTATGGCAGCGCCACGGGTGATAAGTTTCGATCGTTTTGTCGTCACCCCGGGCTCGACCCGGGGTCCCGCTTCTTTCCGGTCGGCAAGGCACAAGCGGGACCCCGGCTCAAAGGCCGGGGTGACGACGATTACTCTGCATCCGCCCCTATACGCCGCAGCGTTCGAGCACCGCGCGCAACTCCTTGATCGGCGGGAAGACCTCGTGATTGCGGTCGCCGCCCTGTGCGTCGTGCGCCGCCTGCTCCATCTCGACGATCTCCTTGTCCTCCTTGAAGATCGATTCGGTGAACA
>CAXTVK010000028.1:0-27257 GCA_964247655.1 uncultured Sphingomonadaceae bacterium | reverse complement strand
CGCATCGACGCCGAGCGACGCGACATGATCGAGCCGCGCCTCGATCCCGGCGAGATCGCCGACGCCGTCGCCGTCGCTATCCTGGAACGAGCGCGGATAGATCTGGTAGACGACACCGCGCTTCCACCATGCGTCCGCATGCGGCGCGCGCGGTATCTCGGAGGTTTCGCCCTCTCGGTGGAGGCCTTCGGTGTCGCCCTGCTGCGTCACTGTCTTCAGCTCGGCAGCAGCACCGAACGGACTTCGTCATGCCTATCGCAGGGCAGTTTCGCGGTCAGGATCGCGAAAAGCGCATCGGTCTCCGCAGCGGTCAAAAGCTCTTCTTCCTTGAGCGTGCGAGCGAGGAAGAGCAGCCCGGCCAGCGCCGCTTCGCCCGCCGAACCCTCTTCGCGCGCGATCCTGCCGATCCGTGCACGCGAGACGCCTGCTGTCTTACGATCCAAATTACTCGCCCCTGATATGCCTGGCCGAAGGCTCTTCTAGCGGACTTCGCGTCAGCTTCCCATGCCCCGATGCGCGTCCGCATCGATCGCGGGTTCGATCGCGAGCGTGACGGCACCCGCGACCGGATGGAAGACCGCCTTCCACCGCGATCCGTCGCCACCCGCGCCGCCCAGGACGAGCAGTTCGCAGGCGCTCCGATCGAGCCAGTCGAGGAGTTCGCCGTCGGCGATCCGATCGCGCGGATCGACGAGGCGGAGTGCGCCGTCCGGACCACGAACGAAGGCGGTGCAGAAGCCGTCGCGGTCTGCCCCGGCGCGGGCGAACGCGCTGGTCAGCGTCGCCTGCGCCTTCGCGCCGACGATCCAGGCCGGCGGCGGCAGGCGCTTCGCGACGGGACGGGGCGGGGTCACCACGGGAGGCGGAGTGGCGGGTTCCTTAGCCATTTCCGGTGCGACTAGCGCGCCGCTCTTCGCCTCGGCCGCCGCGGCGATCTGCTGGGCATGGCTGGGGAGCTGAAGGACCAGCCCCTGCGGCATTTCGGTGGCCGGGATGATGTTGGCGGCGCCGCAGAAGCGGCAATCATACCCGCCGTCGCGCCGCGTCCCGCCGCCCTTGTTGGGCACCACGACATGATAGAGCGCGGGCAGGCGAACGTCCTGGACTCGGCGGCACTGCGCGCAGCGGCGCTGCAATGGGCGCGAGAGGGGGGAAGGGGCGACCATAATCGTTTGAGACCTCATCGAGGGACGTCGTCGCGCATGACCATCTAGCGCGATCGGCGGCCGATTGCATCGCCGCCGCTCGGCGTTCGCGTATCAGGCAGCTCTGGTCGCCAGCCAGACGATGTGGTGCGCGCCCTTGCGCCCGCCCGTCGCGCGGACCTTGCGCTCGTCGACCGCGAAGCCCGCACGGTGCAGGCGATCGGAGAACGCCTTGTCGGGGTAGGCCGACCAGATGGCCAGGATGCCGCCCGGCGTGAGCGCCGCATAGGCCGCGCGAAGTCCCGGCTTGCCGTAAAGCCGATCGTTGGCGAGGTGGATCAGGCCGTCGGGCCCGTTGTCGACGTCGAGCAGGATCGCGTCGTAGCCGCCGCGCGCCTCGGCGATGCAGGCGTGGACGTCGCGGATCTCGATCGAGACGCGCGGATCGGAGAGGCTGTCGCCGAACAGGTGCGCCAGCGGCCCCCTGGCCCAAGCGACGATCTCGGGCACCAGCTCGGCCACCACGATCGTGGCCGTAGACGGCAGCCCGCCGAGCGCGGCGCGCAGCGTGAAGCCCATGCCAAGGCCGCCGATCAACATTCGCGGACGCGGCCGCCCGGCGAGATGCTCGCACGACAGTGTCGCCAGCGCTTCTTCCGATCCGCGCAGCCGGCTGCTCATCAGTTCGTTGCGGCCGAACAGGATGAAATGGTCGGCACCGCGGTGCATCAGCCGCAGCGTGCCGCCGTCGGGCAGGTCGGCGGTATCGATCAGGGTGAGCGGGATCATGGCATGTCGCTCCATCAGCCGTCGGACGGCATAACGCGCCGCCTCCTATTCGCGATCGGCAATGACTGGCAAGTTTTCGGTATGCCGGTAGGATGGCGTCGGCGTCGACCCGATCGACGACGGGGGAGATGGAACGATGGCGACGCAAGGCGCAATGCCGACAGCTTTTCTGGATCGCGCACGCACGGTGGCGGGGCCGGGCTTCAACCGGTGGCTGGTGCCGCCCTGCGCGCTGGCGATCCATCTGTGTATCGGCATGGCCTATGGGTTCAGCGTCTTCTGGCTGCCGCTGTCGCGCGCGATCGGGATCACCGATCCCGTCGCCTGCAAGTCGCTGACGCTCATGCAGGCGCTGACCACGACCAGTTGCGACTGGCGGGTGAGCGATCTGGTGTGGACCTATTCGATCTTCTTCGTCGTGCTGGGCGCGGCGGCCGCGATCTGGGGCGGTTGGCTCGAGCGCGCGGGGCCGCGCAAGGCCGGTGTCGTCGCCGCCTGCTGCTGGGCCGGCGGGATCGCGATCGGCGCGATCGGCGTCTCGCTGCATCAATTGTGGCTGATCTGGCTGGGCACCGGGCTGATCGGCGGGATCGGGCTGGGGCTCGGCTACATCTCGCCGGTGTCGACGCTGATCAAATGGTTTCCCGATCATCGCGGCATGGCGACGGGCATGGCGATCATGGGCTTCGGCGGCGGCGCGATGATCGGCAGTCCGCTCGCCGACATGCTGATGAAGCATTTCGCCGACGGAGGCCAAGTCGGCGTCTGGCAGACCTTCCTCACGCTCGCCGTCATCTACTTCGTCTTCATGATGGCGGGTGCGCTCGGCTACCGCGTTCCGGCGGAGGGCTGGGCACCCGCCGGCTGGACCGCGCCTGCGACGAGCGACGCCGCGATCAGCCGCTTCCACGTCCATTTGAAGGATGCGCACCGCACGCCGCAATTCTGGCTGATCTGGCTGGTGCTGCTGCTCAACGTCTCGGCCTCGATCGGGATCATCGCGATCGCCTCGCCGATGCTCCAGGAGATTTTCGGCGGCCGGCTGATCGACGCGCCGGGCGTGCTGTTCTCCGCCTTCGACGACAGCCAGAAGAAGGCGGCGGCGGCGGTCGGCGCTGGCTTCGTCGGCGCGATCAGCCTGTTCAACATCGCGGGACGCTTCTTCTGGGCGTCGCTGTCGGACCGGCTCGGCCGCAAGCCGCTGTTCGCGATACTGCTCGCGCTCGGCGCGCTGCTCTACGGGATCGCGGCACCCGCGCTGGCGGGCAGCAGCCTCGGGCTGTTCATCCTGACCTTCTGCGTGATCGCCTCGATGTACGGCGGCGGCTTCGCGACGGTGCCGGCCTATCTCGCTGACATATTCGGGACCAAGTTCGTCGGCGCGATTCACGGCCGGTTGCTCACCGCCTGGTCGACTGCGGGCGTGCTCGGGCCGGTGCTCGTCGCCAACATCCGCGACAGCCGGATCGCGGCGGGCATTCCGCGCGATCAGGTCTACCAGCCGATCTACTGGCTGCTCGCCGGGCTATTGGCGGTGGGGTTCGCCGCGAACCTGCTCGTCCGCCCCGTCGCTCCGCGTTTCCATATGGCGGCGGAGGAGGGCGTGGCTACGGCGCTACCCGAGACCGGCACCGCGGCGACCGACATCGCGGCAGGCGGGCTCGACCTCAAGGTCGTACTGGCGTGGCTAGCGGTCGGCATCCCGATCGCGTGGGGCGTCTATATGACGCTGTCGAAGGCGTTGATCCTGCTCAAATAGGATCGCGTCGGCGGTCGCGTTATTCGCTCGTCGTAGTGGTCAGCGCGACGAGCTTTTCGAGGACGGACGGATGGAGCGGTGCGGCGAACCGGCAGCCCGCGATCAGTCTGCGGTTCCACATCACGCGCGCCATCTGCGGCTCGATCGACCCGAGCTTGAGCCACACGACGCTGTCGCGCGGCAAGCGCTCCTCCGATTCGACGCGAAAGCCCGAGGCGGAGAGATCGGTGACCGTCGCCGGCACCGCGACCGAGCCCGAACGCCGGATCGCCGCCTCGACCTTGGTGTCGAAGCGCCGGCTGTCGCGCATATCCGAATCGGATAGCTGGATTTCTAGATTGGCTTCCACCACGACACCTCGAACGGCTGTGGTCTCAGTCTAGCCCCGATCCCCGAACGGATCGTTAACGCCGCGCGGATTTCGGTTGCTCCGTCGGGGTCTGGACGCGACAGCGGAGGCATGGCCAGACGACGGCGATATCTGCGCGCGACGATGCCCGACGGCTACGTCAAGACGATCGGGCCGACGGGCGACGCGTTCACCCATTATTGGCGGATCGTCGCGCAGCTTGAGAACGGCAAGAGCGAAGTCTTCTGGGGCCATAGCAAGTCGTTGGCGGAGGCGAAGCGCAAGCGGATCGCCGCCGACGACGCGGCCCGGGCGCGCGGTTGGCGCACGCACGTGTTCGAGATAGCCGAACTCGTCGAGGTCGATAGCCTCGACGACTGAGCGGCGGCGAAGCGAGCCCCTGGCGATCGATCGCCGGGGGCTCGCGCACCGGGTCAGGCGAGGTCGAACCGGTCGAGGATCATTACCTTGGTCCACGCCGCCACGAACGCCTTGACGAAGGCGCTCGCGGCATCGTCGGTGGCATAGGCTTCGGCCAGTGCGCGCAGCTGCGAGTTCGATCCGAAGATCAGATCGACGCGCGTGCCCGCCCATTTCTGTTCGCCGGTCTTGCGATCACGCGCGACGAACAGATCGTCCTTGGTGGCGGATGCTTCCCACTTCATCGTGATGCTCGTCTTGAGCAGGTTGACGAAGAAGTCGTTGGTCAGCGTCTCGGGCCGATCGGTGAACACGCCATGCGTCGCGCCGCCGGTGTTGGCGCCGAGCACGCGCAGGCCGCCGACGAGAACGGTCATCTCGGGTGCGGTAAGCGTCAGCAGATGCGCGCGATCGACGAGCTGCTCCTCGGCGGACCAGGGCAGATCGGCGCCGACATAGTTGCGGAAGCCATCGACCTTGGGTTCGAGCGGAACGAACGATTGCGCGTCGGTCTGCTCTTGCAAGGCGTCGGTGCGGCCCGGCGTGAACGGGACGACGACGTCATGGCCCGCCTTCTTCGCCGCCTGCTCGACCGCCGCGCCGCCACCGAGCACGATCAGGTCGGCGAGCGAGACCTGCTTGCCGCCGGTCTGTCCGGCGTTGAACGTCGTCCGGATGCCGTCGAGCTTGGCAAGCGCTTCGGCGAGATGCTCGGGCTCGTTGACCGCCCAATCCTTCTGCGGCGCGAGCCGGATGCGCGCGCCGTTGGCGCCGCCGCGCTTGTCCGTCCCGCGGAACGTCGACGCCGATGCCCAGGCCGTCGCGACCAGCCGCCCGATCGACAGGCCCGAATCGAGAATTTTCGCCTTGAGCGACGCGATGTCGGCGTCGTCGATCGACGCGTGATCGGCCGCGGGGAGGGGGTCCTGCCAGATGCGCGGCTCGGCGGGCACCTCCGGCCCGAGCAGGCGCTCATAGGGCCCCATGTCGCGGTGCGTCAGCTTGTACCAGGCCTCGGCGAACGCCTTGGCGAACTGATCGGGATTCTCGTGGAAGCGCCGCGAGATCGCTTCATATTCGGGATCGAAGCGCAGCGCGAGATCGGTGGTCAGCATCGTCGGGCGATGCTTCTTCGCGCTGTCGTAGGCGTCGGGAACGTCCGCCTCGGCACCGATCGCGACCCACTGCTGCGCGCCCGCGGGGCTCTTGGTCAGCTCCCATTCGTGCGCGAACAGATTGTCGAAATAGAGGTTGGTCCATTCGGTGGGCTTCTGCGTCCACGTCACCTCGAGCCCGCTGGTGATCGTGTGCGGGCCGTTGCCGTCACCGTAGCTGTTCTTCCAGCCGAGACTCTGGTTTTCGACCGGCGCGCCCTCGGGCTCCGGCCCGACATATTCGTCGGGGCTGGCGGCGCCGTGCGTCTTGCCGAAGGTGTGGCCGCCCGCGATCAGTGCGACGGTCTCCTCGTCGTTCATCGCCATACGCGCGAAGGTCTCGCGGATGTCGCGCGCCGAGGCGAGCGGATCGGGATTGCCGTCGGGGCCCTCGGGATTGACGTAGATGAGGCCCATCTGCACCGCCGCGAGCGGATTGGCGAGATCGCGGTCGCCGCTGTAGCGCTTGTTGCCGCCCAGCCATTCGCGCTCGGGGCCCCAATTGATGTCGGCCTCGGGCTCCCAGATGTCCTCGCGGCCGCCGGCGAAGCCCGCGGTCTCGAAGCCCATCGATTCGAGCGCGCAATTGCCCGTCAGGATAAGCAGGTCTGCCCATGACAGCTTGCGCCCGTATTTCTGCTTGATCGGCCACAGCAGCATGCGCGCCTTGTCGAGATTGGCGTTGTCCGGCCAGCTGTTGAGCGGCGCGAAGCGCTGCGTGCCCGAACCCGCGCCGCCGCGGCCATCGCCGATCCGATAGGTGCCAGCGCTGTGCCACGCCATGCGGATGAAGAGCGGACCGTAATGGCCGAAATCGGCGGGCCACCACTCTTGCGACTCGGTCATCAGCGCGAAGATGTCCTGCTTTACCGCAGCGAGATCGAGGCTCTTGAACGCCGCTGCGTAGTCGAAGCCCGGCTCCATCGGATCGCTGGCGGGCGAATTCTGGTGCAGGATCGAGAGATCGAGCTGGTTGGGCCACCACAGCCGATTGGTCATCTCGAACAGCACCGCCGCGCCGTCCACCTTGCCGCCATCCATGGGGCATTTCGCCTCGACGTTCATGACATTTCCTATCCTGCGTTAGCTCTGTTTTGCTGCAAGCAGGGATCGCCCTCGACGGCCGGTCTGTCTAATCGATAATTGCCATCAGAGTGATCGGACGCCGGCAGGCACAAAAAATGCCGGCCGGGATCGCTCCCAGCCGGCATGCGCATTCAAGCTGAGTGAAACGCTTACTGCTGGAGCAGTTTGAGTACGCCCTGCTGGCTCTGGTTGGCCTGGGCGAGCATCGCGGTAGATGCCTGGCTCAGGATCTGCGCCTTGGCGAGGTTGGTCGTCTCGACGGAGAAATCGGCATCGGAAATGCGCGACTTGGCGTCGGTCAGGTTGGTGACCTCGTTGGTGAGGTTGCTGACGACCGAGTTGAGCTGGCTCTCGGACGCGCCGAGCCCGGCGCGGACCGTGTCGACCTGCTGCAGCGCGTCGTCGAGACCGCCGACGGCGGCGAGCGCGAGATTGGCGTTGGCCGCCGTATCGACCTTGAACGACAGCGCCGCGTTGACCGTATCGAGCGCGCCGATCGAGATGTTGACGGTCTGCCCGGCCGAGGCGCCGGTCTGGATCTTGGTCGTCGTATCCACGGTCGTGCTGAACAGCGCGGTGCCGTTGAACTTGGTGTCGCCGACGATGTTGGTGATCTGGTTCTGCAACTGCGTGACTTCGGCCTGCATGTTGGTGCGGTCGTCGTCGCTGTAGGTGCCCGAGGCCGACTGCACGGCAAGCTCGCGGATGCGCTGCAGGTTATTGGTGACTTCGGAAAGCGCGCCGTCGGCGGTCTGCGCCAGCGAGATGCCGTCGTTGGCGTTGCGAACGGCCTGGTTCATGCCGGTGATCTGCGAATTCATCGAATTGGCCACCGCGAGACCGGCAGCGTCGTCCGACGCCGAGTTGATCCGGTTGCCCGAGGACAGACGCGCCATCGCGGTCTGGAGCTGCATGTTGGCGATACGCGAGCCGTCCTGGGCACGCAGCGCCGCGCTGTTCGTATTGATTACCGTCATCGCTTCGTTCCTTCGTATCCAGGGCCGACGCGCAAACGCCGCCTACCGCACAGTCCCCGAAGCTAGAGGAAGGTGGTTAAGATACGGTATATTTCGATATTCAAACTAAAGCCTGACGGTTTCCGGTCGTCATCAGCCTCTTGGGCTCACAAGTTCGTCGGCATGAGTGCCTAGGTCTGCGCGGAGATTACGCTCCCCGGCCGTGCACGGTCGACCGCGCCGATGTGCAGTGCCGGGGAGCGGCGGTGTCGCCAGATCAGAGTTTCAGATGGTTCTTGCCGCGCACGCGATTGTCTTTCTTCTTCAGGATCGCGGCGTTGGCGGCATCCTGGCGCGCGTGGACGAGATGCTCGTCATATTTCGAGAGCTTACCGCCGTGCGACGCGCGGAGTTGCTGCTCGTAGCGCGAGATCGATGCCTGCTGCGCCTTGAGGCGCGCGGCTTCGGCATGCGTCAGCTTGCCCGAGCGGAGGCCGGCATCGATGCGGCGTTCCTGATTGAGCTGGCGCGCATTGATCGGCTTTTCGGCGAGCGCCGTACCGGCGATGGCGAGGCTGCCGATGGCGAGCGCGATAATCGTGGACTTCATGGGTCGACTCCGTGACGCGACGATGGCGTCGCGCTGCCACAACGGCGCGCACGCGATAAAGTTCGGCGTCAATAGATGCGCGGCTGTCGCGCGATGAAATCGACGAAGGCGCGCAGCGGGGCGGGGAGGTGGCGGCGGCCCGGATAATAGAGGAACGGCCCCGAGAAGGACTGCCACCAATCCGGCAGCACCGGCTCGAGCGCGCCACTGTCGAAATAGGGCTGCAGCCAATCCTCGAACAGCGAGATAACGCCGACGCCGGCGATCGCGGAATCGACCGCAAGGTCGGTCGCGGCGCCGACGCGCACGGTAAGCGGCCCGGCCGGCTCGATCCGCACGATCTCGCCCGCGCGCTCGAACTCCCAAACGATCGTCGTGCCGCTCGCGAAGCGGCCGCGCAGGCAGGCATGGCCGAGCAGATCGCGCGGATGCTCGGGGCGCCCGCGGCGATCGAGATAGGCGGGCGACGCCGCGGTCGCGAAGCGTTGCCGGCGCGGGCCGATCGGCACCGCGATCATGTCCTGCTCCAGCCGTTCGTCGTAGCGGACGCCCGCGTCGCAGCCTTCGGCGAGGATATCGACGAAGCCGTCGTCGACGACCACGTCGAGATGGATATCGGGGAAGGTGGCGAGGAAGCGCGGCACGATCGACGGCAGCACCAGCTTGGCGACGACGACGGGCACGTTGAGCCGCAGCGTGCCGGCCGGCCGATCGCGGAAGCCATTGACGACGTCCAGCGCGGCCTCGACCTCGCCCAGCGCGGGTCCCAATCGTTCGAGCAGCCGCGCGCCCGCTTCGGTCGGCGCGACGCTGCGCGTGGTGCGGTTGAACAACCGGACGCCGAGCTTCAACTCGAGCCGACGCACCGCCTCGCTCAGGCTCGATGCGCTGCCGCTGCTGGCACGCGCACCTTGGCGGAAACCACCTGCGCGCGCGACGATCATGAACGCATCGAGGTCGCCAAGATTCGCCGCCATTGTTCGCCACTCCGCACGGCCCGTGCCGATTACACCCCATTATCGCGCGGGGCGGCGCTGTCTACATGGGTGGGGAAGGAGATCGACGATGACCGACACCACTATCGACAAGGCAGGGACGTTCGCGCTGGGGGCGCGCACCGTGAAGCGCCTCGGCTACGGCGCGATGCAGTTGGCGGGGCCGGGCGTGTTCGGTCCGCCCAAGGATCGCGATGCCGCGCTCGCGGTGCTGCGCGAGGCGGTGGCGAGCGGCGTCGATCACATCGACACCAGCGATTTCTACGGCCCTCACGTAACCAATCAGCTGATCCGCGAGGCGCTGCGTCCCTATCGCGACGATCTCGTGATCGTCACCAAGATCGGTGCGCGGCGCGGCGAGGATGCTTCGTGGAACCCGGCCTTCTCGTCCGAGGATCTGACCGCCGCGGTGCACGACAATCTTCGCAATCTCGGCGTCGACGTGCTCGACGTGGTCAATCTGCGGCTGATGTTCGGCATCCACGGCCCCGCCGAGGGCTCGCTCGAGGCACCGCTCACGGTGCTCGCCAAGCTCCGGCAGGACGGGCTGGTCAGGCAGATCGGACTGAGCAATGTGACGCCCGCGCAGATCGCCGAGGGGCGCAAGATCGCCGAGATCGTCTGCGTGCAGAACCAGTATAACGTCGCGCACCGCGACGACGACGCGCTGATCGACGATCTAGCCGCCGCCGGGATCGCCTACGTCCCGTTCTTCCCGCTCGGCGGCTTCACGCCGCTGCAGTCGGATGCGCTGAACGACGTCGCGACACGGCTGAATGCGACGCCGATGCAGGTCGCGCTCGCCTGGCTGCTGCAGCGCTCTCCCAACATCCTCCTGATTCCGGGCACGTCGTCGCTCGGGCATCTGCGCGAGAACCTGGCGGCGGCCGAACTCGAATTGCCCGAAGATGCGCTGGCGACGCTCGATGCGATCGACGCCTCATAGATGGAGCGCACCGGCATAGCCGGTCATCTCCAGATAGCCTCGTGCACCGGTGGTGGTGACCGCGCCCTCCCAATAGACGGGGCTGCCACCGGCGCGGCCGTCGAGTTCCTGATCCGGGAATAGCGGCCGGAGAGGAAGCGACCGGATGCCGCCCGGCAGGCGGATCCGCAGCAGCGGATCGATCGGGTACACGGCACCGGTCCGCGCCGAGCGCCAGCGGTGGCGCGGCACGAACGCGACGTCGTGCGCGCCGAGCGTGGTCAGCCCGCCGTCCGCCGCGCGCCACGTCCCGCCCGCCCAGAGCGTGCTGCCGTCGGCGCGGCGGATGCGGAACGCCATCAGCGCGCCGCCATCGTCGAAATCGAGCCCGGTCCAGTCCCAACCGACCGCGCCCGGTGCCAGATAGGTCGACGACCATTCGCGATCGAGCCACGCGGTGCCGGTGACACGCGTTGTTCCGTTTTTCTCCGCGACGGTGCCCGAGACGGCGAGGTGGGGAAGACTATAATAGCGGCTCGCGTCGCTGGGATCGGGGCCCTTGCGGCTGTAGCCCTCGTCGCCCTGTGCCAGCACCGGCTGCGTCGGGCGGAAGGCGAGATCGAGCGCGAAGCCGTCGCCCACGATGTGCGCGACGAAGCGGCCGTCGGGCAGGCGCCGCAGCCGCCAGTCGTCGATCGTCACGTCGGTATCGGTGCGCGAGGCGCGTGCGAGCCCCAACCCCTCGCGCGCGATCCGTTCGCCGTGCAGCAGGTGCCCGACCGCGGGATCGGAGAGCGCGGCGTGCGCGAACAGGATCTGGCGCGGCGCGAAGGCGCTCTGGTCGGTCGCGGCAAGCCCGGTCGCGGTGCGGAAGAAGGTGATCTGGAAGCCGCGATGTATGCTGCCGGGGCCGTCGATCCAGCCGGTGACGTACCACCATTCGGTACGATAATCGGGATGCGCGCCGTGATCGCGCGGGAAGACGAAGCCGACGCCCGGTCGCGCGACCGCGAAAGGTGGCGGGGCCGCGGCGCCGAGCAGCGACAGCATCGCCAACCATGTAAGCCACCGCCGCATCACCAATCCTCGCGCACGGCGCGCACCGCATCGACCGACACCGCGCTGCGCCCGGCCAGCATCGCGGTGAGCGCCGACGCCGCGACCAGCGCCACGACGACGCCGCCGAGCAGCGACAGGGGAAGCCGCGTGTCCATCGTCCAGTTGAACGACTGCGGGTTGATCACGCGGATCAGCACCTGAGCCACCACGCAGCCGAGCCCGACGCCCGCGATCCCACCGATCACGCCGAGCAGCGCACCCTCGATGCCGAGCATCGCGACGATCTGCCGCCGCGTGACGCCAAGGTGTCGCAGCATGCCGAGTTCCCGCGTACGCGCGATCGTCTGCGCCGAGGCGGTCGCGGCGACACCGGCAAGACCGACGAGGATCGCCACCGCCTCGAGCGCATAGGTGATCGCAAAGCTGCGATCGAAGATGGCGAGCGCGCGCGTCTTGAGCGCGGCGACCGGGACGATCTGAACGCTGTCGGCGAGCGCGGGCGGCAAGGCGCGACGAAGCGCCGCGATCGCACGCATCGGATCGGCGCCGGGCGCGAGATCGATCGCCGCTTCGCCGCGCATGCGGTCACCCGTGAGCCGGTCGTAGGTCGCGCCGTCGATCGCGATCGCGCCCTCCTGCCGTGCATAGTCGCGGAACACGCCCGCCACCGTCGCATCGATGCGGTGCGCACCGAGCGGCAGCGTCAGCGTCGATCCGGGCGACAGCCGATAGAGCCGCGCGGCAGGCTCGGACACGCGGATCGCGATCCGGTTCGCGGGCACGACGATACTGGTGCCGAGCACCGGATAGGCGCGCGCCGGGTCGGGCACCGCGATCAGCGTCAGCGCGGGACGGTCCGCGGCGAGCCCGATCGATCGCTGCAACCCGAATGCGACGCGGCGGATACCCGGAACGGCGGCGAGCCGCGCCTGTTCGGCGGGATCGAACGGCGCATCGCCGCCCGCGCTCAGATAGAGATCGGCGGGCAATATCTGATCGAGCCACGCATCGACCGAGCCACGAAAACTGGCGACCATCACCGCCATCGCGATCATCAGACCGACGCTCGCCACGATCCCCGACAGCGCGACCGCCGCCTGGCTCGGCGCACCCCACAGCCGGCGGATCGCAAGCTCGAGCGGCGGGCTCGCGAAGTCGCGGCGCGCGAGCGGGGCGAGCAATGCGCGCGCCAGCCACGGCATCGCGGCGATCCCGCCCGCGAGCAGCAGCGCGACCGCCAGATACCCGAACAACGCGATCCCGCCGACCGCGGGGAGCAGCGCGCAGCCGATGCCGGCGGCAGCGAGCGCCAGCGCGGGCAACACCGGCGGCGCCTGCCGCGGATCGATGGCGTCGCTCAGATTCTTGAGCGCGATCGCGGGCGCGACCGTGGCGGCGCTGCGTGCGGGGAGCGCGCTCCCGAGCAACGCCGCCGCCAGCCCCAGCGCCGCGAAGCCGAACGCGGCGCCGGGCGCGAAGACCAGCGGCGGAGCGTCGCCCGCGGAAAAATAGCCGCTGCCGAGATCGCCGCCGACCAGCCGCAGCACGAGCATGGCGAGCCCGAGCCCGAATAGTATGCCGATCGCGGCGCCGGCGATGCCGAGCACCAGCCCTTCGGTCAGCAACTGCGCGATCACCGCACGGCGACTAGATCCCAGCACGCGGAGCAGCGCGAACTGCGGGCGTCGCCGCGCCACAGACAGGGCCTGCGCAGAATAGACGAGGAACGCCCCGGTGAGCAGCGCGACCAGCGCCAGCATATCGAGATTGACGCGGTAGGCGCGCGACAGCGCATCGGTACGGCTGGCGTCGTCCGCCGTGCCCGCGAGCGCTGCGCCCGGGGGAAGCAGCGCGGCGATCGTGCCGCGCACCCGATCGGCATCCGCGTCGTCGGCGAGCTTGAGATCGATGCGATCGATCCGGCCGAGCCGCGCGAAGCGCGATTGCGCCGCGGCGACGTCGATCGTGCCGATCGCGCGCGCGGCGGCGCCGGGCAGGGTGCCGGAAATCACGAAGCCTTGAGGCCGCCCATCGACGACGACCTCGATGCTGTCGCCGATGCGGTGACGACCCAGCGCGTTACGCGACAGAAACAAGGACCGCGGATCGAAGACCGTCGTCGACGCCGCATTCGTCGCCGGTTTGGGCAGGAGCGTCGGCGTGACCCGGGCGGCCCGCAAAACGTCGATTCCGAGCAGGTCAACCGCCGTCCCCCCGATCCGCGCCTTCATCGTCACGACGGGGCTGGCGGCCGCGACACCGGCAAGGCGAGCGACGCGCGGATAGAGCCGCTCGTCGAAGCCCTGGCCGCCGCTCGCCTCGATCCGGAGGTCGGCGCCGCCGTTGACCGTGGCCAGCCCGCGCGCGAAACGGTCGAGCGCGGAGGCGTTGACCAGATGCACCGCGAAGCCTAGCGCGACGCCGATCGCGATCGCGATCACCGCGGTCGCGACGCGCACCGGATGCGCACGCCACTCGCCCACGATCATCCAGCGCGGCGCGGTGGTCGAGCGCCAGACCGTTGTCGTTGTCACGCGCTGCTCATGCGGGCACGAGGCCGTCCGCAGTAAGCCTGAGCACGCGATCCGCCGCCGCCGCCGCGATCTCGCTGTGCGTGACGAGCAGCGCCGCGGCGCCCGCGTCGCGGATCTGCTCGACCAGCAACGCCATCACGCGCGCCGCGGTCTCGGGATCGAGATTGCCGGTCGGCTCGTCGGCGAGGATCAGCGCCGGGCGGTGCGCGATGGCGCGCGCGATCGCGACACGCTGCAGTTCGCCGCCCGACAACTGGCTCGGATAGTCGCCGTCGCGTTCTGCCAATCCCACCGCCGCCAGCAGCGAAGCGCCGCGTGCCACCGCGTCGCGCGCCGGCGCGCGCAGCAGCACGAGCGGGAGGCCGACGTTCTGCGCGAGCGTCAAATGCGGCAGGATGTGAAAGGCCTGGAAGACGAAGCCGATACGGCGCCGGCGGAGTTCGGCGCGGCGATCCTCGTCGAGCGATCCGAGCGCGATACCGTCGAGCACGACGCTGCCGTCATCGGGCAGGTCGAGCCCGGCGACGAGATTGAGCAAGGTCGACTTGCCGACGCCCGATTCGCCCATGATCGCGACGAATTCACCCGGCGCGAGCGTCAGCGCGACGTCTGCGAACAGGCGCCTGCCACCCGGCACCGATTTGCCGAGGTTCGACACCGACAGGAGAGGATGCCGTGCGTCCATGATCATGCCTAGCGCCCCGACGCCCTTGACGCCACGGCCGATGCCGGGGAAGGGCGATATCCCGAAGGAACGCCCGCATGTTCAATCCGCAAGCCAAGATCAACTCGAGGGCCGAGCATGACCGGCTGCTGCGGCTGCACGCGATCGACGAGGCCGGCGCGCTGTTTCGCAAGCAGGGCGGCGACGCGATCCCGCAGGTGAGCGCCGGGCTGACCGATCAATCCAAGACCGCCGACGAGCGACGCTACGACCGACTGATGATCGTCGAGCTCGAGCGGCTCGATCGATTGCGTCGTCATGGCCCGCCGTCGACCGCGCTGGCGGTCTGGAAGCCGCCGCTGTTCAGTCGCGCCGGGATCGCGGCTCTGTTCGCGTCGCTGACCGGATCGAAGCGGAGGCCGATGCGATGAGGCTGATCTGTGGCGCGACCGATGACCGGTGAACAACCGCCGTCGGACGGACGCCGGGCCACGCTGAAAGTCTGGCTGCAATTGCTCGGGCTGCTGGCGGCGGTCGGCGTGTTCGGGTGGATCATCCTCAAGCTGACGATGTCGCTGCGATAGGCGAACGCCATCGGATCCAGCGATCTTCTTTACATAATGTATATTATCGGATCGGTAGATCGTACCGACGGGGCCTCTCTGCCGGGCAAAGGCTCGCCGCGCATGTCGCGTTTGTAACGCGGCAAACAGCTCGCCGAGCAAATAGTCTTGCTATCGGCTGCGCGGCCTTGAGGCTTCGACGATCGATGGACGGGTTCGGCATGACGAGATTTTCGAGATTGATCGCATGCTCGCTCGCGCTGCTGGCGGTTCCGGTCGCGGCGTTGTGCTATGACGCGGATGGCGCCCGCATCGCCGTCCCATCGAACGGCGCTGCCGCGCCCGGTCTCGCCAATGCGACCATATTGATCGTGCGGCACGCCGAAAAGCCCAGCGACGGCAGCGGGCTCGATGCCGAGGGTGTCGCGCGATCGAAAGCCTATGTCGGTTATTTCCAGAACTTCCGCTTCGACGGCGCGCCGCTCCACATCGATGCGCTCGTCGCCACCGCGGACTCGCCTGCGAGCGAGCGCCCGCGGCTGACGCTCGCGCCGCTGAGCGAAGCGACGCACATCCCGATCCAGCAACCCTTCGGCAATGCGGCGATCGGCGGACTCGTCGATTGGCTCAAGGCCGCGCCGCGCGGGCATACGATCCTCGTCGCTTGGCATCACGGGAAGATCCCCGAACTGGTCGCCGGGCTCGGCGCCGATCCGGCCGACCTGTTCACCTTCCGCCATTGGTCGCCGAGCGTCTTCGGCGACGTCGTGGTGCTGCGGTTCGACGGCAACGGCCGGCTGCTTCCCGATGGCGCACGGATCGTGCACGAGAACCTGACCGTCTAGAATTTCCGCGCCGGCCGCGCGGGTCAGGTGGTGGACGCCGCGATCCAGCGATCGCCGACCTGCTGGAGGATATCGAGCGGCACGCGGCCCGACGCCAGCACCGCTTCGTGGAAATCCTGGATGCGGAACTTGGAGCCCATGCCGGCCTTCGCCTTGTCGCGCAGCCCGGTGAACACCGAATGGCCGAGCTTGTAGCTGCATGCCTGCCCCGGCGTCGCGCAATAGCGCTCGACCTCGCGCGCCGCGAAGCCCGGCGCCTCGCCGTCCTGCTCGATGAAATAGGCGACCGCCTTCTCGCGGCTCCAGCCCAAAGTGTGGATGCCGGTATCGACGACGCAGCGGTTGGCGCGGAACAGCTGGAATTTCAGATAGCCCAGCCGCCCCAGCGGATCGTCGTCATACATCCCCATCTCGTCGGCGAGCTGCTCGGCGTAGAGCGCCCAGCCCTCGCCATAGCCCGAGAAGCCGCCGGCCTTGCGGATCATCGGCAGGTGGGTGTTGGACAGCGCGAGCCCGCCTTCGAGCTGGTGGCCCGGCAGTCCCTCGTGGAACACCGTGGTGGAGAGGCAGAAGCGTGGCCATTCGGCGCTGTCGTGCAGGTTGAAATAGACGAGGCCCGGGCGCGAGCCGTCGAGCGCGGGCCCCTGCGAGAAGGCCGATGCCGCCCCTGCCTCGGTCTGCGGCGGCACGCGGCGCACCTCGAACTTATAGGGTGGCAGCCGCTTGAAATAGCCCGGCAACCGCGTGCGGATCGCAGCGAGCCGCGCGTTGCAATAGTCGATCGCCTGCGCCTTGCCCGCATCCGTGTTCGGGTAGAGCTGGCGCGGATCCTTATAGAGCGCCGCCATGCGCTCGCCGATGGTGCCGGTGGCGAACCCCTGCGCCTTCAGGAGCGTGTCGAGCCGCGACGAGATCGCCCGCGCCTGATCGAGCCCGAAGCGGTGCACCTCGGCGGGGCTGAGCCGGGTCGTCGTAGTGGTGTGCAGCGCGACCTCGTAGAACGCCTCGCCCTGCGGCCGCGTCGACAGGCCGGCATCGTGCGTCGCCTTGGCGCGCAACGCCTGCGCCGCGGCGATCTGACGATCGAGCGCGGGCAGCACGGTCGCATCGTATATCTTGGCGGCAGTCGCGCCGTATTCATCGCCCAGCCCCCCGGCTGCGGCGCGGCGCGCGATCGAGGTGACGACGAGCGCGTGATCGGCAGGCGTCCGCAACTTGGCCATCTGCGCCAGCGTGAGATCGAGGATGAAATCGGGCGGCACGATACCGACGCCCGCATCGTGGCGCATCCGCTCGGTCTCGGCGTCGATCTGCGCGCCGAACGCGGTCAGCCGCGCGAGATAGGCGTCGGCGTCGTCGCTGGTCTCGACCTTGTGCTTGGTGTCGAGGAAATCGGGGACGCTCTGGTATGCGCCGGTGATCTGGCTGACGACATAGGGCGACGGGCCGTAGCCGCTGCCACCGAAATCGAACGCCTGCACCGCTGCGCTCGACTGACGGGTGTAGAGCACGACGTCGTAATCGAGGCGGTCTGCGGGCGGCAGCGTGGACGGATCGATCCGGCGCAGTCGCACGAGTTCCTCGGCGGTTTGCGCCTTTGCGGTCGCACGTCCGGCGGCCGACAAATCCGTCAGCTTGTACCGCAGCCCGGCGTTCGCGCCCTTGTCGAGACCGAGCTGGGTCGCCCCCTCGGGCCGCGATCGCAGCCCCGCCTGGAAGAGATCGTCGAACAGCGCGGCGAGTTGCGGCGACCTCGTGGCGGCTGCGTCGGCCACGGTCCCGGTCGCGCCGGGCGTCGGCGCCGGCGCCGACGCCGCCAGTGTCGGCCATGTCGGCAACGCCGCACCGGCCACGCCCGCGGCGGAGGACAGGAGGAACCCACGACGATCGATCATACCCATGTCTCCAGACGCTACTGCCCCACCAACGTCCGCCATTCCGAGCGATCGGGGCAAGGCTTTTCTCTGATTTTGTGGGATCGGGTTCCTCGAAGCGTCGCAAAGCGCGGGCGAACAGGGTTAAGCTGGCACTTACCCTGTCGTTATCGGTTGGAGAACGGCAGGCTGCGGCCGGCCGGTTCGCAGTCGAGGATGCCCGATCCATGCAAGTCTCCTATGACGATCATCCCGTCGCGGCCGCGCTGCGAACGTCCTTCGCGCAGCCGACCGAGCAGCGCCTGCCTTCGGAATTCTTGGCGCTGCTGATCGCGCTCGATCGTTCAAAGCGGAGCGGCCCGCTGCGCTGAGGCGGCTGCCCGGCAAGCCCAAGCGAGCATCGCGGAGCCTTTTTGGGCGTCGTCGGTTGTTGAGGCAGGAGAAGATGCAATGGCCTCAACGAGCTATACGCCGCATGTGGTTTTTCCGGCCCCGGCGCCATCCACTGCCCGACAGGACCGTCGGCGCAAACCGAGCGGTGCCGCCATCCGGGGCATCCTGGTCGGTGCGCCGATCGCCGCGATGCTCTGGGCACCGATCATTTGGGGCATGACCAAGCTGATCTGACCGGCGCGCAGTCGCCGAAATCTGGCAGCATACCTTGCACCCCTGCCCAGCGATCCTACGTCGGTTCGACATAGGAGTGCATCATGGTTCAGCTGTCGATCCTCGATCTGGTTCGCGTCCGGCAGGAGGACACCCCGCGCACCGCTTTGGATAGCGCGCGCATGTTCGCGGCGCATGCCGAGCAGCTGGGATATCAGCGTTACTGGGTCGCAGAGCATCACAACATGCCCGGGATCGCCAGCGCGGCGACGTCGCTCGTGATCAGCCACATCGCTGCAGGAACGAGCCGCATCCGCGTCGGCGCGGGCGGGATCATGCTACCCAATCACGCGCCGATCGTGATCGCCGAGCAGTTCGGCACGCTCGCCCAGCTCTTTCCCGGACGCATCGATCTCGGGCTGGGTCGTGCGCCGGGCACCGATCAGAACACGATGCGCGCGCTGCGCCGCTCGCTGGTCAACAGCGACGCCTTCCCGCAGGACGTGCTCGAGCTCCAGGCCTATTTCGCGGCCGCGCCCGAGGACCAATCGGTGCAGGCGGTGCCCGCCGCGGGCACCGAAGTGCCGCTGTGGATCCTGGGGTCGAGCACCTACGGCGCGCAGCTCGCCGCAGCGCTGGGCCTGCCCTACGGTTTCGCCTCGCATTTCGCGCCCGATCTGCTCGGCGACGCGCTCGCGATATACCGCGAGCGGTTCAAGCCTTCGCTGCAGCTCGATCGGCCTTACGCCATGGTTGGGGTCAATATCATCGCCGCCGACAGCGATGCCGACGCGCGCCGGCTCGCGACGACGCAGCAGATGTCGTTTGCCAATATCTTCCGCGGCGCACGCGGCCTCAGCCAGCCGCCGATCGCCGATATCGAGAGCTATTGGTCGGCGATGGAGAAGGCGCAGGCGGCGCGGATGTTGGCGCGTTCGATCGTCGGATCGCCCGCCACGGTGCGTGCCGGCATCGAGGCGCTGGTCGCCGAGACCGGCGCCGACGAGCTGATGATCGTATCCGACATCTACGATCATGGCGCGCGGTTGCGTTCGCTCGAGATCGTCGCCGATGTCGCATCGAGCAATGCCGATCGGGCGGTCGCGGCATAGGCGTTCGGCGGTGGTGCCAGCACCGTGCGGTGCTGCTATGGCGTCGCGATGGTGCCCCCCGCCTCTCCCGTCATCACGCCATTGCCGGTCGACAACAGTGCTGCGGCGGGCGATCCGGGCTGGCGTCCGACGGTCCAGCTGTTCGTCAACCCGCATGCCGGATCGTGGCGCCGCACGCGCATCGCGCGGTTGAAGCAGGCGTTCGAGGCTGCCGGCGCCCGCGTGCTGGTGACGCCCAGCCTGCGCGGACGGCTCGACGTCGCGGACGCCGCTGACCATGTCTGCGCGGTCGGCGGGGACGGTACGGTGCGGCATGTCGCCGCCGCGGTGAACCGCGCCGGCCGCGCGCTGCCGATGAGCGTCTACCCGATGGGTACGGTCAATCTACTCGCGCGCGAATGCGATTACCCGTCCGATCCGGATGCGTTCGTGCGGCGCGCGCTGGCGATACCACCGCGCCGCCGCCACTTCACGGCGGTTGCCGACGACATCCTGATCCTCAACTGCGCGAGCGTCGGCCCCGATAGCGATACCGTCGCTGCGCTCTCCCCCCGTCTCAAGCGTGTGCTGGGTCGCGGCGCCTATGCCGTCGCGCTCTGCGCCTTGCTGATACGCTGGCCGCGTCGCCGGTTGCAGGTCACGCATGACGGCCAGACGATCGACTGCGGGGCGGTCTATGTCGCCAAGGGTCGCTATTTTGCGGGCGACTGGAGTTTCGCGCCCGCGGCCGCGGTCGACCGGCCGCTGCTGCATGTCGTGGCGCTGCCCCAGGCGACGCGCATTGCCTTCCTGCACTTCGCCTGGGCGCTGTTCCGCGATCGGCTGCCCGCCGATGCGATCCGCTTCACCTGCACCGATCTGACGATCAACGGCGACGCCGCCGCCCCGCTCCAGGCCGACGGCGACATCGTCGCGCACCTGCCCGTGAAGATCCGCATCGCCGAAGACACGCTGATCTTCACCTGATCTCGTAAGGATCAGCCGTTGAGCCGTGCGAGCGCCGCGCGATACTCCTCGCCGAGCCGCGCGACCAGCCGGCCCGCGGGCACGACTTGGTGGATCGCGCCGATCCCCTGCCCGCATCCCCAGATGTCGCGCCACGCCTTCTTTCCCTCGGTCAGCTCGGCGAAGTTCATCTTCGACGGATCCGAGGTCGCCAGCGCGTCGGGATCGAGCCCCGCCGCGACGATGCTGGGTTTCAGATAATTGCCGTGCACGCCGGTGAACAGGTTCGAATAGACGATGTCGTCCGCCACGCTGTCGACGATCATCTGCTTGTAGGCGGGCGCAGCCGCCGCCTCGTCGGTGGCGATGAAGGCCGAGCCGACATAGCCGAGATCGGCACCCATCGCGCGCGCCGCGAGCACCGCGCCGCCGGTCGCGATCGCGCCCGACAGGATCAGCGTGCCGTCGAACCACTGGCGGATCTCCTGCACCAGCGCGAAGGGCGACAGCGTGCCGGCATGGCCACCCGCCCCCGCCGCCACCGCGATCAGGCCGTCGGCGCCCTTCTCGATCGCCTTGTGCGCGAAGATGTTGTCGATGATGTCGTGGAAGACGAGGCCGCCATAGCTGTGGATCGCCGCGTTGATGTCGGCGCGCGCGCCGAGCGAGGTGATCACGATCGGCACCCTGTACTTCACGCAGAGTGCCAGATCCTCCTCGAGCCGGTCGTTGCTGCGGTGGACGATGAGATTGACCGCGAACGGCGCGTCCGCGTCGGTAAGCTCGCCGGTCAGCCGCTGCAGCCATTGCTCGAACACGCCGGACGGCCGTGCGTTGAGCGAGGGGAACGAGCCGACGACGCCCGCCCGGCACTGTGCCAGCACCAGCTCGGGGTTCGAGATGATGAACAGCGGCGACGCGATCACCGGCACCGACAGGCGATTTTCGAGCAGCGCGGGCAAGGGCATCGGGTCGGTCCTTCGTCTCTACGGTTTGGGACCGCGGTAGACAGGGTGGCGCCGCGGTTCAATCCATCCCGCTGACGGATCGCTGCCGCTCTGCTACGCGCCTGCACTGCCAAGCCAGGACATCGCCGTGACCGTGACCGATACCCTCCCCCTCCCTATCCGCGTCGCCGCGCTGTATCGGTTCACCCCCTTCGCCGATCGCGAGGCGATCCGCGCGCCGCTCGCCGCGCTCTGCTGCGCGCAGGGGGTGAAAGGCACGCTGCTCATCGCGCACGAGGGGATCAACGGCACGATCGCCGGCGACGATGCGGCGATCGATGCGGTCCTCGCGCATATCCGCGCGCTGCCGGGATGCGCCGCGATCGACGTCAAGGAATCGCGCGCGCCGACGCTGCCGTTCCACCGGATGAAGGTGCGGATCAAGCGCGAGATCGTGACGATGGGCGAGCCCGACATCGATCCGCTTGCCGGCACCGGCCACTATGTCGCGCCAGAGGACTGGAATGCGCTGATCGAGCAGCCCGGCACGATCGTGATCGACACACGCAACGACTATGAGGTCGCGGTCGGCAGTTTCGCGGGCGCGGTCGATCCGAAGACCGCGACCTTCCGGGATTTCCCGGCCTGGTTCCAGGCGAACCGCGCGGCGTTGCTCGGCGAGGGCGCGCCGCCCAAGGTCGCGATGTTCTGCACCGGCGGTATCCGCTGCGAGAAGGCGACCGCCTTCCTCAAGGCCGAAGGGCTCGACGACGTCTATCATCTGAAAGGCGGCATCCTCGCCTATCTCGAGCATGTGCCGGCCGATCAAAGCCGCTGGCAGGGCGAATGCTTCGTGTTCGACGAGCGCGTGACCGTGACGCAGGGGCTCGCGCCGGGCCGCCACGAGCTGTGCCGCGCCTGTCGGATGCCGATCGGCGACGCCGAACGCGCCTCGCCCCTCTATGCCGAGGGCATCAGCTGCCCCGCCTGCCACGGCGATAGGAGCGCGGCGCAGCGCGCGGGCTATGCCGAGCGCCACCGCCAGGCGCGGCTCGCCGAAGCGCGCGGGCTGGCGCATATCGGCGCGGTGCTGCCGATCCGCGACGATGGCTGACCCGATCCTCTACAGCTTCCGCCGCTGCCCCTATGCGATGCGCGCGCGGATGGCGCTGCTGGTCAGCGGGACGGTGTGCGAGCTTCGTGAGGTCAGGCTGCGCGACAAGCCGGCAGAGCTGATCGCCGCCTCGGCCAAGGGCACGGTGCCGGTGCTGCTGCTCGACGGTGGCCGCGTGATCGACGAGAGCCTCGATATCATGCGCTGGGCGCTCGGGCGGCACGATCCGGAGGACTGGCGCGCGGGCGACGACGCCGCACTGATCGCGACCTATGACGGCGCGTTCAAGCATCACCTCGATCGCGCCAAATATCCCGGGCGGTATGACGCCGATACGGTCGATCATCGCGAGCAGGCGCTGACGATGCTCGTCGAGCTCGACACTCGGCTGGCGTCGCGCGGCTATCTCTGTGGCGACAGACGCGCGCTGACCGACGCCGCGATCATGCCCCTCGTCCGCCAGTTCGCCGCGATCGATCGCGACTGGTTCGACGCGCTTCCCCTCTCCGCGCTGCAGCGTTGGCTGGCCGCGCAGATCGCCTCGCCGCTGTTCGAGCAGACGATGCAGCTGTTTGCGCGGTGGGAAGCGGGGCAGCCGGTCGCGCCGCTCTGAGACCGTCGCCCCCGCACAGGCCGGGGCCCACCTCTGTACGAGGTGTCGCGAGGCCGGTTAGCGCGAGACATGGGCCCCTGCCTCCGCAGGGGCGACTGTGGACGTGTGTATCCCGTGGGGGCTATCGCGGCGCCCAGTCGCCGCCGTCCGCCGCCTGGCACCATACATGATCGCCCGATTGCCGCTGGTCGTCGTCGGTGTCGATCGTCGCAGTGACGGTGCGGCATTGCCCGCCCGATCCGTCGTCCTGTGGCTCGCTGACGACGATGTCGCCGGCGATCCCGTCCTTGTGCCAATGCGCGGGCTCGCCGCCGTCGAGCGCGCGCAGCGTGGCACGACGGACCGCGGCGGCGATCTCGTCGCGCGCCTGCGCCGCTGCGTCGGCGTCGTCGGACGGATCCGACGTCGCGCGCACTGGAGCGGCTTCGTTCTCGGCTGTCGGCACGGACGCGTTATCCAAAGGCGACGCCGCCGCCTGCGCGTTGGTCGGCGCCTCGGGGATCGCGCCCGCTACGGTGTCGTCGGGCAGTCCGGACGTATCCACGCCGACCGCCGCGTTCGCCAGATTGTCCTGCACCGACTGCGGGATCGCGTGCGACCCCAGCACATACCCGAGCAGGACGACGATCAGCGTCGCGGGCGCGAGGAGGAGCAGCCACTTTTTCACACGCGTCCCTTCGCTTACGCAGGTGCTACGCCGAACACGTCGATCAGATCGTCGGCGACGCGCACGCCGGTGATCCGCACCCGCTTCTCGATGCGGTCGACCGGCACGCGGTGCAGATCGAGCCGGTAACGCCCGCCGAGATCGCGGCTGAGCGCGAACCCGCCGCCGTCGCGGATCAGCGTTCCGGTCTCGTCGATTCGCTGTTCGGTCTCGGCCATCCCCTTCCCTATAGGCGGTGGGCGTGGTCAGGCCACCGGCTTTGCCCATCCATTGATCCTTCCCCGCCAGGGGGAGGTGGCGCCGAAAGCGACGGAGGGGGCGGACGGCGGCGCGGTCTCTATAGGGGAAACACCGCCGTCCTCCCCCTCCACCATCCTGCGGATGGTCCCCCTCCCCCTGGCGGGGGAGGATGTCGTAGCGATCGACTGGACGCCGATAGGGGCTAATGGTGGCGCCGCTCGCGCTTCTCCGCCATCGCTGTCGCATGACCATCGAGATGCTGATCGCGAGATACGGGCTCGCCGCGCTGTTCGTCGGAGCGGGCATCGAGGGCGAGGCGGTGGTCGTCACCGGCGGCATCCTCGCGCACAAGGGGCTGGTGCCGTTGTGGGGCGCGATGCTCGTCGCGGCGCTGGGCTCGTGCCTCGCCGACCAGCTCTGGTATTTCGCGGGGCGCCATTGCCGGCATTATCGCTGGGTGCAAAGGCTTACCGCCGGACCCGCCTTCGCGCGTGCGATCGCCTTCCTCGAACGGCACCCGACCGCGTTCATCCTCGGCTTCCGCTTCGTCTACGGGATGCGTACCGTGAGCCCGATCGCGATCGGCACGACGCACATCCCGCCACGCCGCTTCGTGCCGCTCAACATCCTCGCGGCGGCGGTGTGGGGGCCGTCGTTCACGCTGCTCGGCTACGCGTTCGGGAAGGCGATCGACCCGGTGCTGCACCATCTCCAGGCGGGCGCGATGAAGGTGGTGCTCGGGCTGTTGGCGGTCGGCGTCGTGGGGCTGGCGATCCTGTGGCTGGTCCGGCGCCGCAAGGGCGCGACCGCGGTGGACGATGCCGGCCCTGACCCGGTATCGGATCGGCCATGACCGACGCCACCCCCGACACCGCCAGACCCGCGCTGCTCCGCCTCGCCGCGATCATGGCGCGGCTGCGCGATCCCGAGACCGGCTGCCCGTGGGACGTCGCGCAGGATTTCTCGACGATCGCGCCCTACACGATCGAGGAGGCGTATGAAGTCGCCGACGCGATCGCGCGCGGCGACATGGCGGACCTGCGCGACGAACTCGGCGACCTTCAGCTCCAGATCGTCTTCCACGCGCGGATGGCGGAGGAGGCCGGCCACTTCGCGCTCGCCGACGTGATCGACGGCATCGCCGACAAGATGGTCCGCCGCCATCCGCACGTCTTTGACGACGACGCGCGCCCGGATCGCGCCACGGAGCGGACCGGCTGGGAGGCGATCAAAGCCGCCGAACGCGCGCGCCGCGACCAGACCGGCGCGCTCGCCGGCGTCGCGCTCGGCCTGCCCGCGCTGCTCCGCGCCGAGAAGCTGCAGAAGCGCGCCGCGCGTGTGGGTTTCGACTGGCCGGATGCGGCGGGACCGCGCGACAAGGTGAGCGAGGAGATCGCCGAGGTCGAGACCGCGCCTAACGCCGCCTCGCGTGCGGAGGAGATCGGCGACCTGCTGTTCGCGGTGGTGAACTGGGCGCGACATCTGGGGATCGATCCGGAGGCGGCGCTGCGCGCGGCGAACGCCAAGTTCGAGCGGCGGTTCGCGGGGATGGAGGTGGCGGCCGGCGATGCGTTCGTCGCGCTGTCGCTCGCGGAGAAGGAAGCGCTGTGGGCGGACGCCAAGGCACGCGGTCTATAGCCGACCGATGCGCCGGTCGATCGTCGTCGAGCATTGACGGCGGCGCGCCGCGCGCGGCAGAAGCGGCCATGGCCGAACCCGTCGATCCCGCCCCCTTCCCCGCCGCCCCCATCCCCGCCGCCGCCTTCCGCGTCGCGCCGTCCGTCGATCGGGATGCGTCGCACGCCGATCGCCGCCGCCCGCACGAGGTCGAGATGCAGCGCCGCGGGGTGCTGTTCGTGATCTCCTCGCCGTCGGGGGCGGGCAAGTCGACGATCTCACGCAAGCTGATCGAGGCCGACGGACAGATCGAGCTGTCGGTCTCCGCCACGACGCGGCCGATCCGCGCGGGCGAGGTGGACGGCAAGGATTATCATTTCGTCGATACGCCGACGTTCAAGGACATGGTCGCCGACGACGCGTTCCTCGAATGGGCGCACGTCTTCGATCATCGCTACGGCACGCCACGCGCGCCGGTTGACGCGATGCTCCACGAAGGCCGCGACGTGCTGTTCGACATCGACTGGCAGGGCGCGCAGCAGCTCTACCAGCAGGCCGCGGGCGACGTGGTGCGCGTGTTCATCCTGCCGCCCTCGATGGCCGAACTCGATCGCCGGCTGCGTGGCCGCGGCACCGACAGCACCGAGGTGGTCGACCGCCGGATGGAGCGCTCGGTCGCCGAGATCGGGCATTGGGACGGCTACGACTACGTGTTGGTCAACGACGATGTCGACCGCTGCTTCGCGCAGGTGCGGCTGATCCTGCGCGCGGAACGGTTGCGGCGTCACCGGCAGTTGGGGCTGATCGGGTTTACGCGGAAGCTGATGCGGGGGTAGGGAGATAACAAATGGCCGAACTGCCGACAGCGGCTGAAGTCGCTGGCCTCGCCAGTCTGCTCGCGCCGGGACTCATTATTCTGGGATTGAAAGCCCGTTTTCAAAACGGCTCGGTTCCTGATCTTAAAGAACAAATTATAAGCTACGCGGTTGCGTCAGCGGCATATTATGCGGCCGCCTCTCCGCTTTTCCACGTTAGGCACGGAGCATCGGTCGAGCCCTGGCTTTGGCACTTTCTCCAATATTTCATATTTCCAAGTGTTGTGGGTCTCGTGATTGTCTGGTTTGATCAGACGGAATGGTTTTATCAGCTTTGCGCCAAAGCGGGATTGCGCCTCACGCACCATGTTCCCGCTGCGTGGGATTATGCTTTTTCCAGAATAATCAAAGGTACGTTCGTACTGGTCAAGCTGAATGACGGAACACTGTACGCCGGGAAAATGGCGAACCGCTCTTTTGCCTCTTCCAGTACAGCCGAACGCGACCTATTTTTAGAAGAGGTATGGGATGCGGATACAAAGCCGTGGTCGCCGGTGATTCCAAAGCGCGGGGTGCTGCTCTGTGGCAAGGACGTTAAATGGGTCGAGATATTTGAAAGGACATAGCATGAGCGATGACGATAAGCGCAATTGGTTCGATCTTGAGAAAGGCCACAAGCCGCTAGATGAAGGCTGGATTCCTGGCGTTCGCAACGGCTATCAACCAGAAACCAGCGAGGCTGGCACGCCGCCGACGGGTGGCGGCGGCGGTAAGGAGCCCGACAAAAAGACGGGCTGATTGGCGCTACCCCCGCGCCTCGAACCTCGCCCAATCCACGTCGCTCAGCCGCACGT
>CAXTVK010000027.1:0-27318 GCA_964247655.1 uncultured Sphingomonadaceae bacterium | reverse complement strand
CGCGCTGGGTGCGGATCCTCGGCACCTACCCGCAGGCGCGCGAGCGGGGTGTGGTTTAGGGTAGACGGGTAAACTAAACCGTTCGTCCTGAGTAGCCATTGAGCCTGTCGAAATGGCGTATCGAAGGACTGATCCGTCAGGCCACAGTCCTTCGATACGGGCCTTCGGCTTCGCTCAGTCCCTACTCAGGACGAACGGCCATTTACGATTATTCCCCCAGCCACCGCCCGAACAGCGTGTGCGCGATCGCATAGGGCGGGGGCGGCAGGAACGGCGCGGCCGGATCGCCCGCGAGCGCGGCGGCGACCTCGTCGCGCGTCACCCATTTCGCTTCTTCGAGCTCGGTATGATCGACTGTCAGCGCGTCGTCGTCGGTAAGCCCGACGCAGGCGATCATCAGCTGCGAGGGGAAGGGCCAGGGCTGCGAGGCCATGTAGCGCACCGAATGGACGCGGATCCCCGCCTCCTCGTGCAGCTCGCGCGCGACCGCCTCTTCGATCGATTCGCCGGGCTCGAGGAAACCCGCGAGCGCGGAGAATCGCCCTGCCGGGAACCCCGGCTGGCGTCCGATCAGAATTTTCGCGTGCGCGCCCTCGCCGTGCTGCGCGAGCATGATCACGACGGGATCGACGCGCGGGAAATGCTCGGCGCCGCAATTCGGGCAGAGCCGCCCCCAGCCCGCGCGGAACACGGCGGTGGCGCTGCCGCATCTGGGGCAGAAGCCGTGGCGCGCGTGCCAGTCGATCAGGCTGCGCGCCGCCGCATAGGTGCCCGCCTCGGCGGGGTGCAGCGCCGTTATCGCCTCGAACAATTGCGGCGAGCGCTGCAGCGCCGAGACGCCGGGGGTGAGCGCCACGAACCGCGGACGCTCGTCGATCAGCCCGAGCAGCGCGAGTTCGATCCCGTCGCCCGAGTCCGCGAGCGGGGTCCAGCCGAGCGCGCCGTCGTCCGCCACCAGCGGCTGCAGCCCGTCGAGGCAGAGCAGCAGCGCGCCCGGATCGCGGCGCATCGCGGCGACGAGTTCGGCATCGTGGCGCGCAGCGTCGGCGCGATCGAGCCGCGATCCGGTGAAACCGGGGGACAATGTCATGCGGGCAGAACCTCTCGGGTGAACGCGCGGCCGAGAGCGGCGGCGCGCGCGTAGAGCGTGGGGAGACCGGCCTGCTCGATCGTCTCGATCGGCCACCAGAGCGCGTCGGTGAGATCGATCGCGGGTCGTGCGGAGAACTCCGCCGCCATCACGTCGAGCGACAGCGAGAAATGCGTGAAGACATGCTCGACGGTGCCGATCGGCCGCCAGTCGGCGTCGGCGGGCGCTGCCTGCTCGGGTGACTCGCCCCAGCCGCCGCCGGGCAAACCACGCATCCCGCCGAGCAACCCCTTGTCGGGCCGGCGGACCAGCAGCACCGCGCCCTCCGCCGCGAGCCAATAGGCGACGCCGCGACGATGCGGCTTGGCTTTCTTCGCGGGCTTGACCGGATAGGCTTCGGGATCGCCCTCGGCCCGCGCTCGGCACGGCGCGGCGAGCGGGCAGAGCAGGCAACGCGGCTTCTTCGTCGTGCAGATCGACGAACCCAGATCCATCATCGCCTGCGCGAAGTCGCCGGCGCGCGCGTCGGGCGTGATCGTGTCGGCGAGCGCGCGGATGCGCGGGCGCGCGGCGGGCAGCGCCTGCGAACAGGCGAACAGCCGCGTCGTCACGCGCTCGACATTGGCATCGACGACGACGGCGCGCCGCCCCAACGCGATCGCGGCGACCGCCGCGGCGGTGTACGCGCCGAGGCCGGGGAGCGTGCGCAATCCCTCTTCGGTATCGGGAAAGCGGCCGCCATGCTCGTCCACCACCGCTCGCGCGCAGGCGATCAGGTTGCGGGCGCGCGCATAATAGCCGAGCCCCGCCCAGGCGGCCATCAGCTCGCCCTCGTCGGCGGCGGCAAGCGCGGCCACCGTCGGCCAGCGTGCGACGAACTTCGCGAAATAGGGGCCGACCGCCGCCACCGTCGTCTGCTGGAGCATGATCTCGCTCAGCCAGACGCGGTAGGGATCGGGCGGGGTCGGATCGCCGGGCGGCGTCCGCCACGGCAAGGCCCGGGCATGCGCGTCGTACCAGGCGAGAAGCAGGCGTGCGGCATCCAAGGACGTATCGACGGGCATGGCCCGCCTATGGCATGGGGGGCCGGATGACGGAACATGGTTCGGAGACACCAGCTTCGGGGGCGAGCCCCAAGAAGCCACGCGGAAAGGCGAAGGCGCAAGTCGATGCGCCGCGCCAGTCGCGTGTGCGCGCGGTCTCCGAGATATTGCCCGCGATCGGCGGCGCCGCGTTCCGCCGCTTCGGCTTCGTCCAGTCCGCGGTGGTCAGCCGCTGGCCCGAGATCGTTGGCGCGCGCTATGCCGGGGTCTGCACGCCCGAATCGATCCGCTTTCCCGCGGGCAAGCGATCGGACGGCGTGCTGACGCTCTCGGTCGAGGGTGCGCATGCGACGATGATGCAGCATGTCGCGCCGACGCTGATCGAGCGCGTCAACCGCTTCTTCGGCTATCCCGCGGTCGCGCGCGTGCAGATCCGCCAAGGTGCCGCGCAGCCCCGCGACCAGCCCAAGCCCAAGGCGCCGCCCTCGCTCAAGCCCGTCGAGTTCGGCGACGGCCTGCGCACGATCGCCGATCCCGAACTGCGCGCGGTGCTCGAATCGCTCGCGCACGGCCTGTCCTTCACCACGGGCGCGCCGCGCCTGCCGGAGACCTCCGAATGATCCGTTTGCGTATCGCTTTGCTTGCCGCTGTCGTTGCCGCCGGAACCGCCGGCGCCGCGGTCCACCACCCCGCGTCCGCGCATGCGGTTGCCGACTGGCGGGGCGTCGTGGCGCCGACCGCAGACGGCGGCGTCCGCGTCGGCAATCCGCAGGCCAAGGTGAAGCTGGTCGAATATTTCTCGACCACCTGCCCGCACTGCGCCGCCTTCTCGAAGGAGGCCTATCCCTCGATCCTCGACAAATATGTCCGCGGCGGACAGGTCAGCTTCGAGGTGCGCGTCGCGCTGCGCGATGCGATCGACCTCGTCGCCGCCAAGAGCGCGCGCTGCGCCGCGCCGACGCGCTATTTCGCGACGCTCGAGGACGTGATGGGCGCGCAATCCGATTGGGAGCCCAAGACGATCGCGTGGGTCAACGCGCACACCGACGATCTCAACGGCCCGAACAAGGACAAGGCGGTGCATGCGATGCTCGCCGGCGTGGGGATCGAGGCGATCGTCGCCAAGCACGGCGTGACGCCCGCGGCGCTCGGCGCGTGCCTGACGAGCAAGCCGATCGCCGACGCGCTCGAGCGCAGCACCAACGACGCGTGGAACGTCCGCAAGATCGACGGCACCCCGAATTTCCTGATCAACGACGTCATCCAACCCAGCGTCTATGGCTGGCCGGGCCTCGAACCGCTGATCCAGGCCAAGCTCAAGGCATGACCCAAGGAGTATCGCGCACCATGCGTTTCCCCGTCCGTTTCCTTCTCCCCGCGCTGGCCGCGGCCGCATTGACGCTCGCCGGTTGCCACAAGCAGGCGGATAACGGCGCCGCGCCCGCCGCCACCACCACGGCCGCCGCTTCGGGCCCCGTCGGTCCGGCGCCCGCGGGCGGCTGGGTCGAGCAGGTCGTCGCGACGCCCGAGGGCGGCTTCCAGATGGGCAATCCCAACGCGCCGGTGAAGCTCGTCGAATATGGCTCGCTCACCTGCCCGCACTGCGCCGATTTCGACGCCGAATCGACGCCGACGATCCAGGGCTGGGTCGCCGCCGGCAAGCTCAGCTACGAATATCGCAACTTCGTGCGCGATTCCTACGACGTCACCGCCGCGCTGCTCGCGCGCTGCGGCGGGCCCGCGCCGTTCTTCAAGCTGACCGAGCAGATCTATGCCGGGCAGAAGGATTGGGTCGCCAGGATCCAGAAGATGAACGACGCCGATCGCGCGCGCATCCAGGCGCTCACCCCCGCGCAGCAATTCCCCGCGCTGGCACAAGCGGCGGGGCTCGACAGCTTCGTCGGCCAGCGCGGCATCCCGTCCGCCAAGGCGCAGGCGTGTCTCGCCGATCAGGGGCAGGTCAAGAAGCTGGTCGACATGGAGCAGACCGCGGTCAACAAGTTCAACGTCCAGGGCACGCCGACCTTCATCATCAACGGCGAGGTGATCGGCTCCGCCGACTGGGCGACGCTCAGGCCGCGCCTGCAGTCCGCCATCGGCGGCTGACGGCGGCGGTCGGCGGCAGGCGGCGGGGGCCGGGCAGGCATGCGGATCAGGCGGCTCAAGCTTTCGGGCTTCAAGAGCTTCGTCGATCCCGCCGAGCTGCTGATCGAGCCGGGGCTGACGGGGATCGTCGGCCCCAATGGCTGCGGCAAGTCCAACCTGCTCGAGGCGATCCGCTGGGTGATGGGCGAGGGCTCCGCCAAGTCGCTGCGCGGCGGCGGCATGGAGGACGTGATCTTCGCAGGCACCGCGGCCAGGCCGGCGCGCGACTTCGCCGAGGTCTCGATGCTGCTCGAGCGGAGCGGGGATCGGGGTGCCGACGAGGCCGAGATCGTTCGCCGGATCGAACGCGGCGCGGGCTCGGCCTACCGGATCGACGGGCGCGACGTGCGCCAGAAGGACGTCGCGCTGCTGTTCGCCGACGCCGCGACCGGCGCGCATTCGCCCGCTTTGGTCAGCCAGGGCCGGATCGGCGCGATCATCGCCGCGCGCCCGACCGATCGCCGCGCGATGCTCGAGGAGGCGGCGGGGATCGCCGGGCTCCATGTCCGCCGCAAGGATGCTGAGCAGAAGCTGCGTGCGACCGAGACCAATCTCGAGCGGCTCGATACCGTGCTCGGCGATATGGAGGCGCGCGCGGGTGCGCTCCGGCGGCAGGCGCGCGCCGCCGAACGCTACCGGACGCTGTCGGCCGAGATCCGGATCGCGGAAGGCCGGCTAATCTTCTCGCGATGGCGCGATGCGGCGGATGCGGCGGCGGTCGCCAGGCGCGAAGCCGAGGCGGCGGAAGCGCAGGTCGCCACCACCGGCGCGCAGCAGCAGCGCGCGACCGCTGCAACCGTCGAGGCGACTCGGCAGCTCGCGGCGGCGCGATCGGCGGCGCAAGGCGCACGCGACGTCGCCGCAAGCGCGGGGCACCGGCTCGAGACGCTCAGGACCGAGCGCGCGACGATCGAACGCCGCCTCGGCGAGCTGGCGCGGCTGCGCGCCGCGCTGGAGAGCGACCGGGCGCGCGAGGGCGCGCTCGCCGAGGACGCCGCCGCCGCGATCGCGCGGCTCGGCGAGGAGGCGGAGACGCGCTTGGCGCGTGCGGTCGAGGCGGAGGCTGCGCGGCCCGCCCTGGTCGCGCGGCTCGCCGAGACCGAGGCGACGCTGCGCGATGCCGAGGTCGCGCTGGCGCAGGCGCTCGCGGCGGAGGCGACCGAGCAGGCCGAAGCGCGGATCGCGAACGCCGCGCTCGTCGCGGCGCGGCTGCGGCTCGATCGCGCGGAGGCGGAGGCCGCGCGGATCGCGCGCGATCTCGCGGGCGTGGGCAATGCCGCCGAGCATGAGGCGGCGCTGTCGGCGGCGAGCGTTGCAGAGGCGCGCGCCGAGGCCGACCGCGCCGATGCCGCTGCAAGAATTGCGGCTTCGGAAGAGCGGCGTGTCGCCGCGGCGAGCGCGCGCGACGAGGCGCAGTCCGCCGCCGCAGGCGCGCGCGCGACGCTAGCCTCGCTCGAGTCCGAGGCGGCGGCGCTTACCCGGTCGCTGGCGAAGCGCGACGGCAAGGCGGTGGGCGCGATCGATCGGGTGCGTGCGTCGCCCGGCTACGAGCGCGCGCTGGCGGCAGCGCTGGGCGACGATCTCGAGGCGCCGCTGGGTGGCACCGGCCCGCTGCGCTGGTCGGGTGCGGAGATAGCGGGCGACGCGGCGTTGCCGGCAGGGTGCGAGGCGCTCGCCGATCATGTCGAGGCGCCGGCCGAACTGGCGCGGCGGATCGCGCAGATCGGCGTGGTCGAGCGCGACGACGGCGGCATCGTGCTGGGCGTCGGCCAGCGGCTGGTGACGCTCTCCGGGCGGTTGCGGCGCTGGGACGGCTTCGTCGCCGAGGACCGCGCCGCCGCCACCGCCGAGACGATGATCCGCCGCAACCGGCTCGCCGAACTCGGCAGCGTGATCGATCCCGCGCGCGCCGCGCTGCGCGACGCCGAGACTGCAGGAACGGCCGCCGCTTCCGAACTCGTTACGGCGCAGCGCGAAGGCCAATCGGCGCGCACCGATCTCGCCGCCGCCGAGCGCCGATTGCGCGACGCCGCGATGGCGGAGGATCGCGCGCGCGTCGCGGTCGAGCGCATCCAGTCGCGCGCCGCCGAATTGTCCGAACGCGCGACCGTCGCGGCGGGGGAGCGCGACACCGCCTCCGCCGACGTCGCGACCGCGCAAGCGAGCGTCGATGCGCTGCCCGACGGTGCCACGGCGAGCCGCGCGGTGATCGCGCAGCGCGCCGCGACCGAGGCGGGGCGGGGCGCGGTCGGCCAGTACCGCGCCGATCTCGCCGGGCTCGATCGCAGCGTCGCCGCCGATCGCGACCGCGCGGTCGCCGCGCGCGCCGAGGCCAAGGGGTGGCGCGCGCGCGCCGGCGACGCCGCGCGTCGGATCGAGGAGATGGCGGCACGCGCCGCCGCGGCGACGGAGGAGGAGACGTCGCTCGCCCCCGCTCCCGCGCGCATCTCCGAACGGATCGACGCGCTCGATGCCGAGGCGCGCGATGCAGCTACCGCCGTCGCCGAGACCGCCGCCACCGAAGGGCGCAGCGAGGCGGTGCTGCGCGAGGCCGAGGCGGTACTGGCGGCCGCGGCGGAGGCCGTCGCCGCCGCGCGCGAAACCCGCGCCGCCGCCGCCGCGCGCTATGAAAACCAGGAATTGCGCCGCGTCGAGATGGGCCGCGTCGCGGGCGAGCGCTTCCAATGCCCCGCGCCGCTACTGCCCGCCAACGCCGGGTTCGACGCCGACACGGTGCGCGACGTCGCATCCGAATCGCAGCGCTTCGAACGGCTCGCCGCGGACCGCGAGCGGATCGGTCCGGTCAACCTCGTCGCCGAACGCGAACTCGCCGAGCTCGAGGGTGAAAGCGCGACGCAGGTCGCGCAACGCGACGAGCTGGTCGAGGCGGTGGCGCGGCTGCGCGGATCGATCGGCAGCCTCAACCGCGAGGGCCGCGCGCGACTGCTCGCGGCGTTCGAGGCGGTCGACGGCCATTTCCGGCGCCTCTTCGCGCGGCTGTTCGCGGGCGGCGAGGCGCATCTCGCCTTGATCGACAGCGACGATCCGCTGGAAGCCGGGCTCGAGATCATGGCGCAGCCACCGGGCAAGAAGCTGTCGTCGCTGACCCTGCTCTCGGGCGGCGAGCAGGCGCTGACCGCGGTCGCGCTGATCTTCGCGCTGTTCCTCACCAATCCGGCGCCGATCTGCGTGCTCGACGAGGTCGACGCGCCGCTCGACGACGCCAATATCGAGCGCTTCTGCGACCTGCTCGACCAGATGGTGCTCGAGACCGACACGCGCTACCTCGTCGTCACGCACAATGCGGTGAGCATGGCGCGGATGCACCGCCTGTTCGGCGTGACGATGGTCGAGCGCGGCGTCTCGCGGCTGGTCTCGGTCGATCTCGGCGGCGCGGAGACGCTGCTCGCGGCGGAATAGCCGACCGACGACCGACCGTCTTCGATCCTCCCCCGCCAGGGGGGTGGCGCCGAAGGCGTCGGAGGGGGCGGCAGCACGACGCTGCGGCTTGTCCCGATGGCGCGTCTGGCCCCCCCTCCGTCCGCTTCGCGGCCACCTCCCCCTGGCGGGGGAGGATGAAGCGCCTCCATCCTTCCGCGAACCTTTTCGCCCCTTCCGGGGTTGGGCAACGCATGGACACCACCAACGCACCGCTCGAACAAGCCCTCGTCCGCCTGTCGGACGGCCATATGATGCCGCAGCTCGGCTACGGCGTCTTCAAGATCGAGGCCGACAAGGCGCAGGGCCTCGTCGCCGATGCGATCCGCGCGGGCTACCGCGCGATCGACACCGCGATGATCTACGAGAACGAGGACGGCGTTGGTGCGGGCATCCGCGACAGCGGGACGCCGCAGGACGAGATCTTCGTCACCACCAAGCTGTGGAACAGGGATCAGGGTCACGACAAGACGCTCGCCGCCTTCGATGCGAGCGCCAAGCGGCTCGGGCTCGACACGATCAACCTCTATCTGATCCACTGGCCGCACCCGCAGGCCGATCTCTACGTCGAGACGTGGAAGGCGATGATCCGGCTGCAGGAGGAGGGGCGGGTGAAATCGATCGGCGTCTCCAATTTCCTGCCCGAACATCTCGAGCGGATCATCGGCGAGACCGGGGTGACGCCCGTGCTCAACCAGATCGAGCTGCATCCGCGCTACCAGCAGCGCGGCGTCCGCGATTTCCACGCCAAGCACGGCATCCACATCGAAAGCTGGAGCCCGCTCGGCCAGGCGCAGATTCTTGAGGACGAGACGATCGACGGCATCGCCCGGAAGCACGGCAAGAGCCCCGCGCAGATCGTGATCCGCTGGCACCTCGATCAGGGCATCCTCACCATCCCCAAGGCGTCGGATCGCGGGCATATGGTCGACAATCTCGCGGTCGGCGGGTTTTCGCTGGACGAGGCGGACATGGCGGCGATCGCGGGGCTGGACGATCCGGAGGGCAAGATCGGGCCCGATCCGCCAAACTTCTAAGTGTTCCCCCGCGCAGGCGGGGGCCCAGAGCTGCAAGCGCAGCGCGCGATATCCTAGGCTCCCGCCTTCGCGGGAGAACAGCACGGTGGCTAGCCGCCCAACTCCGCTACCCGCGCCCACACCTGCCGCAAATCCCCAACGAACCGCGCATATTCCTCCGCGCGGCGATCCTCCTCGGGGATGCGCAGCAGGAAGCTAGGGTGCACCGTCACCCAGCCTTCCGATCCATCCGCCAGCGCGATCGGTGCGCCGCGGGTTCGCGAGATCGTCACCACCTTGCCGAGCAGCGACTGCGCCGCGCTCGCGCCCAGCGCCACCGTCACCGCGGGCTTCACGATCTCGCGCTCTTGCTCGATCCACCAGCGGCAGGCCTCGATCTCGCCGCCATTGGGCTTCGAATGGATGCGCCGCTTGCCGCGCGGTTCGAACTTGAAATGTTTGACCGCGTTGGAGACGTAGGCGCGCGCCCGATCGACGCCGGCCTCGGCCATCGCGCGATCGAAGAGCTGCCCCGCCGGCCCTACGAACGGCCGCCCTGCCAGATCCTCCTGGTCGCCGGGCTGCTCGCCGACGAACAGCAACCTGGCGTCGGCCGGGCCCTCGCCGAACACGGTCTGCGTCGCGGGCTTCCACAGCGGGCAGCGCTTGCATCCCGCCGCTTCCTCGCGCAGCGCGTCGAGCGCGAGCTGCGCGTTGCCGCCGGGCGCGTGGCTGGTGGTGGCGGAGCGGGCGGTATCGATCATGCGGCTCTCCCGGTTCTGCGCGCCCGCGATCAGCCCCGCGACGAGTGCGGTCTCGGGCATGTTCTTCCAATATTTCTTGGGCATTTCCTTGATCATCGTGCCGGTCTTGAGCCGCGCGGGATTGAAGATCGAGGCATAGTAGGTCTTCCACACCTCCTCGACCGGATCGCCTTCGGGCGCGTCGGCCTTGGTGGCGCCGGGGCCTTCGGTGAGCGTGTCGCCGTCCCAGTGGATCGTCGCCTCGGGCGTCAGGATCGACCAGCGCATCGTCGCGAAGCGGCGCACGAAGAAGCCCGCATTGGCGCGCACGATATGATGCTCGGGCTCGAACCACGCGACGAAGCGCGGCGTGCCGTCGTCATCCTCGATCTCGCGGAAACGCAGGAAGGCGCGCATCTTGTGGATGTCGCGGCGCACGGCCTTCGCCATCTCCTCGAGCCTGCGGCGTTGCGGATCGGCATGGTCGTCGATCAGCCCGGGCTGCGCGCGCAGGCGGAGCAGCATCGCATAAAGCAAAGCGAAGCGCTCGGGATCGGCGTGGAGGATCGCGGTCTCGGCGAGATCCACGAAGGTCCTCGATACCGAGAAGGCCGCGTCGGCGGGCGCGGGCGGGATCGGCGCTTCGCTCACCCCCGCGAACAGATCGCCGACATCGTCGCCGACCTGCCAGCTGACCTGCTCGGCCGGGATGCCCGCCAGTGCGAGCGAGCGGGCGGCAGTGCGCCAGCCGTCGAAATCGTCCTGGGATGCAAGCTTAGCGAGAGGCATAAGATCTCCGTACCCCCGCGAAGGCGGGGGCCCAGGGTTTCAAACGCAGCACCCGCAATTCTGGACCCCCGCCTTCGCGGGGGAACGGTTAGGCCGCGAACAGCGCCATCTACTCCCGCTTCGGCGGCGCGACAGGCAAGGGATCGGCGCGCGATCGGCGAGCGCGACCGGGCGCCAGCCGTCGCAATCGTCCCGAGTCCGCAGTTTCGCAAAAGGCATATCTTCTCGGTTCCCCGGCGCACGCCGAGGCCCAGAGCTTCAAACGCAGCGCCTGCAACCCTGGGCCCCGGCGTGCGCCGGGGAACAGTCATCCCTCGATCCGTTCGTTCTGAGCGCAGTCGAAGGACATGCTTCGATCGCTCCGCTGCAAGACGCACTCCGACTGCGCGCAGTGCCAGCGGTTATCGGCGGTGATGCCGCGAACAGCGCCATTTGTCCCCGCTTCGGCGTCGCGACCGGCAAGGGATCGGCGCGATCGGAGAGCGCAACCGGGCGCGAGTCTTCCGGATCGTCCGGGGCCTGCAGTTTCGCGAGAGCATATCTTGTCAGTTCCCCGGCGCACGCCGAGGCCCAGAGCTTCAAACGCAGCGCCTGCAACCCTGGGCCCCGGCTTTCGCCGGGGAACAGTCATACCTCGATCCGTTCGTCCTGAGCGCAGGCGAAGAACATGCTCCGAACACTCCGCCTGCGACACGCACTTCGACTGCGCGCAGTGCCAGCGGTTGTTGGCGGTTACGCCGCGAACAGCGCCATCTGCTCCCGCTTCGGCGTCGCGACCGGCAAGGGATCGCCGCGGTCGGCGAGCGCGACCGGGCGCCAGTCATCGAAATCGTCCCGAGTCCGCAATTTCGCGAGAGGCGTATCTTCTCCGTTCCCCGGCGCACGCCGGGGCCCAGAGCTTCAAACGCAGCGCCTGCGACTCTGGGCCCCGGCTTTCGCCGGGGAACAGTCATTCCTCGATCCGTTCGTCCTGAGCGCAGTCGAAGGACATGCTCTGAACGCTCCGCCTGCAACACACACTCCGACTGCGCGCAGTGATCGCGATTACGCCGCGAACAGCTCCATCTGCTCGCGCTTCGGCGCCGCGACCGGGAGCGGATCGGCGCCGTCGGCGAGCGCGACCGGGCGCCAGTCGTCGGCGATCAGGAACGGGCGCAGCTTGGCGATCGAGCGCGACAGCCGCGCGACGTCCTCCAGCCGCAGCCGGCGCCATTTGCGCGCGGTGATGATGCCGTCGACCGCCTTCACCCCGAGCCCCGGCACGCGCAGCAGCGCCTCGCGCGGCGCGCGGTTGACATCGACCGGGAAGCTCTCGCGAAAGCGCAGCGCCCAGGCGAGCTTGGGATCGATGTCGAGCGGCAGCATGCCCGTCGCGGGATCGGCGGCGGCGGCGACTTCCTGCGCGCCGTAGCCGTAGAAGCGCATCATCCAGTCGGACTGGTAGAGCCGGTGCTCGCGCATCAAAGGCGGACGCTTGAGCGGCAACACCGCACTCGCATCGGGGATGGGGCTGAACGCCGAATAATAGACGCGACGCAGCGCGTAGCGATCGTAGAGGTTGCTCGCGCGGCCGACGATGTCGCGATCGGTCGCCGAATCGGCGCCGACGATCATCTGCGTCGATTGCCCCGCGGGTGCGAAGCCGGGGGCGGAGCGGTATTTCTTCTTGGCGTCGCGCCCATCCTCGATCGACGATCGCAGCCCCGCCATCGCGCCCTCGATCCGCGTCGCCGATTTCTCGGGCGCGAGACGCGTGAGGCCCGCGACGGTCGGCAGCTCGACGTTGATCGACAGGCGATCGGCGTGCTTTCCCGCCTGCTCGAGCAGCATCGGATCGGCATCGGGGATCGTCTTGAGGTGGATATAGCCGCGGAACCCGTGATCCTCGCGCAGCGACCGCGCGACCTCGACGAGCTGCTCCATCGTATAGTCCGACGAGGCGATGATCCCCGAGGAGAGGAACAGCCCCTCGATATAATTGCGCCGATAGAAGGAGAGCGTGAGATCGACGACTTCCTTGGCGGTGAAGCGTGCGCGGCGGACGTTCGAGCTCTTGCGGTTGATGCAGTAATGGCAGTCGAAGATGCAGCTGTTGGTCAGCAGGATCTTGAGCAGCGAGATGCAGCGGCCGTCGGGCGCATAGGCGTGGCAGATCCCCATGCCCTCGGTCGATCCGATGCCGTCCTTCTTGCCCGCCGAGGTCCGCTTGACCGTGCCCGACGAGGCGCAGGAGGCGTCGTATTTCGCCGCATCGGCAAGGATGGCGAGCTTTTCGCGAACGTCGATCTGCGCCATGCGTTCCTTCTACGTTCCGCCCGCGCCGAACGCAAGTTCAACCGTGGAACAGCCAGTTACCCAGCAGCCGCCCGAACGGCAGCGTGAAGAAGCCCGCGACGAGGAAGGCGCCGATCACCATCGCGCGGACCGCGCGGCGATGCCCGTCCATATCGTGGCGGCGCGCCTTGATCACCAGCCGCGGCGCCTGCACCAGCACGAAGGCGGAGAGCAGCCAGATCGGCGAGAAGGACCGGCCGTGCAGCGGGATCAAAAACCCTTCGATCGCGATCCCGATCAGCAGCGCCACCCAGACATAGCCGAGCTGGCGATGCGCACGCGATCCCTTGCGGCGGACGAGCATCACCGGCGTCAGCACGAGCGCGGCGATCACCAGCGCGAGATGGCCCCAGACGGCAGCGGGCGGCTCGGCCCAATGCGCACGCCCGCGGTAGAGCGCCACAAGCACCACCGCCAGCATCGCGATCGAGACGTAGCCCAGATTGCGATCGGCGGGCAGCGGCGCGAGGCCGTCCCTACGCCGCGCATGTTCCAGGATCGTCGCCACGCTCATCTCCCCCTTGCCCCGCGCGAGTGTAGCGCGGGATCGCGTGAGGGAAAGCGTCCGCGATCAGTTCGGCGGTGTGGTGCCGTCCGGATTGTCCTGCTGCTGCTCGTGCTGCTGCAGCTTTTCCTGGTTCATCTGCGTCAGGAAGTGCGAGTAGCAGCCCGATTGGCCACCGGTGCCGACCGACGAACAGGTATCGGGCAGGCCCGCCGCGGTACGGCTGGCGTCTTCGGTGCCGCGCACCTTGTTGGCCCAGCTGTTGTTGGGCGCGGTATCCTGCTTCTTGTCGCGGAAGCGCTTGGGGATGCGGTAGCGCTCGCTCTCGGGCTGGCGCGCGCAGACGACGATCTCGTCGCCCTTGCCCGGCGGGCAGGCGTCGCTGCCGTAGACGATGATCGAGATCGTCTTGGAGCCATCGGGGATGCCCTCGATAGGCTGCGTGGCGGGCGGCTTGGCATAGGCGGCGAGCGGCAGCGCCAGCGCGGCGAACATCAGCCCGATCAGGAAGCCGAGCAGCGCGATCGCCAGCGGACGGACGGCGGTGAGCGCGGGCGTCAGGCGGAACGGGGTGAGGTACGACATGCGCCCGCCAGAGCGGTTGGCGCCTGTCGCGACGCTGAACGAAGACGGGGGAAGCCGATACATCGAGGCGGACCGGCGATCAGGGGATGCCCGCCTCGTCCTTCTTGGTCGCGGCCTTCTGCGCGGCCCAGGCGTCGGCGGCCTGTTTGGTGCAGCCGACGGCGACGCCCGCGCCGATCGTGTTGCAGCTGTTGATCTGCACGCCGCTGGCGCCCGTGCTCTGCATCGCGGCGAGGCCGTTGTTGCCGGCCGCCTGCGGGCTCGGCGCCTGCTCGCGCAAAGTCTGCGGGATGCGGTAGCGCTCCGAATCCTTGTGCCGCACGCACACCACGATGTCCTGGCCGTTGCTCGATGGGCAGCGATCGTTGCCGTAGATGTCGATGACGCGATCGGCCTGCTGCGCGGCGGCGGGCGTCGAGGCGAGGCCGGCGACGCCGAGCGTACCGACGGCGGCAAGTGAGACGAATAGCAAGCTGCGCATGATGTATTCCCTGTCCACCCCGTTTTGCGATGCAACGCATGAGCCAGCGGGTTGGTTCTCGCAAGTGTTCTTGGGGCGTAGGAGTGGCTCATGGTTCGGATCGAGGTGGAACGCGGCGACATCACCGCGATGGCGGTCGACGCGGTCGTCAACGCCGCCAACGGATCGCTCGGCGGGGGCGGCGGAGTCGACGGCGCGATCCACCGCGCGGCGGGCCCCGAGCTGGTGAAGGCGAGTCGCGCGCAGGCGCCGTGCCCGGCCGGCGAGGCGCGGATCACGCCCGGCTTCGCGCTGCCCGCGCGCTTCGTCGTCCACGCGGTCGGCCCGGTGTGGCGCGGCGGCGGGCAGGGCGAACCGGGGCTGCTCGCCGGCGCCTATATGGCGAGCCTCGATCTCGCGGCGGAGGCGGGCGCGCGGACGATCGCGTTCCCCGCGATCTCGACCGGGATCTACGGCTATCCCAAGGCCGCCGCCGCGAAGGTCGCGCTCACCGCGATCCGAAGCTGTGTCGCGGCCAACCCCCAGGCGTTCGACCGGATCGTGCTGGTCGCGTTTTCGGGCGAAGACGAGGCGGTGCTGGCGGCGGCGCTCCATCAACACCGTTCGTCCTGAGTAGGGGCTGAGCGTAGTCGAAGACCCGTATCGAAGGATATGTGCCACCAAGCCAGCATCCTTCGATACGCCATTTCGACAAGCTCAATGCCTGTCCTGAGCGCCTGCCTTAGCAGGCAGTCGAAGGGGCTACTCAGGACGAACGGTTTTTTGGTCGGAGCGACCGCCCCTAAACCCGCTTCGACAGCCCGATCGCGACCCGGCAGCCTAATCGGATCGCCGCCGACAGCAGCGGATAGCCCGGCGCGCGCTCGGCGCCTTCGGCGATCGCGGTGGCGTGGTGTTCGAGCTCCTCGGCCTGGAATTCGGCGATCGTCGCGGACAGCGCCGGATCGCTGTCGCCCAGTTCGGCCAGCTGGTCGGCATAATGCCTGTCGATCTCGGTCTCGACCGCGGCGGTGCACGCCATCGCCGCCTCGGGCGAGATCAGCGCGGTCGCGGCACCCAGCAGGAAACCCGCGCGATCCCAGAACGGCGCCAGCACCGTCGGGCGGACGCCGCGCTCGGCGATCATCCGGTCGAAGGTCTCGCGGTGGCGCTGCTCCTGCGCCGCCATGCGGGCGATCAGGCGTCCGGCGGGCGAACTCGGCCCGAGGATGGCGAGCTGGCCCGCATAGATACGCGTCGCGCCAAATTCGCCGGCCTGGTCGACGCGGATCATCGACGTAACGTCGGGTTCGCTCATCGCACGGCGCTCAACGCACCGGCCGCGTGATCAGCCACAGGATCGACAGCCCCGAGACGCCCGAGACGATCGCGTTCCACCCCGCGAGCGAGATGCCGAGCAACGTCCATTGCGCCTGGTCGCAGCGCACCAAGGGTGCCGCCATGATCTGCGCGAGCACGTCGCCCGTGCCGCTCAACACCGGCGCGGTGCATGCGGTGAGCCCCTGCCACCAATGATATTCGACGCCGGCGTGATAGACGCCGATCCCGCCCGACACGAGGATCGCCAGCGCCGCCAGCGCGGTGAAGCCGCGCGATGCGGGCGGATTGCCGCGCAGCAGGATCGCGACCAGCGCCAGCGCGATCGCGGCGATGTGCGGCCAGCGTTGCCACATGCACATCTCGCAGGGGACGAGGTGGCCGATATATTGCGATCCGATCGCCCCCCACAGCAGCGCGTTGGGAACGAGGATCGCGATCAGCCGCGCGCGCGACAGGGTGGTCATCCGTGCGGTCATCTATCGTCTCAGTGCGCGGCCGGCGTGGCCATCGCCACCTTGGCGGCGGGCGCGGGCGCCTGCGGCCCGAGCCGCGCCATCGTCTGCAGCGCATAGCTCAGCTGATAGTCGGTGATGCCCTGCTTCTTGAGGCTGTCGGGGGTCGCGGTGAAACGCGGATCGGTCTTGTCGTCCGCCTCGAGCACGCTGTCGTCGACCTTGGCCTCGTTGATCAGGTGGCGGCGCAGATCGTCTTCACGGAAGCGCGGGCGATCCTTGTAGTCGGGATCGGTGAGCTGCGGCACGGAGACGTCGGGCTGGATCCCGCCCTCCTGCACCGAACGACCCGAGGGGGTGTAGTAGCGCGCGGTGGTGAGGCGCAGCGCGGTGTCGTCGGTGATCGGCAACAGCGTCTGTACCGATCCCTTGCCGAAGCTGCGCTCGCCCATCACCAGCGCGCGGCGCTGATCCTGCAGCGCGCCCGCGACGATTTCCGCCGCCGAGGCGGAGCCGGCATTGACCAGCACGATGATCGGCAGCCCCTTCGCGTCGTCGCCCGAATGCGCGTAATAACGCTCGATATCGTCCTTGCCGCGGCCGCGCTGCGAGACGATCTCGCCATGATCGAGGAACGCGTCGCCCACCTCGATCGCCTGGTCGAGCAGCCCGCCGGGGTCGTCGCGCAGATCGATCACGTAGCCGGTTGGCAGCCCGCCATTGGCCTTGGTGATCGCCGCGATCGCCGCGCGCGTGTCGGCGCCGGTTTGCTTGGAGAAGCTGTTGATCGAGATCAGGCCGATATGGTTGCGGACCTCCCACTTGACCGACTTCACGACGATGTTCTCGCGCGTGAGCGTCAGGTCGAACGGCTTGTCGCGGCCCGGGCGGATGATGGTGAGCGTCACCTTGGTGCCCGGCGCGCCGCGCATCTGATCGACCGCCTCGTCGAGCGTCAGCCCGTAGACCAGCTTGCCGTTGATGTGCGTGATATAGTCGCCCGACTTGATGCCCGCACGGTACGCAGGCGTGTCGGGGGTCGGCGACTGGACCTTCACGACGCCGTCCTCGGGCTGCACGGTGAGGCCCAGGCCGCCGTAATTGCCGTCGGTCGTCAGTTTCATCTGCTGCGAGTCATGCGCATCCATATAGCTGCTGTGCGGATCGAGGCTGGCGAGCATGCCGTCGATCGCGCCCTTGATCAGCTTGGTGTCGTCGGTCTTGTCGACATAGTCGGCGCGGACCTTCTGGAACACGTTCATGAACTGATCGAGCTGCTTGTACGTGTCCTGGTCGGTCGCGGGGGCGGCGGCGGATTCCGCGGCGCGCGCGCCCTGCACGGTCGGGATCATGATCGTCGGGATGGCGGCGCCGGCGGCGAGCAGGGCGATCGTGCGCAACAAGGACTTCGGCATCGATGATGGTCTTTCCGTGGGCGAGTGTGGCCGTCCGAAGCCCTTGTTACAGAGTTTCGCGGGCGCGCAAAAGCGATCGTTGGAGAGGCCCGCCTGAACCAAGCCGTTCCCCGGCGAGGCCGGGGCTCAGGCCCGAAGCGCTTGGCGGGCGCGGCGTGCGCTCAGGGAGGTGGGGCCTGGGCCCCGGCCTGCGCCGGGGAACAGGTCGGCGTCACCCGCCCTGCGTCATCGCGACGATGTCGATCAGCTTGTCGTCGCTTGCAGCTTCCTCGTTCCCCGGCGAAGGCCGGGGCCCAGGCCCGGAGCGCTTGGCGGGCGCGACGTGCGTTTAGGAAGGTGGGACCTGGGTCCCGGCCTGCGCCGGGGAACAGGTCGGCGTCACCCCCCCTGCGTTATCGCGACGATGTCGATCGGCTTGTCGCCGCGACGCAATTCGGTGGTGACGTGTCCGCCGCGCGCCTCGGCGCGGCCGATCGGCGCGCCCTGCGCGAGGCGGTCGCCCTGCTTGACGGCGAGGGCGTCGAGCCCGGTGACCGTCGTCGTCCAGCCGCCGCCGTGCGCGAGGATGACGATCCGGCCGTAACTGCGGAACGGGCCCGCGAAGACGACGGTCGCGGGGGCCGGCGCGGTCACCGCCGCGGCGCCGTCGGTCGCGATCGTCAGCCCGCGCGCGCGGACGCCCGAGGGCGAGACCTCGCCGAAGCCGCTCGCGACCTCGCCCGCGACGGGCAAGCGGTAGCGCGGCATGCCGTCGTGCGCGGGCAGCGCATCGTCGCCGCCATCGGGGCGCGGATCGGGGCCGGCGAGCTTGGCTAACCGCGCCTGGACGTCGCCGGCATTCTCCAGCGTCTGCATCCGGTCGGTGATGTCGCGCGCCTCCTCGCCGAGCCCGAGCGCGCGTTCCTGCTCGTCCGCGGCCTGGTCGGCGAGCCGCTGCGAACGGCGGATCGCGGTCGCCTCGACCTGCGCGAGCTGCACCTTGCGCCGGTCGAGCAGGTGCCGGCTGGCATCCAGCGCGGCGACCGCCCGCTCGGCGTCGCCGCGCAGCTGCGTCTGGCGGTCGAGATCCTCGCGCAGGCTCGCGGTGCGCGCCGCGATCACCGGCAGCGTGTCGGCGAGCAGCAGCCGGACGTGGACGATGTCGTCGATAGAGCCCGGCTGCGCGATAGCGAGCGCGGGCGGGCGCCGCGCGAGCGTCTGAAGTGCTGCGACGAGATGCAGGATCGGCCCCTGCTTGTCGGCGATGCGCGCGCGCTCGGTCGCCTGCAGCGTGCCGATCAGCGCGATCCGCGCCTGCGCCGCGGCGATGTCGGACTGCGCGGCCTGCACCTGCATCTCGAGCGCGGCGGCGTGCGCGCGCGCCCTGGCGGCATCGTCGACCGCCTCCTCGGCCTGCTGGTTGAGCGCGGCGGCGTGCGCCTCGGCATCGGCGGCGGCCAGCTTGGCGCCCAGCAGCGACGCGCGCTGGTCGCCGAGATCGTCGGCGCGAGTGGGGGCGATGGCGGGGGTGGCGAGCACGAGGAGGGCGATGGCGAGGAGGAAGCTTGTTGTATGCAACGCCGTTCTCCCGCGTACGCGGGAGCCCAGGGCTTCAAATGCTGCGGCGCTTCCCTGTGCTCCTGCTTTCGCAGGAGTACGGCTTGCCGATGGGAGAGCGAACCGTGCGTCCATCATCCCTCCCGATGATAAGGATGGCCAGCCAAGATGCTCGTCGCGCGCCACAATTGTTCGGCGAGCATCGCGCGCGCCATCATGTGCGGCCAGGTCGCCTTGCCGAACGCCAGCAGCAGGTCCGCGCCCTCGCGCAGCGCGACGTCGTGGCCGTCCGCTGCGCCGAGCAGGAAGCGCGTTTCGCGGACGCCGTCGTCACGCCAGCGGCCGAGCGTCGCGGCGAGATCGCGCGAGGGCAGGTCGCGGCCGGTCTCGTCGAGCACGACGGTGCGCGTGCCCGGCGCGAGCTCGGGCATCTTGCCACCCGTATCGGGCAGTTCGGTAACCTTGGTCGGCCACGCCACGCGTTTCAGATAGCGCTCGACCAGATCGGCCTCGGGTCCGCGACCGATCCGTCCGCGTGCGACGATATGCAGCAGCACGGCGGGCGCCGACGGCGGGGATCAGGCTTCGGAAGCGTCGGCCGCGGGGGGCGTGCCGTCGACGGGCGGGTTGGAGGGCGAGGCCGTCGCCGCCGCCTCGTCGCCGAACGCCCACATCCGCTCGAGATTGTAGAAGGAGCGGACCTCGGGACGGAACAGGTGGACGATGACGTCGTTCGCGTCGATCAGCACCCAATCGGCGGCGGGAAGGCCCTCGATCCGCACGCTGCGGCGGAATTCGGCCTTGACCTTCTCGGCGATCTTGGCCGCCATCGAGGCGACCTGACGGCTCGAGCGGCCGCTGGCGATCACCATGTAATCGGCGATGCTCGACTTGCCGGCGAGCGGGATCGAGATCGTCTCGACCGCCTGATCGGCATCGAGCGATTCGAGCACCAGCGCATGCAGCGCCTGCGCTTCGGGGGAGACGCCGCCGGTGGGCGGAGCGGTGCCGTCCGTCATCGGGCGGGCGGCGGCGGGAGAAGCGGGCAATGAACCTCCGGGGAAACGGCCCGGCGCGTCACGCGATCACGCAGGGTCTTGGGGCTGATACGGCGGTGCCAATCGGGATCGGCGGCCCGCCGGGCGGTGGCTGAAGTCGGATCGGGAAAGGTGTGCAGCTGCACGAGTGCCGGCAAACTCCATCGCGTCCATCGCTTCGCGCCCGATGCGGGCCTGCCGAAACGGCGTAGCCAACCCATCGCGACGCCGGATCGAGCATCCCCTCCATAGCCCGGACGCGCGACGACGGCAATGGGAAGCGTCCTCGCGATCCCGCGCCAGTCCCGCCAGCGATCGAATTGCGCCAGATTGTCGGCGCCCATGATCCAGACGAAGCGGTCGTTGGGGTAACGCCGCACGATCGCGCGCAGCGTATCGACGGTGTAGCGCGTGCCCAGCTGCGCCTCGATCGCGGTGGGCACGATCGGGGCATGGCGCGCCATCCGCTGCGCCGACAACAGCCGTGCGGGCAGCGACGCCATGTCGGTCGCGCGCGCCTTGAGCGGATTGCCGGGCGAGACCAGCCACCACACCTCGTCGAGCCCCAGCGCCTCGAGCGCGAACAGGCTGATCCGCCGATGCGCGGCGTGCGCAGGATTGAACGATCCGCCGAGCAGCCCGATGCGTTTCATTCGGGGCGCCAGTTTTGTGCGGCGTGATGGACGCGGAGGATTTCGACGGTGCGGTTCTTCGATATCCGATAGAGCAGGACGAACGGCGTACGCTTGACGCGCCATTTGCGCGTCCCGTGGTGACCTACCACGCTACCCAGCCCGGGTTGGTCGATAAGCGGTCTTGACGCAGCGACAATCCGGCCAAACAGGGTCTCGCCGAGGGCGAAATCCACATCGTTATAATAGCGTAGGATGTTTCTAAGGTCGGCGGAGGCCCGCCTGGTCCATTTTAGCTGGTTCAAGCTGCCTTGCTATCGCGTTTATACCCGAACTCTTTTTCTAGCTGCGCCATGAAGTCCTCGTGGGCGATAAACCGGCCCGCGTCGATGTCGGCGATTCCTTCTTCGATGTCCTCGAGCAGCCTGAGTTCCGCCGCCGCCGCCTCGACGAGCAGCTTGTTGACCACCCATGCCCGACTGCGATCGTGCGCGGCGGCGAGGCGGTCGAGCGTCGCGAGCATGTCCTCGTCGACACGGCAGCTGATGACGGACGTTTTGCTCATGCCCCAATTGTATACCTTGTATACAATCGCATCAAGGTCGCGCCTGGCCCGTTCCCCGCACCTGCCACTTGTACGTCGTCAGCCCTTCGAGCGCGACGGGGCCGCGGGCGTGGAGGCGGCCGGTGGAGATGCCGATCTCCGCGCCGAGCCCGAACTCGCCGCCGTCGGCGAACTGCGTCGAGGCGTTCCACATCACGATCGCCGAATCGACTTCGGTAAGGAAACGCTCCGCCACCGCGGCGTCCTCGGCGATGATCGCGTCGGTGTGGTGCGAGGCGTGGCGCGCGATGTGCGCGAGTGCGGCGTCGAGCCCGTCGACGATCGCGACCGCGCAGATCGCGTCGAGATATTCGGTGTCCCAGTCGGCCGCGTCCGCCGCCGCGATCCGCGGATCGAGCGCGCAGGCTTCGGCGTCGCCGCGGAGCGCGCAGCCCGCGTCGATCAAGGCGCCCACCAGTGCGGCCGCGGCCGGATAGCGGCGGTCGATAAGAACCGTCTCGGTCGCCCCGCAGACGCCGGTGCGGCGCAGCTTGGCGTTGACGACGATCGCCTCCGCCATCGCGGGGTCCGCCGAGGCGTGGACGAAGCTGTGATTGATGCCGTCGAGATGCGCGAGCACGGGCACGCGCGCCTCGTCCTGCACGCGCGCGACCAGACCCTTGCCGCCGCGCGGCACGATGATGTCGACGAGCCCCTGCGCGCGCAGCAAGGCGCCGACCGCGGCACGGTCGCTGGTCGGGATCATCTGCACCGCGTCGCGCGGCAGGCCGGCCGCGGCGATGCCGTCGGCGAGTGCGGCGTGGATCGCGGCGTTGCTCGCGCGCGCCTCGGATCCGCCGCGCAGGATCGCGGCATTGCCCGCCATCAGCGCCAGCGCGCCCGCATCCGCGGTGACGTTGGGGCGGCTCTCGTAGATGATGCCGATCACGCCCAGCGGCACGCGCACGCGGCTGAGCTTCAAGCCGTTGGGGCGCTCGCTCGCGTCGATGATGCGGCCGACCGGATCGTCGAGCGCCGCCACGGCTTCCAGTGCCGCAGCGATCCCCTCGAGCCGCGAAGGATCGAGCCGCAACCGGTCGCGCATCGCATCCGCCATGCCCGCCGCATCCGCGCGCGCCATGTCCTGAGCATTGGCGGCGAGAACCGTATTGGCGCGCTCGCGTAGCAACGCTGCGGCGCGCATCACCGCGTCGGCCTTCTGGGCGGTCGGCGCAAGCGCCAGCGTCGCGGCGGCGGCGCGTGCGCAAATTCCCATCGCGCGGATCAGCGCGTCGGCGTCGGACGCGCTCATCGGCGCGTCGAGGGGCAGCGGGACGTCCATGCCGCGCGGACTAGCAGAAACGCGCCGCGATCGGAACGCCCTCGACCCGAAGCCCGCTTCGTGACACTTCTGGCGCGACAGGAGGATCGATCGGCATGGGCGAGACGGCGGACGGCATCGGCGACATCCTGACCGGTGGCATCGTCGCGCGCACGCTCGATCGGGTGCGCGGCGGCGGCACCGCGGCGCACGGTGGACAGGATGGCGCGGGCGGCACCTGCCTCAATTGCGGCGCGGTGCGCGCAGGCGGCTTCTGCCAGGATTGCGGGCAGAGCGGGCATGTCCACCGCACGATGGTCTCGCTCGGCCACGACATCGCGCACGGCGTGTTCCATTTCGAGGGGCGGATCTGGCAGACCATCCCGATGCTCGCGCTGCATCCCGGGCAGCTGACGCGCCGCTACGTCCACGGCGAGCGGCAGAAATTCGTGTCGCCGATGGCGCTGTTCCTGTTCTCGGTGTTCCTGCTGTTCGCCGCGGTCAACCGGATCAGCATGCCCGATGTCGCGGGCGCCGCGCAGGGTATGGCCAAGGCCAAGGAGCAGATGGGCGAGGAGGCCGAGAAGGCCGCCGACAAGCTTGCCGACCTCAAGGAGAAGAAGGCCGATCGCCTGGAGGACAATGCCAAGGCCGACACGCGCGATCTCGACAAGCAGATCGCCGATACCGAGCATGAGGTGGCGGCGCTGAAAAGCGTCGCGGCGCGCTTCCCGGGAAAGCCCGCGGGGTTGGCCGCCCCGGGCGCCAAGCCGGCCGACCCCGCGGTGCCCGGCGTCCCGGACCTGTCCAACGTCGCCCCGTCGACGAGCCTGCTCGGCGGCACCGACGACGGCAATTTCACCACCACCATCCCCGGGCTCGATCGCCAGATCCACGCGGTCAATCAGAACCGCGCGCTTTTCTTCTACAAGCTCCAGTCCGCCGCGTCGAAGTTCAGCTGGGCGCTGATCCCGATCTCGCTGCCGTTCATCTGGCTGCTATTCTTCTGGCGGCGCGACGTCGGCCTCTACGATCACGCGATCTTCGCCTTCCACTCGCTGAGCTTCATGACGCTGCTGGTGGTCGGGCTGATCGGTCTCGATCTGATCGGCGTCAGCGAGACATGGCTGTGGCTGGCGTTCATCTTCGCCCCCCCGGTCCATATGTACAAGCATCTGAAGGGCGCCTACCTCCTCGGTCGCGCCGGCGCCGCCTGGCGCACCGCCACGCTGCTGCTGATGACGAGCGTCACCTCGGTGTTGTTCTTCATCCTGCTGTTGTGGCTGGAGGCGAACTGAGCGGTTGTGTGTTCCGATCGGCAATTCTGCCCGCGCTCATGCCGTTTTACCGACGTGGGCTTCCAGCCAGTCGATCGCGAACGCGAGCATCGGCTGGGCATCTACGAGCAAGGAAGGGGCGAGGCCGATCGTCTGCTGATGTCCGCCGCCGGTGCCGACATAGGCGGCGACGATTTGTTCGATGTAGTTTTCTGGCAATCCGGTCGCCACTGGCTCCGTCGTGTCGAACTCTTCGATGAATCGCCAGGTCGTTCCCGCGTTTTCCGCGAAGGGCACTTCGTAGCGGCGGACCAGTTTGTGAGGTAGAGCCGCCAGATGATCGGCATGGTGAATCAGCGTCATAGTGTCCCAAGGCGCTCCGACCATCAGGACCCGGCCTCCTATCTCGACCAGCTTGGCTAGAGGCGAGGCTTCGCCGTAGCCGTAATTTTGCGGATGGTCGGACGTGATCCAATCCGCCAGCTTGCCGACCGCCGCGACGGATGCGCCGGGATTGGCGCTGCGACACGCACCTGGCATCGTTCGGACAAATTCGGCAATCACGCCGTTCATTCGCACCGCACGCGATGCTCGCGGGTCGAAGCCAGGCAGATGGTCGCGCCACTCGGGGAGGACGCGACCGTCATCGTCCATAAGGTCGTCATGTACGCTGTCCCAGCCCGTATAGACGAGCATCGTGCCCTTAGGACCGATCGCGTCGAGCAGCGCCGCCAAAAGCGCATCCGGGCCATTGAGTAACGGTCCGACTTTACGCATTGCCGCATGGACCATGATCGTATCGCCGGTACGGATGCCGATCCGATTCAAATCATGCCGCAGAGAATCACGGGTTTGATAATTGGGGATGCCGCCGTTCATCTTGCGAACATGCGTGATGCCAACATTTTGGCCAAGAGCCCCGCAGTCTTCCTAACGAGGGATAGCGCGAGCGGGATGAGCGGCGAATGTTGGACGCACATCGTGATCGGCTCGGTGGGCGACGACTGGCCACGGAGACGGCATCCTGGGATGATGCGGCGTAACCTTCCCGACTTTCCACTGCCCGGCGACCGGATAGTGCGCGGCCCCCCCCCCACCGTTGACAGCGCACGCCACCGGCTTATGCCTCGCGATATAACAAGGGGGGAGGACGCGAAAAATGGCGTCGGTGCATGCGAACGAGCAACTGCTCTTCGCGGTGTTGCTGCAACTGATCGTGATGATCGGCGCGGCGCGGATCATGAACAGCGCGTTCCGCGCGATCGGGCAGCCGGGCGTGATCGGCGAGATCGTGGCGGGGCTGATGCTCGGGCCGTCGCTGCTCGGGCATGTCTTTCCGCAGGCCTCGCTGCTGGTGTTCGGCGCCAAGCCCAGTCCCGCGATCGTCGTGCTCAGCCAGATCGGGCTGATCCTGCTGATGTTCCAGATCGGCGCCGATTTCGAATTCGGGCACCTGCGCTCCGCCAAGGCCAAGCGTGCGACGCTGCTGGTCGCGATCGGATCGATCGTCGTGCCGTTCGCGCTCGGGCTGTGGCTGGGTTTCGCCTCGCAGCCGAGCCTCGCGCCCGCGATCTCACCCTTGGTCTATGCCTTGTTCTGCGGCGTCGCGCTGGCGATCACCGCGGTGCCGATCCTCGGCCGCATCCTGCGCGAATTCTCGCTGACCCGCACGCCGATCGGCGTCGTCGCGATCTCGGCGGCGGCGATCAACGACGTCGTCGGCTGGGTGATGCTCGCGTGCATCTCGGCCTATGCGACCGCGGTCTTCTCGGGCGCCTTCCTGCTGTGGCGGCTGCTCGCGCTGGCGGTGCTGCTGATCGCGATGCGCTTCGTGCTGGCGCCTTTGGTCGATCGGCTGGTGCGCCGCTTCCCGCTGGTCGACGGGCGCGTGCCCGCGAACCTGATGGCGATCACGCTGTGCCTGATGTTCGCGTTGGGCATCGTCACCTTCCAGATCGGCATCTTCGCGATCTTCGGCGGGTTCGCCGCCGGGCTGCTGTTTCACCGTCACACCGATTTCGTCGCGGCGTGGCAGCGGCAGGTCGGGCATTTCACCTTGGTGTTCTTCCTGCCCGTCTTCTTCACCTTCACCGGGCTGCGCACCAATCTGCTCGGGCTGGGCGCGGGCGACCTCGGCTGGCTGGCGCTGGTGCTGGTCGCGGCGGTCGCGGGCAAGATCGTGCCCGTGTTCCTCGCCGGAAGGGTCGCAGGCTTCGACACGACCGAATCGTCGATCCTCGCCAGCCTGATGAACACGCGCGCGCTGATGGAGCTGATCGTGCTCAACATCGGCTATGATCTGGGCTTCCTGCCGCAGGCGATGTTCACGATGCTGGTGGTGATGGCGGTGGCGACGACGCTGATGACCGGGCCGCTGCTCCGGCTGCTGCTGCCGCGGATCGGGCATGTCGTAGGCGAGCGTATCGAGGCGTGATTCCCTTGGGGCCGCGATCGGAGTCGTTGAGTAGCGCCTGATTCACGCCAGCGGTGTAAGCGCTTCGCGCTTTCACCTTCGACGATCAGGCACTAGACGCTCCGCATGACCAGTGCCGCCGCGTCGCCCTGTGGAGTGACCCGCTCGATCCTCGGCCAGCCGTGGCGCTGGCGGGGGCTCGCGGGCGATACCGATACCGATCGGGACTTTCGGCCCGATGCGCTGGTCGATCAGCTGCTTATGGCACGCGGCTGCGCGCGCGATGCGCTCGACAGCCACCGCGTGCCGACGATCCGCGGCTTCATGCCCGATCCCTCGATCTTCCTCGACATGGACCGCGCCGCCGAGCGGATCGCCGACGCGGTCGTCGCCCAGGAGCCGGTGACGATCTTCGGCGACTACGACGTCGATGGCGCGACCTCGGCGGCGCTGCTGATCCGGCTGCTGCGCGATCTCGGGCTCGCGGCGGGCCATTATATCCCCGACCGGCTGCTCGAAGGCTATGGCCCGTCGGCGGACGCGCTGGTCGGGCTGGCGGAGGCCGGCGCGCGGCTTGTCGTGACGGTCGATTGCGGCGCGCTCGCGTTCGAGGCGTTGCAGGCCGCGCGCGACGCGGGGCTCGACGTGATCGTCGTCGATCACCACAAATGCGCGACGTCGCTCCCGGTGGCGCACGCGATCGTCAACCCCAACCGGCTCGACGAAGGCGAGGGCGCGGCGCACGGCCATCTCGCCGCGGTCGGCGTCGCCTTTCTGCTCGGCGCCGCGCTGATCCGCGTGCTGCGCGGACGCGGCTGGTTCGCGGGCGGCCGCGCCGAGCCTAAGCTGCTCGAGCTGCTGGACATCGTCGCGCTCGGCACCGTTGCCGACGTCGCGCAGTTGAAGGGCCTCAACCGCGCCTTCGTCACCCAAGGCCTCAAGGTGATGGCGGTGCGGCGCAACGTCGGGCTCGCCGCGCTGATCGAGGCGTCGCGGTTGACGCGCAACCCAACCTGCACCGATCTCGGCTTCGCATTGGGCCCGCGGATCAACGCGGGCGGGCGCGTCGGCAAGGCCGATCTCGGCGTCCGCCTGCTCACCACCGACGACCCCGCCGAAGCGCGCGCGATCGCCGCCGAACTCGACGGGCTCAACGAGGAGCGCCGCGCGATCGAGGCGGCGGTGCGCGAGCAGGCCGAAGC
>CAXTVK010000026.1:0-27895 GCA_964247655.1 uncultured Sphingomonadaceae bacterium | reverse complement strand
AACCGAAGGCTTTCCGAGGTGAACCGCGAACTGACCGCGACGATCACCGATAATGCCAGCCTGCTCGTTCAAAAGGACTATTTGCTCAAGGAGGTTCACCACCGCGTTCAGAACAGCCTTCAGCTGGTATCGTCGTTCCTCGCGCTACAGGGGCGTGCGGTCGGCGACGACGTGCTGACCGCACACCTTGGAGAAGCGCAACGCAGGCTTGCGGCGGTCGCGATGGTGCATCGCCGCCTTCATACCGACGAGCATCTGCAGGCGGTCAATCTGGGCCGTTACATTGGCGATCTGTGCATCGAGATCAAATCGACGATGGATGAGGACTGGAGCGACGAGATCCGGCATGATCTCGCGCCCATCCTGATCTCGACCGCGCGCGCCGTCAGCATCGGTCTGATCCTCACCGAACTCGTCATCAACGCCAACAAATATGCCTATTCCGGCGGGGCGGGCCCGATCACTATCGAACTGGAACAGCACCGCAATCGCTTCCGGCTGATCGTCTCCGATCGCGGTGCGGGCAAGGCGTCGACGGGCCAGGGCTTCGGATCACGTATGCTTAAGTCCATGGTCACGCGCCTGTCCGGAACTATGGAAGAAGCCGACAACGCTCCGGGGCTCCGTGTCACCGTTTCTGCACCGATCGGTGAGGAGCGGACGGCGCACTGAAGCGCTGATCTCGCTTGATCACGCGACCTGCCGAGATAGGTGCAGGTAACGCTCATTGAAGTCGGCGACCTCGCGCAGCCCATCGAGGTTAGGGAAGGTAACGGCCCGTTTGTCGCGCTCGACGAGGCCCTCGGTTTGGAGAACCTTGAGCATCCGATTAACGTGGACCGCGGTCAGGCCCGTAGCGTCGCCGATCTGTTCCTGACTCATTGGCAGCGCGTACCCTTCGGACCCCACCAGGCCCTGTGCATCGAGCCGAACGGCAAATTCGCATAGAAGGTGCGCCACTCGTTCGCGTGCGGTTCGGCGCCCGACATTCAGGACCCATTCGCGAAAGATCGATGCTTCCACCAATATGCTCACTACGATTGCCTGCGCGACGGTAGGCCGCGTCAGCATCAGTCCGCGGATCGCGGTACGCGGTATGATCGCCGCCTCGACACGGGTCAGGGTTTGAACATTATGGTCTGCCTCATCCAGATAGAGGTTCTGGAAGTCGAGTGCGTCCCCTGGCACGTGGATCGAGACGATCTGCCTCGCGCCGCCCGCGGTCGATTTATGGCGGTAAGCATATCCCGATAGCAGCACAGCGCATTGGCCAGGAAGCTCGCCTTCACGAACGAGGTACGACGATGCGTCGAATCTCCGTATCGTGCAGGGGAGTGCCAAAATAGAGTCGCAATCCTGCGGGCTCAAAGCCGCATGCGACGAAAGTCTTCGGACGAGGGACGCGAGAGGGGCGCTGTTGTCGAACATTTTTTGCTCCGCTTAAGGGCGGGAGCGCAAACCTGCTCTCGGTCACCGGCGCCCGTTTAACGTGCCCGTGATTCTCGGGCATTATCACGCGGTGAAGACGAGTTATATGATCAATGTCGCTTTCCTTGAGATTGATCTAGATTCCCCGACCAATTATGCTACGACAACATATCGTCGATCAGGCTTGGGCCTCGACGACTGAGAGCCCCGCGCTCCCGCCCCGATGCGAGGAGACGGCGTTGAGCAGGTATTTTTTCCATCTACGCGATGGCGTCGATCTGCTGCTCGATGAGGAAGGCCGGGAATGCGCTGACATTGCTGTAGCGGCGGCACTGGCTTTGGAAGACGCCAGATCAATTATTTCGGACGAGGTGCTAGGCGGCCTGGTCGACCTCGACAGGCATCTGGACATTGAAACCGCCGCCGGCGCGGTCGCTCATCGTTTGGAGTTCCGGGACGCCGTCCGCATCGTGCTACCGCCTGATACGACACCGCTATGATCAACCTTTCGATCCGCAATCTCGATGGCAGCCGCCATTCTCAGCCTTAAGAGTATGCAAGTCTCGCTGAGGCTTGCCGATACGCGCTTGATCTTGCTCACCAGCTAGGATGTGAGCCGGGCGACGGCGTTACGCCTCGGTGGGTCGACGTCGTGCCGCGGGCCGATCCCGGTGCAGACCGACGGCGTGCCGCTGACTCGCCGCGAGCCGTTTGCCTTAATCGCCGAGCGAAGATGCGACCGTTCATGATGGGTGTCCGAGCATCTAACGGTGCTCCGTCGCCGATTATTGCATAGTCCATCGCGTAAGAAGCTCGGCATATTTGCTGACAGTCAAAATCAGCGCGTATCTGCATTCGCATGTTTGAGAGCAAAGCCATGCGACAGTCCGTGATAGAGTCTTGGGGCAAATGATGCTCGAGATCGCGTCGGCGATTAGCGCAGTTGCAAACAGGGGCAGCGACAACCCATGGCTGGCCGTCGCCTCAGAAATGATGACGGCGGCGGTTAGGGGCGCGTACCACGCCGGTGAAGTAGTCTGCCATCCCAAGCAGAATCACGGCGCACGGCCGTCATAACGAGCAGCGTCATCTTCTGCTCATAGGCGGCGGCCAGTTCCTCGATCGCGAAGGTGACACCAGCCAATGGCGTATTGAACGCGGCAGCAACGCCCGCCGCGCGGCCTGCGATCATCACAGAGGCCCCTACAGGCATCCGAAACAATCGGTGCGCATATGCCATGATCGAAGCGGATATCTGGACGGTCGGTCCTTCGCGGCCGATGGAGGCACCGACCAGGAGGGCTTCGAGTGTCATCACGAACTTGACGACGGCTGTCCTCGCGGACGCAAGCGAGGCCATCGCCCCTTCGGGATCGTTTCGTGCCGCCATGATCTGAGGAATGCCGGATCCCCGGGCATCTGGTGCGATACGCCGTGTCAGCCATACCAGGAAAGCGAAGCTAAGCGGCGTCGCAAGCAGCGGCGCCCATTTCTGTCGATGAATCACCATCAGGAAGAGGTGGCTGACGGTGTCCTCCGCTTTGGCAAACACCAGGGCCACAATGCCAAGCGCAATGGCGCCGGTCAGGATCGCCATGCGACGACGCCAGATAGGTGCTGTCGGACCGTGGCGACGGACCAGAACTCGCACGTGGTCGATCTTCTCGCGACCGGTCATGGCAAATACAGTGCATGACGGGCGATTGGACCTTTAGGGGCAATCGCCGCGACGGTTCGTATCAAAGGGCTCAATGGCCGTCCTTATATGATGTCGCTACTGGCAATCCGGCGTGATTCCGGAAGGTATAACGACCAGCGCCTTCGATCATGATCGTTGGCCTTAAGGATCAGGGAAACCAAATCGAACCAGAGTTCCTGCTACATGCCTATCAGCGCATCCAACCGCTTTCGCAGGCTTTCCCGCACATCTTGCGAAGAGGCGTGACGAGGACGCATCAGTGCGAGCTCGTCGACGACGGCGTCTCTGACCCTGATCGTTGCACCACCATCAAGCACACCGGCCTGACGGAGTTCCTTGGTAAGCTGGAGCAATCCCACGACCGCTGCCCGCGATCGGAAGCCAAGGAGATTGAGCTCGCTGTGCAAATGCCGATCGACACTCTCACTCACCGTCATTCTCCTCTATTGGTTCAGACCTCTGCGTTTCTCGTCTGCCCGTTTCGGTGACGGCATTCCCTCGCAGGCGGCGCAAGATGGCAGTCAGCGTCGGCTTCACTCGAACGACTTCGGCACGGTGGGCGGTGGATAAACGGCCCAGTCGCTCCGTGGCTTGAGGGGTTAGCCGAAGCCATGCGCGCCGCCGGTCGTCCTCGGCGGCTTCGCGCGTCAGGAGGTCGAGCCCAATCAACCTGTCCGCCAGTTCGCTCGCGCTATGGGGCTGAATGAACAATATTTCAGCCAGTGCGCCGATCGTCATGCCCCCTTGGGGATCCGCCCTGATCGCCAACAGCGCTTGATGCTGCTGCGGCGTCAATCCGACGCCCTTAGCGGCGGTCTCGCTAAACTGAAGGAAGCGTCGCAGCTCGTATCGGAAAGCTGCGAGGATTTCGTAATCCTCTTGTAACAGCTCTTCATCCATGCACGGCAACTCAATCATACAGCCTATGCGCCTTCATCAAAGATCTGCGAGCGAGACCGGCGTTTCAGGATTAAATTGCTCAGCGCCATCGATCGATCTCGGCCTGACGATCGCGTCGCCGCTGCATGTCACGGTCACCGCCCATGAATTGACGCGCGATGTCGCCGAACGCTGTCCTGATCTCGCCAAACAAGCCCCGACCAGGCTCGTAGGAGGCGCCTTTTCTTGCGACTCTGAGATGTCGCGTCCGGTACCAGACGAGTGCCAGTAAGATCAACGCAGCCAACGCGATCCCGGCCAGTCGAATAGTCGTCTCGTCTACTCCTATAAGCGCTTCCAATATTATCCGGCATGCGGCGGCAGTCCGAGTGCGCTTCGGGCGGACCGAAGGAAGATCCCGGACATAAGCACGGCTCTTCTCCTTTATGTCGCGAAGCTGCGCTGGCGCTTCTCGATCTTATAGTAGCCATATATATATCGTACTCCGATATAAAACAAGACATGATAAGCTGGTTAATAAGCGCAAGCTGACTTCGTCCGGCAAGTCGATGCAATATGGTAGCGCGAGCGAAACGGCTGCGATGTTCCCATCGGAAATGCAGTTTGCGTCGACGGGCCAGATGCGGACGAGGTCGCATCTGACGACATCCCGATCGTATCGAGGGTGTCGATACAGGGATCCCACTAACGCCAATATCCCATCCCGAGCGCTTTGGCCTTATTGCCGGCGATAAGGTAGGCTGTCTTCAGGAGAGACCTGAAAGGACAGAGAGCCATGGCGACCCGAAATCTGAGCCATTCCACCCAGAGCCAGCATTTGGCGAAGATGGAGCACAAGCGCTTGTACGCGTCGAACCAGGCTGCGATCGCCGCGCTGGAACTGGCAACAGCAACGTCAATCGTTCTCGTTCGGCGGTTCGGACAGGAGTTTGCTGACGAGCTTTGCGCAGAGTTGCAGCAACGCGCGCGCGCCCTTCAAGCAGAAGACTTTACGAGCCAATGCACGGCTAGCATCGTGGCTGAGATGGTCGATTGGCCTATCTGGAAAGCGGAGAACTAGGATAAGGGCGAGGCGGTGGGTGTAGGCGCAACTGTTTGCATGCGCATCCGAGCGTCTCGCTGCCTTCTCTCTAGTCGAACGGCGCTACGTCGCTCCCGAGGGGGGCTCATCTTAGGCCTCTGAGGCACCCAGCGCTCTGCGCTGAACCAGGGCTGCACGATGCGTTCGATCGTCATTCAGCGGCAGGCTCGTAATCCTGCGCCATCGATAATTCTAAGGAGAAATGCCGTGAGAACCTCCCATCGCATGCTCGCCGCCGTGATCGGCATGGGCGTCCTCGCCGGCGCCGCGCAGGCGCAGACGGTCGATCAGCGGCATGCCGATCAGCAGCAGCGTATCGACCATGGGCTGCGTACGGGGAGCATGAGCCCCGGTGAGGCGCACCGCGTCGAGCGTCAGCAGCATTCGATCGGTCGTCAGGAAAGTCGGATGCGCGACCGCAATGGCGGCCATCTCAACGGCTATGATCGTGCGGTGCTCCAGCACCGCGAGAACCGTGCGAGCCACCATATCTATCACGCCAAGCATAACGGCCGTCGCTGGTAGTCCGCACTATAGGTTGACGACGACGGCCGTGCCCCCGATCGGGGCGCGGCCGTTTGCTTATGTTTCGCATGCGATCGATCCGTCGAGCGGGCGGCCGTCATGGTCATGCCAATATCGTGCATGAACCCGACTCAAGCGATCTCGATCCGCCTGGCTGGCGAAGGCCTGGGTTGCCCGGTCGAGCGCATCGGCCGCCTCTGCGCGGCAGGTGTCGGCGGCTTCGGGGTCGATGCGCTGAAGCGCCGCGAGCGCTTTCTGAAGCCGGATGCCGACCTCGATCGTGCCCGCGCCGTCGCGCGCGATCGGCCGGTAGAGGTCTTCGAGCAGATCCGTAAAGGCGAAGGGCGGTACGATCACGCCTTTGGGCTCCCTCCGTCCCGGATCGGTTTGGAGCTGAAGGATCGCGGCAACCACTCGCGTCCCCGCCTCGATCACCGCGATCGCTGTGCCCGGATCGTTGACCGCCGGCGACAGCGCGCGCGAGGCAATCTCGGACAGCACGACCAGCCCGAAGCGCGGATCGTGATCGAAGGCGCGATGATGCTCAAGCGTGAAGGCGTCGCGAATGCGGCATGCCTGTCGGTCGTCGACGGGAGCCATGGTCCAGGCCAACAGTCGCGCGGGATCGACCAGCGTCCCCGGTAACGCGGCGAGCGTGATCTCCGCGCCGATGCGCTTGGCGACATCCGCAATCTGCACGACATCGACATGCGTGATCCGGCCGATCCCGGTGTGTCGGACGGTTGTCGCGCCGTCGGGCACGGCGACCCGCTCGCGCGGCCCGAAGCGAGGCCGTTGCACCATGCCGTGGACCGCCTGGGTCGCGGCACGCTCGACGCGATCGATTGTATCCGAGACCCGCCCGAACCGTGCGATATGCTCGATCCAGCGCAGGAAGGTGATGACGATTACCGCAATGACGAGGATCGTGCCTGCGTAGAGGATGACGCGCCCGGTATCGCCGTAGATGCCGGTCGACAGCGCGATGATGCCGACGATCGCGAACAGGAAACTGCCGAGGAAGGTCGCCAGCGCATTCTGCGCGGTCGTGTCGTCGATCAGTAGCTGAACCGCGCGCGGCGTGATGTTGCTGGTCGCGCCCGAATAGGCCGAGACCATCGCAGTTAGCGAAAAGGTCGTGACCGCCAGCATGCTCGAGGCCAGCACGCCCAGGATATTGTCGACGGACTTCGCGCCGATCTTCGCGGCGAAATCGTAGGAGATGCTGTGGCCGATCAGCGCACCGCCGAGTGCCAGCGCGATCGCGAAGACACAGAACAGCGCCGCTCGAAACCACATGCGCCGCGTCAGCAGCCGGAGCGCCCATTGCCAACGCTTCATGGGCGATCTCCGGATGGCGCGCGGCGCAACAGCATCGGCATCGTCGCGCCCTGGACGAAGATCGAGAACGCGACCACCGCGAAGGCGACGCCTATTAGCGCGTCATGCTCGGGCAGCGACACCGGGATGGCGAGTGCGAGCGCCAGCGCGAGCGCACCGCGCAGCCCGCCCCAGAACATGATCGTGCTGGTCAGCCCGTCGATCGCGCTGCGGCTCCGCGCGAAGAGCCCGGCGATCGGATAGATCGCCGCTGCCCGGCCGACCAGCACCAGCACCGTCGCGACCGCAGCCGGCCACAGGACAGCGAGCAAAGGTTGTTCGGCCTCGCGGCTGCCGATCAGCAGGAAGATAACCGAATTGGCGAGGAACGCGGCGAAATCCCAGAAGCGGACCAGCGCCTCGCCACCACGTTCGGTGAGCGTGCGCACGGGGCCGATATTGCCGACGAGCATGCCGGCAGCGAGTGTTGCGAGCACGCCCGACACGCCGAGAGCCTCTGCGATCAGGAACGAACCATAGGCGGCCAGCACGGTAAGCGTCAGCTCGACGAGATGATCATCCGATCGCCCGGCGATAAGCAGCAGGCCGCCGGCGACGACGATGCCGCACAGCAGGCCACCAGCGACCGTCACGACGAAGCTCTGCGCGATCGTCACAACGTCGGTCGACGCGCCCGCCGCCGCAGCGACGCACAACCCGAACAGCACCGCTGCCGCGCCGTCGTTCAGCAGGCTTTCCGACTCCATGACGAAGCGGAGCCGCGGCTCGGCATCCTGCTCCTTCATCATCGCGACCACCGACACCGGATCGGTCGCCGCGATCAGCGAGCCGAATAGCAGCGACGCCTGCCAGCCCCAGCCGACGAGCCAGTGCATACCCGCGGCGACGACGGCGGCGGACAGCAGCGTGCCGACGAAGGCGAGGCTCAGCACCAGCCCTGCCTCCTGCCGGAACCGACCCCATTTCAGATGCAGCGCTGCCTCGAAAACCAGCGGCGGGAAGAGGAAGGTGAAGATAAGCTCGGGCGTCAGCACGATGCCGCTGCGGTAGCCGACGGCGCTGAGCCCGATCCCGGCCAGCACCAGACCGATCGTGTACGGCAACCCTAGCCGCCGCGTGACGATCGCGACCACGCACGCCACAAAGAGCAGCAGCCCTAATGTGACGACATCAAAGTGATTCATGACGAGGGCCCCGCTGTCACGCGGAGCCGTTCGTGTGGTGATGGTGATGCGACATCGAGGACAAGCGGGCCTTCCAGAACAGCCATGCTGCGAGGATCGTCGCGACGACGTTGAGATAGAATGTGTAGTCGAAGGCGAAGGTTGGAGCCACCGCATGTGGCCCAGCTATAGGTTGCGGAGCCAGTCCGGTGATTTCGAACGCCCCGCCCACGATCAGCGCGGCTGCCGCCATAGAGACATATAGCGTGGCCGCCATCGCCAGCGCCATCCGCAGGCCGAAATAGCGTCGATAGGCGTCGATCAACGGCAGCACGATAAGATCGGCATACAAAAAGGCGAGGACACCGACGAAGCCGACGCCGCCGCCCCAAAGCGTCGCGGCGAGTGGCACGTTCCCGATAGAGCAGACGAACGTCAGCATCGCCACCAGCGGGCCGACCACCGCCTCCGCCAAAAGCCGCCAGCCTGTCGGCAGATGGGAAAGAAACAGCGCCTGCCACACGCCGTCGGGCACGAAGGCCGACAACATGCCGGCGATGAGGAAGCCGAGGGCGAGATCCCTCCAAAGCATGCGCCAGTCCATGGCGAAGGCGGAGGCGATCGTCGGCAGCGCTTCGGGCGCACGCAGCCGATCGCGCCAACTGTCTCCCGGAACGGTCATTGCGCCATGATCGTGCCCATGGCCGGTCTCGTCATGCTCGCGGGCGTCGTCGACAAGGCGCTGGCGAACGAACACGCGCGATACTGGGATCATCAAGGCGATCATGACCAGGCCGCCGATCCACTCGGCGACTATGAACCGCCAGCCGAGCAGCAGCCACAGGATGACGCTAAGCTCGAGCACGAGATTGGTGGACGCGACGAGAAAGGCGAGGCTCGGCCCCAGCGCGGCGCCCTTCTTGAACAGGGTGCGCATGATCGCCGCCGATGCATAGGAGCAGCTAGAACTCGCGGCCCCCGCAAGTGTCGCAATCGCGACGGGTCTCAGGCCGTTCGATCCGAGCTTGTCGCGTAATGTGCTCGCCGAGACGATCGATTGCAGGACAGCTGAGATCGCAAAGCCGAGCACGAGGCTCCAACCTGTCTTCCAGGCCATGCCGGCGGCTATCGCCAAGCCGTCCGCCACAAAGTTCAAAATGTGCATGAAGCCATATGGCTAGGGGAGGCGAAGAGTTCCCGGCATGGTATCTTAACCGAACATTCGGCCGGGCGACCGTTTGATCCCGAATTCTCGCGACAGATCGCCGTACCAGCCCAGCGTGGACATCTGCCAGTCAGATTGCATTCCATACGGTCTAAGCTACGGTAACAAGATGACGGGACTCATGATGGCGCTACGCATTTTTCCGGCCCTTACGATCCCGATATTGCTCTGCGCATCTCCGCTCCAAGCACAAAGCTTTGGACGGGCCCAGCAAACATCTTCGCATCCGATTACCGTCCGCACCGATGAGATTCGGCATTATGCTGAGGCGTTCGTGATGATCAGCCGGGTGCGGGAGGCCGAGAAAGCGCAAGCCGCAGCCTTACCGAATATGCAAAGCGCAGCTCTGGAATCGCAGGCTCATGATCGGATCTCAGCGATTTTGCAGCGCTTCGATCTGGACCGGCCTACGTTCGATCGTATTTCGGCGCGGGTGGAGTCCGATGCCACGCTCAGGCAACGCGTCCAACAGCTGGTTATAGCGGCCCAGGTGGGCGTCTGAACAGCTCATCTTGCGAAAAGGCTGCGGCGTCGGTCGCAGCGCACTGATCATGAAGATTGTTCATCGCGCTGCCGAACGGAGTGCCAGAACGACCGCGAATGCTATGATGCTGAAGGAGCCCAACACGCCGATCCAAAGGAGGACCTCGCGAAACCATGACCGCTGGCCGCTCAACTTTCGGTGGCTCCCGGAAGGATCGGTCCACGGAGCATCATGCGATTTGCCACACCTGCCCTAAGAAACCTTGACCCATTGAGACCGTGGATCGGCCTCGCGCGCCCATGTCTCGAAGGAGTGCGAGTCACGATGCCGCAGCATCTCCTTATTTTGATGGGGCCAGCTTACCCAACCCGCTATGGCGCGGCCTTTAGAGAGCGAATCCCATGTCTGATTTAGGCTGTCCTCGGTCATCATGCTCTCCTCATGACCGATCAACGTGCATCATGCGTGATTGGTTCGCTTTCGCCGCGCTTACGCGGTCAGCGTGACGGTATCTTCCGCGTAGCACGCCCCGCATACGGCAGCTTTTTCAATAGCGGACGATTATGGACTTCCGGCGGGACGGCCGGCTCTGTTGGACACGAGAAGATCCTGCAGGCCAAATATCCCGGAAAACCACTACTCGTCGCGGAAACCGGCATGTCCACGCGCAATGGACAGCCTCGTGAGGACGGGGTGAAGCGCGAGAATGTCTTACGCGACAGCAGCGACATCTACACCAAAAAAGGCGGTGCGCTGGAGTTCGTCGTCCAGGACACGAAGGCCGTCGACGCCGCGGGCGAGCTGTGCGCCGAAATGCGGATGGTGACGGTAGTCCGCAATGGATAAGGCTTGCCAGCTGGCCGTCGGGCAGTCGCTTCCCGATCTCGTCCGCGGGCCGATCACCCGAGCGACGCTCGCGCTTTTTGCCGGTGCCAGCCACGATCACGTCCCGCTCCACATCGACAGCGACTATGCGCTAGCCGCCGGCATGGGCGACGTGTTCGGCCATGGCATGTTGTCGATGGTGTATCTCGCACAGGCCGTCAGAAGCTGGGCGCCGCAGGAACGCCTGATGCGCTGGAATTGTCGGTTCACCGCGATCACGCCGCTGCATGCCAGCGTGATCTGCCGCGGCGAAGTCGTCGACATTATCGACGAGGTCGGTCTCCGACACGCGCGGGTGAAGATCGGGGCCTGGACGGATCAGGATATCCAGACGCTCGCAGGCGAAGCCTTCATCGTAATCGATTGAGACAGGATGGTTCGAACATGGGCAAGTTGGCAGGCAAGGTCGCGATCATCTCGGGGTCCGGCCGCGGGATCGGGCGCGCAGTTGCTTTGAAGCTCGCGTCCGAAGGGGCCGCGATCGCGTCAACGACCTCGACGAAGCACCTGCCAGATCGGTCGTCGCGGAGATCGAGGCATCGGGGGGCAGGGCGGTCGCCTGCGTCGGCAACGTCACCGCCGACGATTTCGGCCAGCGTTTCGTCCAGTCGGCGATCGACGGCTCGGTGGGCTCAATATCATCGTCAACAACGCCGGCTACATCCGCGACGGGTTGATCCAGAAACAGACCGACGAACAGTTCCAGGCGATGCTCGACGTCCACGTGACAACGCCGTTCCGCATCCTGCGTGCAGCCGCCGATCCGATCCGGGCCATGGCCAAGCGCGAGGCCGAAGAGGGTCGCGAGGTCATCCGCAAGGTCGTCAACATCTCGTCGATGGCGGGCATCAACGGCAATGCGGGCCGGTCAATTACGCGTCGGCGAAAGCCGCGCTGATCGGCATGACCAAGACGCTCTCGAAGGAATGGGGCCGTCACAAGGTGTGCGTGAACTGCGTCGCCTTCGGTTTTATCGAGACGCGGCTGACCAAGGCCAATGACGATCCCGAAACCCGGATCCAGATCGAGGGACGGACGATCCAGGCCGGCGTCCCGGCACAAGCGCTCGGCGCCTTCACGGCGATGAGCCCCCTCGGTCGAGCAGGCACGCCCGACGAGGCGGCGGGCGGCGTCTACCTGATGTGCGCGCCCGAAAGCGACTACGTCAGCGGGCAGGTGTTGATCGTCGGCGGTGGGATCAGCTTCTGACGCGCATCGGTTGAAAAAGACGGGACGAGACCCGGCACGGGAGGGAAGCATGACGGGCGACACGAAAATCAGGCAGCCGCGTAGGTGGCGGACCACGGTCCTCGTCGGTGTCGCGATGCTTTTCGTCGGTGTGGGCGCGGCGACCGTACTGACGCCAAGCGCTTCGGAGACCGCGCACGACATGACCTCTTGGTCCCTACCGGACACGCTGAGCCCGCAGGGACGAGCAGTCGCCGCCAAGATGGCCGCCACCCATCTTCCACCGATATTGCCACCGGTGTTTCTGCAGCGAGCGATCGTCGACAGGATACAGGGCAAGATGGGCGGCGTGCTTGAGAAGCGATACGGCGTCCGCCCCGAGACGCGGAGCATCGCCGGCGTGCCGGTACGGATCGTCTATCCCAAGGGCATGACCGTGCTGGGCACGGGACCCGTTCTCATGAATCTTCACGGCGGCGGATTTCAGCTCGACTCTGGGTCACTGACTGAGTCGATCCCGATCGCTGCGCTGTCCGGCGTTCCGGTTGTCACGGTCCTCTACCGGCTTGCGCCCGAACATCCGTACCCGGCGGCGCTCGATGATGCCTTGGCCGTCTATTCGGCGCTGCTCGAAACCCGCAGGGCGTCGCAGATAGCCGTGTACGGAAAGTCGGCAGGCGCGATATTGAGCGGCGAACTCACCGCGAAGCTGATAGCGACCGGTCGGCCGCTGCCGGCTGCGATCGGTTATTTTTCCGGCAGTGCCGACATGGGAACAAGCGGTGACTCGGAATCCTGGATGCCGTTGCCCGGCGGCGGCAAGACATTGCTGGATGCGATCCGCGGCTATATCGCGAAAACGCCTGTCACCGATCCGATCCTGTCGCCGCTCCGCGGCGATGTCTCGCGGTTTCCGCCGACGCTACTCGTGAGCAGCACGCGGGATGCCCTATTGAGCGAGACGTCGATCCTGGCGCGCAAGCTGTTCGAGGATGGCGTGGATTCGCACCTCGTGGTTTTCGACGGATTGCCGCACGCCTTCTGGACCTACATGGATATCCCGGAATCGGCGCAGGCCAACGAACTGATGGCCCGGTTCCTGAGCAGCAAACTGGCGATCTCGCGACAATGAGCGGCTGGGGTTTCCGGATCAAAGCCAATATTCGATTTGGACTGCTGTTGATCCGAACCCACCCGGTCATGCTCCTTCAAACCATGTCGTGGCCCCTCGGATTGCACGAAAGCCGGCGGCCGTCTCGAGGGGAGCGCCGTTCTTAGAAATAATCCGCCAATTTCAGTGTCCTCGTCGATCCATCGGCGAGGCGCACCGTTAGCGTGCTTCCCGCCGGTCCCGTCAGCCAATTGCCCGAACCCGGGTTCAGCGGATTATCCCGGTCTGTTCTGACGGCCGTAATCTCGTCACCGGCGGCGAAGCCGGAAACCGAAGCAGGGCTCTGCGGAGCGACGTAGAGCACCTTCGTTCCAACCGCCGACGGCTGCAGCGTAAGCCCGGCTCTATTGATCGGGAAGGGCGCAGAGGGATCGGTGCCGCTGTCCAACAGCACGCGATCATGCGGGAAATCGACGATAAGGTGGAAACGCGAAAGGATGCGGATGCCGACATTACCGTCGAGATTCTCGTCGCGCGATGCTTTCGACGATCCGTCGTCCAACGTGGTCGGCAGCGTCCGCAGCGTCACGCCGCCAATCGTAACGTCGCGGACCTTGGCTAGCTTTTGCTCGCGCATTTTCCCCCAGCCTCCCGCCAGCGTCGTCGACAGACGACGATCCTTCAGGAATTCCGGCCGATTCCAGAATCGAGGATATAGCGTGAGCGCGCCACCGTTGCCGATGTCGAACAATAGGGTGGCGAGGCGACCTTCGATCCTGGCCTGGATTGCGCGAATTTCTCCGACGCGCGTGATCTCGGATATCCGGGCCCCGGGCGCCGCGCGGAAACCTTCGGCGTTCCGGAAGGCGATACGGCGTCTCGCAAAATCTATGTCCACTACCGTCTTGTCGAAGACGGCGCCGCCGAGAATGACGGGCAGCGGATGGCCAAGCTGTTTCTCGACCGCCGCAAGATCTATCGCGACTGCCGGGCTGCCACGAATAGTGAGGTGACCGAGCGAGAGATCCACTCCGGTTACCGTGCCGTAAGCCCCTCCGCCTCCGGCACCGTCGCCGTTCTGCGCGCCATCGGATCGGAGTCCGGCTACCTGCAAGAAGCGCGTGTCGATCACTGTCGCCGATGCGCCGCTGTCGAGCATCGCCGTCACCGGATGGCCGTTGATCTTGGCCTGAACGAAGATACGCGTTCCACCGAAATATTCGAACGGCAGCCAGCCGCTGGAGGTGTTCCCACGGTCGAAGTCGACGATCGTATCGTCGGCCGTGTCCGATTCGCCGGCGGCGATGGAGGATTGGGACGCAAGAAGACCCGTAACCAGAGCCAAACAGACCATCGTCATGCGCATCAATCGATCCAGTGTGCTAGTGGTATAACACAGCATAGCGGCTGCAAACAGCGTGGGCAATGAATCCTTTCCCCCACTATCGAGGGGTTTAGGTGTTCGGGAAAAGCACGGCACGGGCCGATGATGCGTTTCATGCGGTTCTTTTGCCCGGTCGATAGCTCCGTCGATGCCGATGAACCGAACGTCCCGACCGATTATCGCCGTCGTGAAGCGGTTCGCTGCTGACACCACGGTGGCCACAGCCCTCCGTTCGCGCTCGACGCGTCACCCGCGGCGACCGCAGCCTTCCAAGCGCTCAAACGTGCCGAACGATATGCGATCCTTTGCCGGATCGAGAATTTGAAGACTTTGCAGGGCCGACGTCGGGCGGTGGATGACGTCGTCCGGGTGCTGACCACGGCGTTCACCGCGCCGTGAACTCGCTGTTGCCGCGCGGCATGAGGCAAATCGCACGCAATCTAGCGTCCGGCCATCATCGGGTTCGGCGCAGAGGGACGGGTCGAGGTTCGTGCCGAACCGTCCGTTTCCGGACGATGCATGTCCGGAAACGGACAGACCTGCGGCGCCTGTTCCGCGCGATACCTACACCCTGCTTTCGGGCGAGACCGGCACGGCATTTGCAGAACAGGCGTCCGAGCCGCGTCATGCGTCGAGATGGGCAGCCGCTGCTTTCCAGCGCAGCCTGGCGATCTCGAGGTCTGGCGCCGAACGATGTGACTATGAGCCCCACGAGGAATCCGATCGATGCGCCTTGCACGCCTTTTGTTCACCACCGCGCTCGTCGCGATATCCAGCGCCGCGGTCGCCGCGGGGCATGCCGCCATCGGCACCTGGGGTTTCGATGCCACGGGCATGAATGTCGCGATCGCGCCCAGCCAGGACTTCGACGGCTTCGCGAACGGCACCTGGGTGGCGCACGCGACCATCCCGTCCGATCGGACCAGCTTCGGCGCCTTCGCCAACCTGCGTGACGATGCCTATACGCGCACCCGCGCGATCCTGGACGGGCTTCCCGCAGGCGCCCGGAATCCTGCCGATCAGCCGGGCAAGGTCGCCGCGCTGTACCGATCGTTCCTCGACGAGACCGTGGTAGAGGCGAAAGGCGGCCAGCCGATCCGGCCGTTGCTCGACGCGATCGGGCATGCCGAGGACAGGGACGCGGTCGCCCGGCTCATGGGCGCGGCCAATGCCGGGTTCGGCGCGAGCTTCGTCGCGATCGAGTTCGGCGCCGATCATACCAATGGCGCAGGCTACCAGCTCATCCTGAGCCAGGGCGGGCTGCGGCTCGCGCGCGAATATTATCTCGATCCGCAATATGCGTCGAAAGTGGCGGCGTACCACGCTTATGCGGCGCAGTTGCTGACGCTCGAAAAGTGGCCGGATCCGAGCGCGGCTGCGGACCAGATCGTGGCGCTGGAACGCGAGATCGCGGCGGTGAGCTGGACCGCGGCCGACACGCGCGATCCGATCAAGACGCTGAACCCGGTAGACGCCGCGCACCTCGCGATCGCCGCGCCGGCCTTTCCCTGGGCGAGCTTCCTGGCGGGGGCGGGGGTCGACAGCGGCATACACCTCGATCTCGCGACGCCGGGCAGCATCGCCAAGATCGCCGACATCTTCGCGCGCACGCCGCTCCCCGTGCTGCGGAGCTGGCTTGCGTTCCGCACGGGGGATAACGCCGCCCCCTATCTGTCCAAATCCTACGTCGATGCGCGCTTCGACTTCCAGAAAGCGGTCGGCGGGCCGGCCACGCCGACGCCGCGCTGGAAGCGGGGGGTGTCGCTGGTCAACGACGCGATGGGCTCGGCGATGGGCGAGCTGTACGTCGCACGCTATCTGACGCCCGAAAGCCGGACCGCGATCGAGCAGCTCGTCGAGAACGAGCGCCGCGCCTTCAAAGCCAAGATCGAGACGGCGGCGTGGATGAGCCCCGCCACGCGCGCCGAAGCGCTGCGCAAGCTCGCCACGCTGGAGGTCCAGGTCGGCGCGCCGCGCCATCCGATCGATTATTCGAGCCTCGCCATCCAGCGCGATGATCTGTTCGGCAACGTGCTGCGCGCGCATCGCTTCGACTGGCAGCGCCGCGTCGTGGAAGGCCATGGCGCCTGGAACAAGAGCGACTGGCGCTTCTCGCCGCAATTTCCCACCGCCTACAACGAGAACCGGCAGCTGATCTTCACCGCCGCGATGCTCCAGCCGCCCTTCTTCGATCCGGCGGCGGACGCCGCGGCGAACTACGGCGCGATCGGCGCGGTGATCGGGCATGAGATCAGCCATAATTTCGACGACCAGGGCCGGTCGATCGATGCCGACGGCCGTCAGCGCGACTGGTGGACGGCCGCCGACGACACGCGGTTCACGCTGCAGACGCACCGGCTCAGCCAGCAATTCTCGCAGATGGAGCCGTTGCCGGGCCTGCACATCAACGGCGACCTGACGCTGGGCGAGAACATCGCCGACCTCGCCGGTCTGTCGGTCGCGCTGCAGGCCTATCACGACTCGCTCGGCGGCAAGCCCGCCCCCGTCATCGACGGGCTGACCGGCGACCAGCGCTTTTTCCTGAGCTGGGCGCAGGCCTGGCGCGAGAAGGATCGCCCCGAACGCCTGCGCGACCTCATCCTGTCCGACGTGCACAGCCCCGCGACGGCGCGGATCAACGGCCCGCTCCGCAACATCGACGAATGGTATGCGGCGTGGAAGATCGCGCCCGGAAGCCCGCTCTACATCCCGCCGGCGGATCGTGTCCGGCTCTGGTGATGTCCGACAGGCGCCGATCGCAGGCGGAAGCGGCGGACCGTCCGCCGCTTCCGCCTGTCCTCGATGCCGGTGATCAAAGGCGTGGCGCCTTTCCGCCGGTCATCGTGGCGTAGCCGAAGCATCGAAAATCTCGATCCATTCGTGAAAGGAATCGACGAAGTTCTGGAGGAATTTACGCGTCGATTCATTCGGGATGGTCGAGTCCTCGGCGACGACGTCGGAAACATGGCCGATATATGCTTCGGGCTGCTGCATGGCCGGCATGTTGAGGAAGACGAGCGACTGCCGGAGGTGGTGGTTTGCTCCGAAACCGCCCATCCCGCCGGGCGTGCAGCTGATCACCGCCGCCGGTTTTCCGTCCCATATGCTTTTTCCGTAGGGGCGCGATCCCACGTCTATGGCGTTCTTGAGCGCGCCGGGCACCGATCGGTTATATTCCGGGGTGACGAACAATATGCCCGTCGCCGTAGCCACACTGCGCCTGAAGCGGCTCCATGCCTCGGGAGCCGTCCCTTCGTCGTCGAGATCCGGATTGTAGAGCGCGAGATCGCCGATCTCCACTATCTCCAGCGACAAGGCGGCGGGGGCGAGCGCGATGAGGGCCTTCGCCAATCGCCGGGATAGAGATCCCTTCCGCAGACTTCCGACCAGAACGGCTACCGTGAGGGATTTCGACATTCCAAGCTCCGCCAATTAAAGGGATAGTCGGCTCCGACCGGACGAACGGACTGCGCCATCGGTATCGGTTAACGGCGTGAGCAAAATAGGCGCTCGCCTTTCGGTCCCGCATCAGGATCTCAGGGGTTCGCGAAGGCCGCCATTCGGTTGCGTCGCGAGGCAGCGCGCATCGAAGCTCCGGCTCAGCGCAGCGAGGCTGACCGCACCGAGCCGTTCGATCAGCAGCGCCTCTGCGTCGCGCAGAGCATCGCCCACCGCTTCATTGACGGCCTCCTCGACGGCACAGTCCGGGCTGGAACGCTCGTTGCCGATCGCGAACAATCTCGGACCGCCGACCGCACGGTGAACGTCGAGCAGCGAAACTTGCTCGAGATCGCACGCGATCGCCCAGCCGCCGCCATGCCCCTTTTCCGAGCGGACGTAGCCGGCATCGCGCAACCCGGCCATCGTGCGGCGCACCACGACCGGATTGGTCCCGAGCATCGCGGCGATCACATCCGACGTCATGGCTCCATCGTGCCGCGCCATGTGGAGAAGCACATGAAGCATTCGAGAAAGCCGGCTGTCGTTTCGCATCGTCCCGATCCTTCACACACCATGTCCCGTTGGCAAGTTGGGACCATCATGATACATATGGTGTTACATGATATAGGGAATCAATGGTTGCGACAGTTCGAAGCCCCCGATCACTGGGACACCGCGGCGCGCGAGTATCGGCAGACGGCGCATCCCTTCACGACGCGCTTTGCGGAGGCGGCCCTCGCACGCGTCGCGCTGACGCCGCGGAGCAGGGTGCTCGATGTGGCGACCGGCACCGGCGCGCTGGCGCTGGCGGCGGCGCGGACGGGCGCACGGGTGCTGGCGACGGACTTCTCGCCCGGCATGGTATCGTGCGTCGCCGCCGCGCGCCTGCCCAATGTCGACGCGCGGGTGATGGACGGACAGGCTCTCGATCTGCCCGACGCCAGCTTCGACGCCGTCTTCTCGATCTTTGGCGTGATCATGTTTCCCGACTGGCGCAAAGGCTTGGCGGAGATGCACCGGGTGACCAAGCCCGGCGGATATGGCGTGGTTGCGACCTGGCGCGACCAGAGCGCGGCGACGTTCCTCCTTCTCGGTCGGATCCGACGCAGGATTTTCCCCGAACGCGGGGTATCGTCGACGTCCGAGGCGCTGCAGCCGCTGAGCGATCCCGAGAGCTTTTCGCGCGAGCTGGTGGCGACCGGCTATCGCGATCCGCAGATCGAGGCCGTCACGCACGACTATCCGCTCGACGTCGCGGCACTCGACGAACCCGAGACGCTTTTCGGCAGGTCGCCCGACTGGATCGGCCTGAGCGATAGCGACAAGCTGGCGGTCGTCGCCGAAGCGCGGCAAATCGCCGGCGAACGGGCGATCCTTCCTATCCCCTCGACCGCCCTGATCGCCGTGGCGCGACGCTAGGCGTTTTTGGCAGGCGCTGCGGAGGAACGTCCGTCCGCAACCCCGAAGCGCGGAGAAGCTTTCTCCGCCTGGAAAAACGAGATCAGCGCGCGCAGCGTGGCTGGCGTCCGATGTCGGCTGGGATGGTAGAGGTAGAATCCCGGAAACGGCTCGCACCACTTCTCCAGCACACGGACGAGCGCGCCGCTCGCGATATGCGGCGCGACGGCGGCTTCGGGCAGGCAGGCGAGCCCCACGCCCGCCAGTGCGGCATCGCGAAGCAGGCCGGTGTCGTTGATCACCAACGGTCCCTCGACATCGACCTTCACCATGCCTTCCGGCCCCGTGAATGCCCAACGGGCGAGTTGCCCCGTCGTCGCCCAGCGATAATTGAGGCAGCGATGCGCGGAAAGATCGTGCGGCGCGATCGGCGGCGCGTGCGTGGCGAAGTAGGCGGGAGCGCCGACCACCGCGATCCGGTAAGGCGGGGTGAGCCGCACCGCGACCATGTCCTGCGCCAAACGCTCGCCGATCCTTATCCCTGCGTCGAAGCCCTTCGCCACGACGTCGCTCAATCCATCATCGACGACCATCTCCAGCCGCACGCCGGGATAGAGCGCTGTGAACATCGGCAGGCGCGGCATCACGATCAGCTCCGCTGCCAGCTTCGGCAGGTTGAGGCGGATCGTGCCGACCGGATCGTCGCGCAGCGCGAGCGCGTCCCCGAGCGCCTGGTCCAGCCCCGCGACTGCCGGCGCGAGCTTCGCGTACAGCAGCGCCCCCGCCTCGGTCGGGCTCACGCTGCGCGTCGTCCGGTTGAACAGCCGCAACCCCAGCCGGTCCTCTAGGCGGCGCAGCGTGCGGCTCAACGCCGACGGCGTCACGCCCAGGCGCAGCGCGGCATCGCGAAAGCTGCGTGCCTCGTGGATCGTCATGAAGGCCATCAACTCGGCATAATGGCCACCTTCCACGGATTGGTTCCTCCAGATCAACAGACCATCCCGCTTTATGATCTTTATCGCGTGAAAACGAGCGCCTAGCTCCAGGCCGGACCAAGGAGTGGGCGATGACCGGGATCATGACCAATCAAGCCGCCTGGCAGCGCGCGCCGGGGCAACCGCTGCAGATCGGCGTCGCCGGTCTGCCGCAACCGGCCGTGAACGAGATCCTGATCCGCAACGCGGCCATCGCCCTCAATCCGCTCGACTGGATCTTGCAGGACATGGCTCTCTTGCCGTGGCTCGACTACCCCGCGATTCTCGGCAGCGACGTCGCCGGCGATGTCGCGGCGGTCGGCCACGACGTCGAGCGGTTCAAGGTCGGTGACCGTGTCGTCGGGCAGGCGGTCGGGACGACCGTCAACCAGCGGGCGCAGGGTGCCTTCCAGCGGCACACGATCGTGCTCGACCATATGGCGGCGCCGATCCCCGACGACATGGCCTTCGCCGATGCCGCAGTGCTCCCGCTGGGGCTCGGCACCGCCGCCAGCGGGCTTTACGGAAAAACGCAGCTAAGCCTCTCGCCCCCGTCGCACGCACCGGTGGCGCGCGCGGAGGTCGTTCTGGTCTGGGGCGGATCGTCGAGCGTCGGCTGCAACGCGGTCCAGCTCGCGGTGGCGTCGGGCTACGCGTGCATTGCCACCGCTTCGGCGCGCAACGCCGGCCTGGTGAAGGCGCTGGGCGCCAGCGCGGTTTTCGACCATGCGAGCCCGACCATCGTCGAGGACCTCATCGATGCGATGCGCGGGCGCCGTCTCGCCGGTACGCTGCACGCCACCGGCGCGATGGACGATTGCTTCGCGGCGGTCGCACGGTGCGAGGGCTCGCGCCGGGTGGCGGCGACGCTGGCGCCACCTACGGAAATGCCGGCGGGCGTCGAGGCGACGCACATCTTCGGTACGATGCTCAAGGATGATGAGGTCGGCCCGATGATCTACCGCGATTTCCTGCCGCGGGCTCTCGCCGCGCGCACGTTCGTCGCCGCCCCGCCGGCCGAGATCGTGGGGCACGGCCTCACGATGCTCCAGCCTGCCCTGGAGGCCTTGAAGGCGGGCGTATCCGCGGCCAAGATCGTCGTCACCTTGCCCTGATGGCGTCGCGCTATACCGGCGCCCCGATCACCGGAGCCAGGGTGGGGCTGGTCCCGTCAGGCGGCAGGTCGATGTCGAGATGACGATCGCCAAGCGCGGGGAGCGTCCGCTCGAACGGACGTTCGGCAAGCTTCATGAGCAACGCGCCCACGAGCCAACTAATCGTCAGGAGCAGCGCCATCGCGATGAAGAGGCTGCGCGGATTGCCGGGCATCAGATCGGATAGCGGGCCCACCAGCGAGACGCCGAGCCCGGTCGTGATGACGGACATGACTCCGTAGAGCGCCGTTACGCGACCGCGCAGCTCGGGCGGCGCCATTCCCTGGACGATATCGGGAAGCAACGAACCGATCAGCGTGCCCCCGACCATCTGCACCCCGACGAGAAGATAGGCCTGCCCAGCGTCGGCGACAAAAATGAACAGCACCGCTGCGGGCAAGGAGAGCTCCATTCGCATCCGCGCGCGGACCGCACGCGTGGCAGCTTCACCGCCGGTTTCCGGTACGTCTGGTCGCGCGCCGATCTGAAGGCGACGCTGATCATGCTGTTCCTGATCGGCACGTTCGGGCTCAATTTCCCGATCTTCATCTCGACCATGGCGGTCGGCGTCTTTCATGTCGATGCGCGCGGATACGGCCTGTTGTCGTCGACGATGGCGATCGGCACGGTCACCGGCGCGCTGCTCAACGCGCGGCGCGATCGGCCGGGAATGCCGGCGCTGCTCGGCGGGGCCATGCTGTTCGGGCTGGGCTGCGCCGCCGCCGCGTTGGCGCCCGGCTATTGGAGTTTCGCCGCCGCGCTCGTCGTCACCGGCGCCGCCGCGCTGACCATCACCAACACGACCAACAGCCTGATGCAGCTGTCGACCGAACCGGCCATGCGCGGCCGCGTGATGGCGCTGCGCGTCGGCGTCGCCTTGGGGGGCACCCCGATCGGCGCGCCCATCGTCGGCTGGACCGCCGACCATCTCGGCCCGCGCTGGGCGCTCGGCGTCGGCACGCTGTCGGGCCTCGCCGCCGCCGGTGTCGCGATCTACGCGATGATGCGGAATGACGCCCCGTCGCTGCGACGCCTCAGCGCGCGGCGCGACGTCGTCATCGATCCGATCGCAGCAGACGACTGAAGAACGGCAGCATGACCGTCTGCACGCGTTCGCGACATGCTCCGCGCGGACGCCGGGATCGCAGACCGTGAAGAGATGCGGTCGCTGCGGTCCGCCGTTCGGCACGGCGGAGCCGTCATTCCTCGATCTTCACGAACCCCCGGGTCTGGAGATTGAGGAACGTGACCGTCGCGGACAGGTTCACGCGCGCCGACGGTATCAGGTCGCCTGCCGCATAATGTTGCGCGCGCGCGGATTGCCCGCACACGACGAGCGCCACGCCCGCGGACGCCAGTTCCTTCAACAGGCCCAGATTGGGGTTCGTCGCGCTGCCGGTTCGCCGCGTGTAGATCTCGTCGCGCGTGACCAGGACGATCGTCTTCCCGTGAAAGACGGCGGTGGCCTCGATATGATCGGCCGGCACGCCGTAATGGCGGAAGGTGTTGAGCAGGGCGCCGATCGACTGCAGTGCCGGGCTGATCTCGTCCGAGCCGTCCGCCATCGACTGCACGTCGAACACCAGCTTGTAGTGCAGCGCCGGATCGGGCGTCTCGTGCGCACCGGGTATGTCCTGCATCGCGCCGACCGATGGCACGGGGGATGTCGCAGGCGGTTGCGCCTGAGCCGCCAGACCCATCGTGCCGGCGGCGATGCAGAGAGTGGCGGACCGGGCCAGGCGGCGCGCGAAACGATGGGATGTCGTGTGCATGAAGTTGTGTTCCGTCGAAGGATGTCGCGCGTATCGGCAGGGGGCCCGCATATCGGGCGGCGGAGCGGGTGGCTACCGCGACGTCTGCCTAAACGCGTTAGGGCGCGGGCACCTCGAACAGCGCGAGCATCGAACAGACCGTCTGGTACACGCCGATCACGGCGGTGATGTCGAACAGCCCGATCGTGCCGAAGGCGCGTTCGGCGTCGCGGTAGAGATCGTCGTCGATCCGGCGCTGCGTCAGCAGATCGCGCGCGACGCGCGCGGCGATCCGCTCGTCGTCCCCCAATCCATCGGGGATCACGCCCTTCGCCAGCGCCGCGATCGCGTCGTCGGACAGGCCGGTCTTCTCGGCGACGCCGGTCTGCGCATAGAGTTCGTACTCGGCGCGCCAGATCGCGCCGGTCATGATGACCACCACCTCGCGGACGCGCGGCGCCAGCGTCGTGTGCGATAATTCGGCGACCTGGAAGTCGGACAGCTTCTCGGTCACTTCGGGGTGGAGCAGGAACGGGTTGAACGGCCCGATCAGCCGGCCGTCCTCGGTGGTCGCCTGTACCCCCGATCGGTCGGCGAAGCGGATCCACGTCGCCTTGAGCGTATCGAACAGGCTGCGCTGCGCATCGGTCAGATGCGCCGGATCGAAGAGCGGCAGCCGCCCGCCCAGCGATCCGCCCGTGCCGGTCGTCATAGGTTCTCGCCGCCGCCGGCGAACTCGATCCGCATCAGCCGCGCGGGGCGCAGCACGCCGTCGGGCGCGATCTGCACGACGCCGCCGTCGGTGGTGGCATAGGCGACGCGGCCATGATCGCCCGGGCCGCGTGCCCAATCGAGGCTGGTCGGGCCGATGAGCCAGTCGGTGAAGGGATCGCCGGCCATCACCAGCCGCCCCGGCGCGGATCCGTTCGGATCGAGCGGCGCGCGCTCGATGGCGTGATCGGGATGGCGCGCGATGTAGGCGACGCCGATCTCCTCGTCGAGGCACAGGTCGTCGACGTTCGACATATCCGCGAGATGTTCGGCCGCGCCGCGCGGCTCGAGCGTGTCCGGATCGATCGCGACGCGCATGAACAGGTTCTGCGACGACGTGGTGTAATAGACGTAGCTGGTCTTCGGCCCGTAGCGCAGACCGTTGATGCCCGGAAACGGCACCTCCTGCGTTGCCGAGAACTTGACCGGCGGATGCCCGCCGCCTGCCGCCATGCTCTCGTCCGCGAACCAGGTTCGCGCGGTCGCGCTCATGCCGTCGGCGCTCAGGTCGATGCGGAGGATCGATCCCGCGAGACAGTCGGAGATCAGCAGCACGCCGGGCGCCACCAGCGCGCCGCCATTGGGGCCGGCCGAGGCTTCGAAGTCGAGCACCTTGATCGGATCGACCGGCGCGCCGGGCGACCAGCCCCGCAGATCGAAGCGGTACAGAGCGGGCTTGCCGTAGGTCGCGACGTAGAAGATGTCCGGTTCGACCTCGACGAGGCACTGCGCCAGATGACCGTCGTCGAACGTGTGCAGCACGACCGGCTCGACCGGCCGACCGGGCGTCGGTACGGGAACGTACCAGACCTGCCGCTGCGGCGAGGCGACGACGAGGATGGATCCGTCGGCGCGGACGGCGAGATTTTCGAGCATGGTGTGCATCGGAAACTCGGCGACGGTGGTGATGGAGGCGTGTTGTGTCATCATCATCCCTCAAGATAGGCAGGCTTGATGTTAGGTGCCTAACCTAATTTCGTGACGCTTTTGCGCAAGGGGTAAATGACGCGGTACCCGCGGGGCAGGAGATACGGCGTTCGCGGCGCGGGTCTCCTACGTCGTCCGCAGGAGGTCGCCGATCGCGTCCGCGAGGAAATCGGCGACGCGGCGGATGCGGGCGTTGCTGCGGACCTCCTCGTGCATCACGAGCCAAACGGGCATCGGCGCCATCAGGTCGATCGCGACGCGGTCGAGTTCGGCGTGGCGATCCGCCAGCAGCACCTGCGCGAAGCCGATCCCGGCGCCGGCGAGAAGCAGGTTCCAGCACACCATCTGATCGTCGCAGCGCAGCGGAAACGCCTCGCGCGATACCGGGTGGCCGCTCTTCGCATAGAGTCTCAGGATCACGTCGCTGCGATCGAAGCCGATGACGTCGTGCGCCAGCAGATCCTGCATCGTCGCCACCCGGCCGCGGCGCGCGAAATAGCCGCGCGTGCCGTAGAGGCCGACCGGCGCATCGCCCAGCTTGCGCGCGATCAGCGCGTTCTGCGTCGGATCGACCATCCGGATCGCGATGTCGGCGTCGCGGCTCAGCAGGTTCTGGTTGAGGTCCGACGGGATGAGCTCGATCTGGATGCTGGGCTCGGCGACGCGCAACGCCGACAGGATCGGGGGCAGCCACATATTCGCGACCATCACCGAGGTGGTCACGCGCACCGTGCCCGTCAGGTGCTGCGATCGGCTCCAGGCCTTGAGCGACAGCGCGTCGGCCGCGGCCCCCATCGCCCGCGCGTCGTCGACGAGCCCGAGCGCGGCGGCGGTGGGATCGAGCCCGCGCGCGGACCGCGTGAACAGCGTGACGCCCAGCACCGTCTCGAGCTCGCGGATATGGCGGCTGAGCGTCGGCTGCGTGGCATCGACGCGCAGCGCCGCGGCGGACAGCGAGCCCGTCTCGACGACCGCAAGGAACGAGCGCAGCAGCGTCCAATCGAGCATCTTCATCGTGCCGCCACGTCTGATCGTTCCTTTTCGCAGCCAGACCGTGTGCAGCGGCGACTATGCAATATTGCATAGCAGGTCTCAGCTTTCGGGCTACCTCCAAATCGCTCTGGCGATCCTAGATGGGGGCCAGCCGCCGCGTCCGATCGTCGGCGATCTTGTCCTTCGCTCAGCCAGGAAGATGTCATGAAGATCGCGTTCGAGGACGATCATTTCGCGTTCGAATTCGTGCGCAACGTCGGCTTCACCTATTATGGCGGCGCCGATCTCGGGGAGATGATCGCAACCGCGGGCGAGGTCGTCGAGGGCGATTTCGAGAGCTGGTTCGAACAATGGCACAAGCGCGCGCTGCGCATCCGGGCGCGGGGCCAGGCCAGCCTTGCGGCGGGTCACCTGGTCAGCGCGCGCGAAGCGTATCTTCGCGCGTCGACCTATTTCCGCATGGCCGAATTCTATCTCCACGGGAATCCCGACGATCCGCGCATCGTCTCGGAATCGCGCGCCTCGCAACAGGCCTATGCCAAGGGTGCCGAACTCAGCGGGCCGACGTGGGAGCGCGTCGAGATACCCTATGAGGGCACGACGCTTCCCGGATATTTTTACAAGGTCGACGATTCCGGCGAACCTCGCCCGACGCTCATCTTCCACGGCGGCTATGATTCGAGCGTCGAGGAGCTGTTCTATTATGGCGGGGCGCCCGCGGTCCGCCGTGGCTACAACTGCCTGACCTTCGACGGCCCCGGACAGGGCGCGCCGATCCGCGAGCAGAAGCTGCCCTTCCGCCACGATTGGGAGAAGGTGGTGACGCCCGCGGTCGACTATGCGCTGACGCGGCCCGATGTCGACGGCGACAATCTCGTGCTGATGGGGATGAGCCTGGGCGGCTATTTCGCCGCACGGGCCGCCGCCTTCGAACACCGCTTCCGCGCGGCGGTGTTCTTCGACGGCGTCTATGATTTTCACGCGAGCCTGCGGAAGCTGCTTCCCGCGGATGCGATCGCGGCGTTCGATGCGGACGATGCCGACGCGTGTCAGGCGATCGTCGAGGCCAGGATGAAGGGCAATACGTCGCTGCGCTGGGTGGTCACGCAGGGCACCTGGTCGCTCGGCGTGCGGACCGTCGCCGAACTGCTCGTCGCGAGCGAGCCGTACACGCTCAAGGACGTCATCGGGCAGATCGCGTGCCCGTGCCTGGTGATGGAGGCCGATGGCGACATCTTCTTCACGGGGCAGCCGCAGCAGGTCTATGACGAACTCGCGGTGCCGAAGGCCTTCGCGCGGTTCACCGCCGAGGACGGCGCCGAGAACCACTGCCAGTCGGGCGCGCTCGCCTACAAGGACGAGGTGGTGTTCGACTGGATCGGCGACACGTTGAAAGCGCCGCGATGACGGTCGCGAACGAGCCCTGATCTCCCCCAGCCCAGCAGTATTCCACTCCAGACGAAGGTGAGAACGATGTCGACAGAGACGATGAAGGCGGTTCGCCAGTTCGAATTCGGTGGCCCCGAGGTGTTGCTCTACGGGGATTCGCCCAGGCCCGAGGTCAAGGCGGGCGAGGTGCTCGTCCGCGTCCACGCGGTGGGGCTCAATCCGCCCGACTGGTATCTGCGCGAGGGCTACAAGACGCTCCCCCCCGAATGGCAGCCCAAGGTGACCTTCCCCGTCATCCTGGGAACGGACATCTCGGGTGTCGTCGCGGCGGTCGCGGACGATGTCGAGGGCTTCGCGGTCGGCGACGACGTCTATTCGATGGTCCGCTTTCCCGAGGGTCTCGCAGGCGACAGCCGCGCCTATGCCGAATATGTAAGCGTGCCCGCCTCGCAGGTCGCGGCGAAGCCGGCGGGCATCGATCATGCGCATGCCGCGGCGGCACCGATGTCGCTGCTCACCGCCTGGCAGTTCCTGGTTGCGCTCGGGCATGACGAACAGAATCCGCTCCAGCCCGATCCGCACGTGCCGGTGCCGCTCGCGGGCAAGACCGTGCTCGTCAACGGTGCCGCGGGCGGCGTCGGGCATTTCGCGGTGCAGATCGCGAAGTGGAAGGGCGCGCGCGT
>CAXTVK010000025.1:0-30753 GCA_964247655.1 uncultured Sphingomonadaceae bacterium | reverse complement strand
AATTGTTGGTGCCGAGATCGAGCGCGGCATAGGTGCGCCGTTCGCCGTCCCGCCGCGGCGGGGGCCTCGAGCCCTGCGCGCCGGGCGACGGCCCGGCTCGCGGCCTCACGCTGGCCGCATCCTGCGCCATCGGCCGCTTGATCCTTAAATCTCTGTCCCGGCGGAAAATCCCGCCGATGCTTGGCGACAAGGTATAGGGGCAGGGCCCGCGGGGCAAGGCTTGGGGCAGGACTTGGACGAGTCTGCGCCGTTGACAGCGGAGAAGCGTAAAACTAGAGCGCCGGTCTGCCTTTGGTGCCCCGTCGTCTAAAGGTAAGACAACGGACTCTGACTCCGTTAATCGAGGTTCGAATCCTCGCGGGGCATCCAGGTGGTTTCACCCCCCGCATGATATCCGCCCGCATTGCGCACGATGCCTTGCGCTAGGGCGTATCGACATTCGCTCATCCTCCCCCGCAGGGGGAGGTGGCGCCGAAGGCGACGGAGGGGGAGGACGGCGGCGCTCTCTGGATACCGATACCGCCGTCCTCCCCCTCCACCATCCTTCGGATGGTCCCCCTCCCCCTGGCGGGGGAGGATTTTTCAGCGATCGCCTGAATGTCGATACCGCCCAGTGCCGATGCGAGCCGACCGACTGCGCGCGCCCGACAGATTTATCTCGCCGCTGGAATCGCACTACGTCGTCGCCGATCGCGCGGGCCGCATCTATATTCAACAGGTTCGAGTACCGATCGGTTTCCTCACGAGCCTTTGCGACGCTACAGCCACAAATCGATGCGGAAACCGTTTGGTTTCGTGTCGCCGGCGATGTGGCTCTCTAGCGTTCGCCAGCAGGCAGAATGTCGCTCGCGCCATTGAGGAACACGGTCACGGCCTCGTCGATGCGCCGCGCGATCTCGCTCGCGTCCGGCCGTGGGGCCATGCCCAGCGCGGCGAGCCGAAGCGGTTCGGCGACGACCATCTCGATCAGCATATTGGCCGCCGATTCCGCCGAGCCTACGATCCGCATTCCCCGGGCGGCTCTCGCCTTCAGGAACACGGCGAGCTCCGCCGACGCGACGTTTCGCGCGGCATCGAGATACGCCTGGACAAGGTCCGGGAATTGCTTCGCCTCGGACACGACCAGGCCATAGACGGCGACGCCGACTTCCGAGAAGCAGCGCTGCGCATAACGGGTCAGATAGGCGCCGAGCGTATCCGCCAGATCGCCGTCGGGATCGAGCTGGGTCTCCACGACCGTCTGTCCGATCGCGTCCCGCACCACGGCCGCGAACAGCGCCGATTTCGATGGCGCATGCGCGTATATCGTCTTTTTGGAGATTTCGGCCATCGTCGCGATGTCGCTCAACCGGGCCTTGCCGTAGCCGTCGCGCAGGAACGCCGTCTGCGCCGCAGCCAGCAATCGGCGCCGGGCGTCGCGACCGGGTTCGATTTCGGGCGCTGCCCGCTCGCTACTCTTTGGGTCGTCGGCAACCGGCGTCTCGGCGATGTCGTCAGCGGCCTCGCGATCGGCCGTCCAGGCGTCGTCGGGGACGGAAAGGCTCCGCACCAGGGGCGCCATGAAGGATCGAAGCAAGGTGCTCGCCCCGAGCGCATCGGGTTCGATCAGGCTTTGCCCGAGACCATCGGCCGCCAGCGCGATCACGGCGCGTGCCAGCAATTCGGTCGATACCGTCGCCCTGTGGTGGGTCCGGGCGAGCGCGAGATCCAATTTGTCCGCGATCATCAGTCGCAGCGCGTGCCGCCGCGCAGCCAGGGCGCTTGCGGCATCCGCGTCCCGCACCGCGAACAGCGTGAATTCCGCGTTGAGCACATACCAGTCGCGACCGATCGGGAAATGCTCGGTCAGGCTCTGGAACAGCGCCTCGACAGGATCCAGGTCGCTGCGCGCCGCCCGATCCAGCCCCGCGATGAACAGCGCGCCGACCTCCGATATCATCCGATCGTAGAGGACGAAGAAGAGGTCTTCCTTGCGGCCGAACGCGGAGTAGAACGCCCCGCGCGTCAGGCCCGCGCTCGCGCATATGTCCTCGATCGAGGCCCCGTAGAAGCCGCGATCGACGAAGGCGCGTCGCGCGCCGTCGATCAGCTGATCGATCGTGTCCTGTCGGGTCGGACGGGTTCGCGTGCGTGCCATCTCCATCATCTAACCGTAACCACCGCCACGGCGCAAATACTTCGATCATATTGAAGACACTTAGGCACTCGATACAAACACGTATTGACTTGCTCAATATCGCGCCGCACATTGGTGGAAACCCGGTTCAAATCGGGGACGCGAAAACGAGAGTCGGAGAGGGATATGAAGCACTACATGCTACTCGGCACCGCGGCTGCGATTGCCGTCGGGATGTTCGCCGGTCCTGCCGTCGCGCGGGACGCCGCTGCCGCGATTCCGCCGGAAGGCAGTGTCGCCGCGATGCCTGCGACCTCTTCCACGACAGACCAGCCGACGGAGATCATCGTCACCGCACAGCGCATCGCCCAGCCGCTCCAGAAGGTGCCGGTCGCGGTGCAGGTCGTCTCCGGGCGCGCGCTCCAAGATCGCCAGCTCAACGATCTGACGCAGATGCAACTTGTCACGCCGAGCCTCCAGACGGGATCGGACAATAGCTATACGCTGCGGGGCGTCGGCAGCCTGGTGGTCAGCCCCAACGTCGATTCCAGCGTGGGCATCGCGGTCGACGACGTGTCGTTCGGACAGCCGAGCTTCATGAACGTCCTGTCGTTCGAGGATGTTGCGCAGGTCGAGGTGTTGAGCGGACCGCAGGGTCTCCTGTTCGGCCGCAACGCCTCGGCCGGATTGCTCAACGTCGTCACGCAGCGTCCGGTCATCGGCGAATGGTCCGGCCAGTTCTACGGCGAGCAGGATTACCGCGATACCGTGCCGGGCGGCAAATGGGGCAGCATCGTCAAGGGTACGGTCAACATTCCGATCTCCCCGATCGCGGCGTTGCGACTGAATGCGCTCTATTCGGATCAGGATCCGCTCACCGATACGATCGCGCGGCGCGACGTCGGCAAGTTCGAGCCCTACGAACATCGCGGCGGTGTGAAGGCGAAGCTGCTCGTCGAGCCGACCGACGCGCTCTCGATCTACATCATCGGCGACTATGCCGAACGACACGGGATCGGCGGAATGTACGACCGGACGGACCGTGCGTTCGGAACGGGCTCGATCACCGGCATCTTCGCGGGTTTGGACGGTATCACCGCCGGCCCGGACAATCTTCGCAACGGCACGAGCAGCCTGTATCAGGATACGAAGACCGGCGGCGCATCGATCTCCGTCACCTACGCGCTGTCCGACAAGCTGACGTTGAGCGACATCGCCGCCTATCGGGGCGTCAAATATGACGGCAATTACGACGGCGACTATACGAGCTTCGACGGCAGCGACCGGAACGCCAACAATCTGCGCTACAACCAATATTCGAACGAGCTGCGGCTCGCCCTGGCACCCGGCTCGCTTGTCGATGGCCAGGCCGGCCTGTATTATTTCGGTTCGCAAAGCCATATAGTCGGGCAGGTCGGTGCGGCGGCCTATGGTCTCAACGGGCCGTTCGACTCCTTCACTAATCCGCTGATCGGCGAGGACCTCCACAGCGGCCTGAAAAGCACGAGCCTTGCCGCATTCGGCCAGGCCAATATCCATCCGACGTCACGTCTCACGCTCATCGTGGGCGCGCGCGTGACCCGCGACCGGCTCCACGACCGGCTGCTGCAGAACCAGAATTTCTACCCGATCACCCTGGGCCCGTCGAACGTGTCGATTGACGAGACGGTCAAGCACACCGATTTCAGTTGGAAGGGCGGCGCGCAATACCAGATCACCGATGCCGTGATGGCCTACGCCACCTACAGCAAGGGCTATAAGGGGCCGACGTTCAACGACGCGCTGACCACCGCCGGGCAGGATCCCGCGGTGGGGCCGGAAGTGGTCCACAGCCTGGATATCGGGCTCAAGACCAGCTTCTTCGATCGCCGGCTGCGCGTGAACGTCGATGCGTTCCGGCAGATCTTCGACGGGATCCAGGTCCAGGGCTTCGATCCCAATACCAGCACCTTCTTCACGGCGAACGGCGCCAATGCGAAATCGCAGGGCGTCGAAGTTCAGATCGACGCGCGCGCGACGAAGCGGCTGACGATCAATATGTCGGCGACCGTTCTGGACGCCTATTTCACCAGCTTCACGACCGATCATTGCTATCCGGGGCAGCCGAATTGCTCCCCGACCGGCATCACCGACTCTTCGGGAAACCGCCTGCCGAGTTCGGCGCGCTTCGCCTCGACGATCGGCGCGACCTACAAGATACCCGTCTCGGAAACGGTCGATCTCGTCGTCGCGGGCGATCTCTACCATCGATCGTCGCTCAACTTCAGCACCAATGCGAACCCGCTGGGACGGCTCGGAAAGATCAACATCCTCAGCGGCCATGTCGGCATCGACATCGACAAACGATTCAACCTGACGCTGTTCTGCAAGAACTGCACCGACAAGCGGTTTCCGCTCGCGATCGGGCAAGACAATATCGATGGCGTGCTCGCCAACGTCAATTCGTCGCTCCAGAGCTTCGGCTATAATTCGGTGCGCACGATCGGGATCAGCACCAATGTCAGGTTCTGATGCGTGCCGGCCCCAGGGCCGCGAGGACGGGTATCGCCCGGCGGACTGCGCCGCGGCGACGCGCCGGCCGCGGCATGTGGCGAACCGACCCCGCGCGCCTGCCGCCGACACAATCTGATCCGCGAGAAAAATCGATCATGCCGCTCCGCTTCCCGTCCCGGTCCGCCGAAACCCATGCCCCGCCGTTGACGATCCGACGTCTGCTCGACGGCAGCGAGCTCAGCACCGCGACGCAGGAGATCGTGTACCGCGATCAGCTGCGGCTGAGTTATGGCGACCTGCGCGATCGGATCGCCCGGCTGGCCGGGATGCTGATCGCGCTCGGCGTCGAACAGGGCACGACGGTCGCGGTGCTCGACTGGGACAGTCACCGCTATCTGGAGGCCTATTTCGCCGTCCCGTCGATGGGTGCGGTGCTGCAGACCGCCAATATCCGGCTCGCGCCTGAGCAACTCCTCTATACGCTCGACCATGCCGGTGCCGAGATACTGCTGGTGCACCACGATTTCCTCCCGCTCGTAGAAACGATGCGCGCATCGCTGCCGCGGGTCCGTGCGGTGGTGGCGCTGATGGACGGCGCGGACGAGCCGGTGCCCGCGTGGTGCGTCGGCGACTATGAGGCACTGTTGGCCGCGGCGTCCCCCGTCGCGACGTTCGAGGATCTCGACGAGAACGCACTCGCGACGACGTTCTACACCAGCGGGACGACCGGACTTCCCAAGGCGGTCTGCTTCACGCATCGGCAACTCGTGCTGCACACGCTGGCGCTTGCTGTGGCGCTCGGCGCCGCCGAGGGCGCGGGGCTCCGCCGCGGCGACGTCTATATGCCGCTGACCCCGATGTTCCACGTCCACGCCTGGGGAATGCCCTATGTCGCGACGATGCTCGGGCTCAAGCAGGTCTATCCCGGCCGTTACGAGCCCGATCGTATCCTGGCGCTGCGCGACCGCGAAGGCGTGTCCTTCTCGCACTGCGTGCCGACGGTGTTGCAGATGCTGTTGGCCGAGCTGTCGGGCCGGCGGCTCGATGGTTGGCATCTCGTCATCGGCGGCAGCGCGGTGACGCGCGAGCTGTTCGATGCCGCGACCGCCGCCGGGGCGTCCGTCACCGCGGGCTACGGCATGTCGGAGACCGGACCCGTGGTCGCGATCGCGCGGGCGGGCCTCGATCGGTACGACACGATCCGCAGCGGCACGACCGTACCGCTCGTCTCGGCCAAGATCGTCGGCCCCGACATGGAAGACCTCGCGGCCGACGACGAGGCATTGGGCGAACTGGTGGTCCGATCGCCCTGGCTGACGCCCTGCTATCCCGGCGACGAGGCCGCCTCCGAACAATTGTGGCGCGGCGGCTGGCTGCATACGCAGGATATCGCGACCATCCGCCCGGACGGATCGATCCAGATCCGCGACCGGATCAAGGACGTCATCAAGACCGGCGGCGAGTGGATCAGTTCGCTCGCGCTCGAGGATCTGATCGTCGCGCGCGACGACGTCGCCGAGGTCGCGGTGGTCGGGATAGCCGACCCCAAATGGCAGGAGCGTCCGCTGGCGGTCATCGTGCCCGCACCGGGCACGGCGCCGACCGTCGACGATATCCGCGCGACGCTCGCCAGCGCGATCGCGTCGGGACGGATCAGCCGTTTCTCGCAGGTCGATTCGATCCTGTGTGTCGCCGAACTGCCGCGCACGAGCGTCGGCAAGATCGACAAGAAAGCGGTTCGTGAGATGCTCGCCGGCCTCGGCGAAGGCGGATCGTCGCCCTCGATCCAAAGCACGAAACGATAGCGGGAGATGGACATGAAACTTCTGACGGTGACGCTCCTGCTCGGCGGCCTTTCGCTTCCGAGCATGGCCTCGGCCCAGCTCGCCAAGGGCTGCGAGCAATTCGCGCATATGACGATACCTGCGGCGGCGATCGGGCTACCCACGCGCGGCGCGGTCGTGACCGCCGCGCAATCGGTCGAGAAGGGCGCCAAGGACGCGCCCGGCGGGGCCTATTGCCTCGTCTCGAGTTTGATCGCGCCCATCGATCCCAAGGCATCCGAGATCCGCTTCCAGGTCGCACTGCCGGTGACGTGGAACCAGAAGGTCGTGATGTTCGGCGGCGGCGGGTTCGAGGGTACGATACCCGACGTCGTGCACAGCCCCAACAATCTCGATCCGCGCACGCCGTCGCCGCTCGCGCGGGGCTATGCGGTCTTCGCGAACGACGGCGGCCACCGCGATCCGGGCGTGGATCCCGGCACGTTCCTGATGAACGCCGAGGCGTATCGCAATTGGATGGGCGAGGCGCTGAAGAAGACGCGCGACGCCGCGATCTTCCTGGTCAAGGCGAGCTATGGCCACGCACCCGTCAAATCCTACTTCCTCGGCGGTTCGTCGGGTGGGCGCGAGGGGCTTATGGTCGCGGGGCGCTGGCCTGCGGATTGGGACGGCGTGGTCTCGCTCTACCCCGCCCGCAACAGCGTGCTGCTGACGCTTGGCGCGATGGAGGCGAGCCGGGCGTTCGCGGCGCCGCACGCGTGGCCCGATCCGGCGAAGCGGCAGATCTTGTATCGGGCCGCGCTCGCCGCCTGCGACGCGCTCGACGGTACGCCGGACGGCGTCATATCCGATGTCCGGCGCTGCAACGCCGTCTTCCGGCCCAGGACGGCGATGCTGGACGGCAAGCCGATACGCTGCCCGGGCGGCGGCGACACGGGCGATACGTGTCTTTCCGACGCGCAGTTCGCCGCGCTCGACCGGCTCGATGCGCCGGTCCACTTCACCTATCCGCTGGCGGACGGGGAGCAGGTGTTCCCCGGCTACAACGTCTATACCTCGGATAGCGGCCTGGCGGCCTCGCCGCTACGACCGATCGTTTCGATCATGAGTCTCGGCGACGCCGCGCCTGCGCATCCCTACCAGCCGGGCATGTCCTTCGCGGCGGGCTATGCCGACAATTTCGTCCGGTTCGGGATCACGCGCGATCCGAGCGGCGATGCGCTCTCGCTCGATCCCGAGCATCCGGGCAAATATGCCGCCCGGATCCGCGAACTGTCGGAGATCGAGAGGATCGGCGATATCGGGCGCTTTGCGGATCATGGCGGCAAGCTGCTCGTCATGCACGGCACCGCTGACCTGCTCGTCAGCCCGCGCATGACCGAAGCCTATTATGCGCATTTGAACCGGACGATGGGCGCCAGGCGGGTCGCGTCTTTCCTGCGCTTCTACGAGGTGCCGGCCTTCGGGCATGGCGTCAGCGACGTGTTCAACGCATCGTGGGATTACCTGGCGGCGCTCGAGAACTGGACCGAGCACGGCGTCGATCCCGCGCAGAACGAGGTGGTGACCGATCTCGTCGGCGTTCCAGGGCGGACGCGACCGCTATGTCTCTATCCGGCATGGCCGAAATATAGCGGGACGGGCGACGTCAATGGCGCCGCCTCGTTCCGATGCGTGATCGAGTGATCGGCGAACGGACGGCATCGGCGCCAGCGGGAAAGCCATGACGGCTTACCGCCGCCGCCATCGCCGACAGGAAACGGATTTTTGGCTTCCACGCCAATTCTGGATCGGACAATCAATATGGCGTTCCGACTATATGTCGTGTTCGACGACCATCGCGATCTCGTCGGCGAGCCCAACGATCTGGCCGCCGCCTGCGCAGCGGCGATCGAATTGTCCGACGATCTTGGCAGGCGGCGCATCGGGGAGAGGCATCCGCCACCCGTGAGAGTGGACGTCTATGATGCCGCGCGCCTCGAAATCTCCATCAGGATATTTCCGGGTGGTCTCTTGCCGTCCGACGCGATCAGGCGCTGACGCGTAAGCGTTCGGCTCTGCCGGAGCTTCCACGGGAGTCCGGTCGAGGAGATCGAGGCGCACCGAAACCCGAACGATGTCGCGATCCCTTCCGGCGGTCAGCGCTGCGGCAGTCGCAGACGGACTTCCAACCCTCCGAGGTCGGATCGGCCGAGATCGAGCGAGCCGCCGTGCAGTTCTGCCAATTCGCGACTGATCGACAGCCCGAAGCCATGGCCGGCGATGCGCTCGTCGAGCCGGCGACCCTTGATCGAGGTCTCGACGATTTCCTGCTCGCTCATCCCCGGCCCATCGTCGGCGATCGCTATGCGCGCGTGGCGTCCCTCGTCGCTGGCGGTGATGCGCACGGTCGATCGCGCCCAGCGCCAGCCATTGTCGAGCAGGTTGCCGAGCAGCTCGTCGAGATCCTGCGGATCGCAGCGCAGCGCCATGTGATCCGGAACATCGATCGTGACACCGATGGCGCGGTCGGCATGGATGCGCGCCAACGCCTGCACGAAATCGTCGAGACAGCCACGCAGCGGCACCAGGCCGCTCGACGCGCCGCCAGGCTCGGCGGCGCGCGCACGCCCGAGATGGTGGCGGATCTGCGCCTCCATCCGCCCGACCTGCGCGGCGAGACGACCGTCCGGATCGATCCGCCGATCGCCGAGATCGAGGCGCAGCGCGGCCAGCGGCGTCTTCAGCCCGTGCGCGAGATTCGCGACATGACCGCGTGCGCGCGCCAACGCGCGTTCGTTGGCGGCGATCAGCGCGTTCAGCTCCTCGACGAGCGGCAGCAGTTCGGTCGGCTCGTCGACCTCGAGATGTCGCAGCCGCCCCTCGCGGACGTCGGCGAGCAATGCCGTCAGCCGGTTAAGCGGACGCAGCCCGATCCGCAACTGCACGATCAGGGCGAGTGCCAGGAAGACGCCCAGCAGCAGCAGCGATACGAGCAGCGGCGTCATCGCGGCGCGCCAGGGTCGCTCGACGATGTCGCGCGGCCCGGCTGCGACGACGCGCGCGGGGCCGCGCGGCGTCTGCAGATCGATGAACCGATAGTGGAGCGGCCGCCCCGATCCGTCGAAGCCGTCGAGCGGGCGTGCCCGCAGGGGATCATCCCATGGGTGACGACGGTGAAAGCCTTCGCTTGGCGGACCCCGCCACCGGTCCGGCGGCAATAGGAGATCGGCCGGCCCCAGCGATCCGGAGCGCAGCGTGCGGCCGGGCGCGATCACCTCCCAGGCCCAGCCCGATCCCGGCGCGTCGAACGGCGGCAGATCGGTGGCGCGCGTGGGATCGAGCGTGCCGTCGGGCTTCACCGCGCGCATCACTACGGCGATCTGCGCGTCGAGCCGTTCGTCGAGCCCATGCATGACGAAGCGCTCGAGCACCTGGCCGATCGCCAGGCCCGCCATCAACAGTGCCAGCGCCATCGCGATGCCCGCCGTCACCAGCAGACGTCCGGTCAGCGATCGCGGCAGCAGCCGCATCAGCCGGCCGCCGTCAGCCGGTAGCCGAGCCCCCGCACCGTCTCGATCAGCCGCGCGCCGATCTTGCGGCGCAGCCGCCCGATGATGACCTCCAGCGAGTTGGAATCGACGTCGGCGTCGCCCTCGTAGACGCGCTCGAGCAGGTCGAGCCGCTCGACCACCGCCTCCTTGCGCAGCATCAGGCAGGAGAGCACGCGCCATTCGAAGGCGGTGAGCCGGAGCGGCATCCCTTCGAGCTGGAATTGCCCGGTCTGCGCCTCGAAGCTGAGCGGGCCGCAGTGGAGGATGCTGGCGGCATGGCCCGCCGCGCGACGCACCAGCGCGCGCAGGCGCATTACCAGTTCCTCGACGCGAAACGGCTTGACCATATAGTCGTCGGCACCCGCCTTGAAGCCCTGCACCTTGTCCGACCAGGCGTCGCGCGCGGTCAGGATCAGGACCGGCAGATTGCGGCCGACCGCCCGCCACTGCGCCAGCACGGACAGGCCGTCCCGGCGGGGCAGGCCGAGATCGAGGACCGCGACGTCATAGGCCTCGGTCTCGCCGAGATGGCCGCCGTCCTCGCCATTGCCGGCGACGTCGACCGCGAAGCTTTCTGCACGCAACGCGCGCGCGATCGCGTCCGCCAGCGCGACGTCATCCTCTACCAGCAACACACGCATCGGCATCTCCTCCGGCCGCGCTAGGCCATGGCGTTAAACCGAAACTGAACGTCCCGGTTCAGAGCCGGTCGGGCGGCGGTCGCTAAACGGGGACCCTCCCCAAAGGAGATCCCGATGTCCAATCCCGAATTCCAGTTCACCTCGTCGCGCCGGCTGAAGCGCGCACTCGCCGCAGTCGGACTGCTCGCGATCGGTGGTGCCGCGGGCGGCACGATCGTTCACGAGTTTCGGCCGCCTATCGAAATGGCCCCGACGCATGCCGTCGCGATCCGAAACCTCGCATCGTCCGCCGGCATCGTCACCATCAAGGGCCGGGTCGCCGAGAGCTTCGGCAGCAGGCTGGTCATCGACGACGGCACCGGGCGTGCGCTGATCGATGGCGGCCCTCGGGGCGAAGGCAATGACGTAGCGCCGGTCGGCGCGCTCGTCGCGGTACAGGGGCAGTTCGATCGCGGCGGCTTCCGCCCGTCCTTCCTGATCGATCAGTCCGGTACGGTGACGCCGGTCGGCCCACCCTTCGGTCATCACGGCCACCCCGGGTTCGACGGTCCGGGCGGGGAGGGGCCAGACCGCGGGCCACCTGCGGCTCCGAAGGTCGGGCAGCCCGACCAACCCGACCAACCCGACCAACCCGACCAAGGCCGCTAGTCGCATGACCGCTTTCGACGCGATCTGCGTCGAAAGCGGTCTCGTCGATTCTGGCCAGCGAAACAGCCCCGCAGGGCGTGTGCGCTAGATCGCCGCCGCCTCCAGGTTGACGTGACCGCTCGGCAAGCGCGGCGAGCCGGCAGCCTCGCTTTCGGCGAACGCCTGGTGGATGACGCTGCCCGCCGCGACGCTTTCGGTGAGCCAGACGTTGCCGCCGATCACCGCCCCCTTGCCGATCGTCACGCGCCCCAGGATCGTCGCGCCCGAATAGATGACGACGTCGTCCTCGATGATCGGGTGCCGTTCGACACCCTTGATCAGCGCGCCGGTCTCGTCCGCGGGGAAGCTGCGCGCGCCCAGCGTCACCGCCTGGTACAGCCGCACGCGGTCGCCGATGATCGCGGTCTCGCCGATCACCACGCCGCTGCCGTGATCGATGAAGAAGCTGCCGCCGATGCGCGCGCCGGGATGGATGTCGATCCCGGTCTCGGTATGCGCAACCTCGGAGACGATCCGCGCGACGAGCGGCGCGCCGCGATCGTGAAGCTCGTGCGCCAGCCGGTGATAGATGATCGCGAGCACGCCGGGATAGCAGAGCAGCACCTCGTCGACGCTGCGCGCGGCGGGATCGCCCGCATAGGCCGCCTCGACGTCGCGATCGAGCAGGCGGCGCAGCCCCGGAAGCGCGGCCGCGAAGCCCCCGATGATCCGCGCGGCGCCGCGCTCGATGTCCGCCGACGAGTCTTCGGGCCGGGCGTAGCCCAGTTCGAGGCGGATCTGGCCGTAGAGCCGGCTGAGCGCGGTCTGCAGCGTCTCGGCGACGAACGCCTCCTCGTTGTGCGCGCGGACGAAGCTCGGGCCGAGGCGCAGCGGAAAGAGCGATCCGCATAGCGCCGCGACGATCTTCTCGAGCCGCAACCGCGACGGGAAGCCGACGTCGCCATGCTCGCGGTGGCTGCGGTGTGCGGCACGCCATTCCTCGCGCGCCTGGCGGAGATCGCGCGAGATCTGGTCGATATCCCAATATTGACCATCCACCAGCGGGATGTCGTCATCCTCGATCATCATCGTCTCCGTAAGCGCCTCGCGCAGGCCGCTTCGCCCCGATCGGGGTCCGCCTGGGCGATCCTCGCCATTACCGGCGCGAATGCACGGGAGTTTTGCTTTACCTGCGGCAAGCGCTTTCTGGCGCGGGCCGCCGCGCCGTGGCCAGCCGATGCGCCGCCGCGGCCCTCTTGCCTTGATCGCCGCGCCGTTCCAATCAACGCCATCCGCGCAAGCGCATAGCCTTTGCCTAAGGGGCCTTCATGAAGACCATTCTCCTGCGTTCCGCCGCCTTCCTGCTCGTCTCCGGCTCGGCCTTCGCCACGGCCGGCGCGCAGAGCCCGGCGCCCACCGGCCCGTTCGCGACCGCCAGCGCCTTGCCGTTCCAGGCGCCGCGCTTCGACGTGATCAAGGACGCCGACTATCAGCCCGGCTTCGAGCAGGCGATGGCGATCAACCTCGCCGAAGTGCGGCAGATCGCCGACAACCCCGCCGCGCCCACCTTCGACAACACGATCGTCGCGCTCGAAAAGTCGGGCCGGATGCTCGACCGGGTGAGCCAGGCGTTCTTCGGCGTCGTCCAGGCCAACACCAACGACACGCTCGACAAGGTGCAGGAGGTCGAGGCCCCCAAGCTGTCGCAGCACCAGGACGCGATCTATCTCGACGCCAAGCTGTTTGCGCGCGTGCAGGCGATCTACGCGCACCGCGCCACGCTCAGGCTGACGCCCGAGCAGGCGCAGCTGCTCGAAGTCTATCACCAGCAGTTCGTCCACGCCGGCGCCGCTCTGTCGGATGCCGACAAGGTCAAGCTCAAGGCGTACAACACGCAGATTTCGACGCTCGAGACCGCGTTCCAGCAGAAGCTGCTCGCCGCCGCCAAGGCGGGCGCGCTGGTCGTCGACGACAAGGCCAAGCTCGCCGGGCTCGATACGGGCGCGCTCGGGGCGGCGGAGGCCGCCGCCAAGGATCGCAAGCTCGACGGCAAGCTCGTGCTGCCGCTGCAGAACACGACGCAGCAGCCCGCGCTCGAATCGCTGACCGATCGCGCGACGCGCGAAGCGCTCTTCACCAACAGCGTGACCCGCGCCGAGAAGGGCGACGCCAACGACACCCGCGCGACGATCGTTCAATTGGCGCAGTTGCGCGCGCAGAAGGCGGCGCTGCTCGGCTATCCGAGCTGGGCGGGCTACGTGCTGTCCGACCAGATGGCCAAGACGCCCGAAGCGGCGATCGCGTTCATGCAGAAGCTGGTGCCCGCCACCGCCGCCGAGCAGAAGCGCGAAGCCGCCGAGATCCAGTCGGTGATCGCCAAGGACGGGCAAAGCTTCACGCTCAAGCCGTGGGATTGGGAGCTCTATTCGGAGCAGGTCCGCAAGGCGAAATACGATCTCGACCAGGCGCAGGTGAAGCCCTATTTCGAGCTGCACACCGTGCTCGAGCAGGGCGTCTTCTACGCCGCCAACCAGCTCTACGGCCTCACCTTCAAGCGCCGCACCGACATTCCCGTCTACCAGCCCGACGTGATGACCTACACGGTCTACGACAAGGACGGCGCCGAGCTCGGCCTGATGTATTTCGATTACTTCAAGCGCGACAACAAGTCGGGCGGGGCGTGGATGTCGAACTTCGTCGGCCAGTCCAAGCTGCTCAGCACCAAGCCGGTGATCTACAACGTCGCCAATTTCTCCAAGCCAGCCGCCGGCCAGCCCGCGCTGATCAGCTCGGACGACGTGACCACGATGTTCCACGAATTCGGCCATGCGCTGCACGGACTGTTCGCCGACCAGACCTATCCGATGCTGTCGGGCACGAACGTGGCGCGCGATTTCGTCGAGTTCCCGTCGCAGTTCAACGAGCATTGGGCGCTCGATCCCAAGGTGTTCGCGCACTATGCGAAGAACTACCAGACCGGCGCGCCTATGCCGCAACCGCTGGTCGACAAGATCAAGAAATCGGCGAAGTTCGATCAGGGCTACGCGCTGGGCGAGGTGATCGAGGCGGCGACGCTCGACATGGATTGGCATTCTCTGCCGGCCTCGGCAGGACCTCAGGACGTCGACAAGTTCGAGACCGCGGCGCTCGCCAAGATGGGGCTCGACGTCGCGGACGTGCCGCCGCGTTATCGTACGAGCTATTTCAACCATATCTGGGCGGGCGGCTATTCGGCCGGCTACTACGCCTATCTGTGGACGCAGATGCTCGAGCACGACTCCTATCACTGGTTCATGGATCATGGCGGGCTGACCCGCGCCAACGGCCAGCGCTTCCGCGACCTCATCCTGTCGCGCGGGCACACGCTCGATTACGGCCCGATGTTCAAGGCCTTCTACGGCAAGGATCCCGATATCGGCCCGATGCTCGAGGAGCATGGGCTGGAGCCCGGCGCGAAATAGGGGCGTCGCGCCGTGCCGCGCTAGCTTGCGGTCCGTCATTGCGAGCCGCGTAGCGACGAAGCAATCCAGTCCGACGCGTGAGGTCTGGATTGCGTCGCTACGCCCGCAATGACGGGTTCGGGGCGTTTTCGTCCGCCATGCCGGTTTCACGATACCGACCATCAGCGACGTTGCGTAGACCCGCCGCTCGGGTGCAAGGATGCCGCATACCGGGCATTCGATTCGAGGAGAGGCAGCGATGGATCTCAACTTCACGGCGGAGGAAGAAGCGTTCCGCGCCGAGGTGCAGGCGTTCCTCCGCGAGAAGCTGCCTGCGCGCATCGCCGACAAGGTGCGTACCGGCAAGCGGCTGACCAAGGCCGACATGGTCGACTGGCACGCGATCCTCAACTCGCGCGGCTGGCTCGCCAACCATTGGCCGGTCGAGTGGGGCGGGCCCGGGTGGAGCGTCGTCCAGCGCTACATCTTCGACGTCGAGACCGCGCTCGCGCATGCGCCGCGGATCATCCCGTTCGGCGTTTCGATGCTGGGGCCGGTGCTGCTCGAATATGGCTCGGACGAGCAGAAGAAGCATTGGCTGCCGCGCATCCTCGATGGTTCCGACTGGTGGTGCCAGGGCTATTCGGAGCCCGGCGCCGGTTCCGATCTCGCCAGCCTCAAATGCGCCGCGGTGCGGGTTAGTGGTGACGGGGGCGATCACTACGTCGTCAACGGCCAGAAGACCTGGACGACGCTCGGCCAGTTCGCCGACATGATCTTCTGCCTGGTGCGCACCGATCCCAAGGCGAAGAAGCAGGAGGGCATTTCCTTCCTGCTGATCGACATGAAGTCGCCGGGCATCGAGGTCCGTCCGATCATCCTCTTGGACGGAGAGCATGAGGTGAACGAGGTGTTCTTCACCGACGTCCGCGTCCCCGCCGCCAATCTGGTGGGCGAGGAGAATAAGGGCTGGACCTACGCGAAGTATCTGCTGACCTACGAGCGGACCAACATCGCCGGCGTCGGCGGATCGATGGCGGCGTTCGATTGGCTCAAGCACGTCTCGGGCACGCAGAAGAAGGCGGGCAAGCCGCTCTCCGCCGATCCCTATTTCGCCGCGCGGCTCGCCAAGCTCGAGATCGATCTCGAGAACATGAAGACGACCAATTTGCGCGTGCTGGCGGCAGCCGCGCATGGCGGCGCGCCCGGCGCGGAAAGCTCGATGCTCAAGATCCGCGGCACCGAGATCCGGCAGGAAATCACAGCGCTGACGCGTCGCGCGCTCGGCCCCTATGCGCAGCCGTTCGTCAGCGAGGCGCTCGACGAGGGATATAATGGCGAGCCGATCGGGCCCGATTATGCGGCGCCCGTCGCGGCGGAGTATTTCAACAACCGCAAGCTCTCGATCTTCGGCGGCTCGAACGAAGTCCAGCGCGAGATCATCACCAAAGCGATTCTGAGGCTCTGATCCCATGGACTTCAATCACAGCGACGATCGCCAGATGCTCGCCGACACGCTCGGCCGCTACCTCGCGCAGAAATATGATTTCGAGACCTACAAGCGCGTCTCCGCCTCCGACGAAGGCTTTTCGCACGACACGTGGGGCGCGCTTGCCGAGCTCGGCATCGTCGGCGCGCTGTTCGGCGAGGCGGCGGGCGGCTTCGGCGGCACCGGCTTCGACATCGCGGTGGTGTTCGAGGCGCTGGGCCGCGCGCTCGTCGTCGAGCCGTTCCTGGGCACGCTGATGGCGGGGCGGCTGCTGGCCGATCGGAGCGACCTGATCAAGCAGGTGATCGCGGGCACGTCGATCCTCGCCTTTGCGCATTACGAGCCGCAGGGCCGCTACGACCTGACCGAACTGGCCACCGCCGCGGTGCGCAAGGGCGATGGCTGGGTGCTGAGCGGCGTCAAGGCGGTGGTGCCGCAGCTCGAGGCGGCGGACCATATCCTCGTCTCCGCCTGCACCGACGGCGGGATCGGCAAGGCGGCGGGGCTCTCGCTGTTCCTCGTGCCCGCGGACGCGGCGGGCGTCGCGGTGCGCGGCTATCCGATGATCGATGGCGGGCGCGGCGGCGAACTGTCGCTTACCGACGTGACGCTCCCCGCCGAAGCGCTGATCGGCACCGAGAGCGAGGCGTTCGACGGCATCGAAGCGGCGGTCGCGGCCGGCATCGTCGCGCTGTGCGCCGAGGCGGTGGGCACCATGGAGGTGCTGCGCGATGCGACGCTCGACTATATGCGTACCCGCACGCAATTTGGCGTGCCGATCGGCAAGTTCCAGGCGCTGCAACACCGGATGGCGACGGTCGCGCTCGAGATCGAGCAGGCGCGATCGGCGGTGATCAACGCCGCCGCCGCGCTGGACGGCGATCGCTGGGCGCGCGAGCGTGCGGTCTCGGCCGCCAAGTTCACGATCGGCCGCGTCGGCACGCTGACCGCCGAGGAGGCGATCCAGCTGCACGGGGGGATCGGCATGACGTGGGAGCTGCCGCTCTCGCACTATGCCAAGCGGCTGACGATGATCGATCATCAGCTCGGCGACGAGGATCATCATCTCGAACGCTATGTGCTACTCGGGGCGGAATCGCAGGCCGCGGCCTGATCAAGCCGGAGAAGCCTGCATGAAGACCCGTGCCGCCGTCGCGTTCGAGGCGAAGCGTCCGCTCGAGATCGTCGAACTCGATCTCGAGGGGCCGAAGGCGGGCGAGGTGCTGGTCGAGATCATGGCCACCGGCATCTGCCACACCGACGCCTATACGCTCGACGGGCTCGACAGCGAGGGGCTGTTCCCGAGCGTGCTGGGTCACGAGGGTGCGGGCATCGTGCGCGAGGTGGGGGCGGGCGTCACGTCGGTGAAGCCCGGCGATCACGTCATCCCGCTCTACACCCCCGAATGCCGGCAATGTAAGTCGTGCCTCAGCGGCAAGACCAACCTGTGCACCGCGATCCGCGCCACCCAGGGCAAGGGCCTGATGCCCGACGGCACGACGCGCTTTTCCTACAAAGGCACGCCGATCTTCCACTACATGGGCTGCTCGACCTTCTCCAACTTCACGGTGCTGCCCGAGATCGCGGTGGCGAAAATACGCGAGGACGCGCCGTTCAAGACGAGCTGCTACATCGGCTGCGGGGTCACGACCGGCGTCGGCGCGGTGGTCAACACCGCCAAGGTGCAGGTCGGCGACACCGTCATCGTGTTCGGGCTCGGCGGGATCGGGCTCAACGTGCTGCAGGGTGCCAGGCTCGCGGGTGCGGGCATGATCGTCGGCGTCGACATCAATCCCGATCGCGAGGCATGGGGCAAGCGCTTCGGCATGACGCACTTCGTCAATCCGAAGACGGTTGAAGGGGACATAGTGGCGCATCTCGTCGCGCTGACCGACGGCGGCGCGGATTATACATTCGACTGCACCGGCAACACGACGGTGATGCGCCAGGCGCTCGAGGCGTGTCATCGCGGCTGGGGCACCTCGATCGTGATCGGCGTGGCGGAAGCGGGCAAGGAGATCAGCACGCGCCCGTTCCAGCTCGTCACCGGGCGCAACTGGCGCGGCACCGCGTTCGGCGGCGCCAAGGGTCGGACCGACGTGCCCAAGATCGTCGACTGGTATATGAACGGCAAGATCGAGATCGACCCGATGATCACGCACGTGCTCACGCTCGACGAGATCAACAAGGGCTTCGACCTGATGCACGCCGGCGAGAGCATCCGTAGCGTAGTGGTGTATTGAGTTTCGGCTCCCCTCCCTGAAAGGGAGGGGCTGGGGGTGGGTCGCTTTCCGTATCCCGTGAGGGAAGTCGCGGAACGATCGTCGCGGTGGCGCCACTCCGCCCCCGGCGAACCCACCCCCGTCCCCTCCCTTTCAGGGAGGGGGGAAGTGGCAAGACCAACGAACACAAAGGAGGAGAGAAAAATGTTCAGTCACATGACGGTCGGATCGAACGACCTCGATCGCTCGAAGATATTCTACGACGCCTTGTTCGCCGCGATCGGCGGCAAGCCGGGGTTCGTCGATCCCAAGGGCCGGCTGGTCTATCGCCACAATGGCGCGAACTTTCTCGTCACCGCGCCGATCGATGGCGAGCCCGCGACGATCGGCAATGGTTGCACCATCGGCTTCGCGGTCGACGGCCCCGATCAGGCGAAGGCGTGGCACGAAGCCGGCGTCGCGCACGGCGGCACCGCGATCGAGGACCCGCCCGGCGAGCGCGTCGGCGGCCAGACCACGCTGTACCTCGCCTATCTGCGCGATCCCGATGGCAACAAGCTCTGCGCGCTGCACCGGGTGGCGTGATGGGGGCACCATCCGCGGCGGTGCTGGACGACAAGGTCAATCTCGAGGACGCGTTCGCGCGGTTCGACGACCATTGGGCGCCGCGGATCGTCGCCTCCTACAACGGCAACGAGGTGCGGATCGTCAAGGTCGACGGGCCGTTCGTCTGGCATAGCCATGCCGATACCGACGATCTTTTCCTGGTGATCGACGGCGAGCTCGACATCGAACTGCGCGATCGCACGATCACGCTCGGCCCCGGCGAACTCTATGTCGTGCCGCGCGGCGTCGAGCATCGTCCGGTCGCGCGCCGCGGCGAGGTCAGGATGATCAACATCGAGCCGGGCGGCATAGATAATGTCGGCGACGGATCGCCGCAGCAGCGGCCGGTGAAGCTGTGATGGAGCAGCTTTCGGGCAACAGGTCGTTCGGCGGCACGCAGGGCGTCTATCGTCATACGTCCGCCGAGACGGGCACCGACATGACCTTCTCGGTCTATGTGCCTCCGCACGAGCCGGGCGCCAAGTTGCCCGTCGTCTGGTATCTGTCCGGGCTTACCTGCACGCACGCCAACGTCACCGACAAGGGCGAGTATCGCGCGGCGTGTGCCGAACTCGGGCTGATCTTCGTCGCGCCCGATACCTCGCCTCGGGGAGAGGGCGTGGCGGACGATCCGGCCGGCGCCTATGATTTCGGGCTCGGCGCGGGTTTCTACGTCGATGCGACCGAAGCGCCGTTCGCCGCAAATTATCGGATGTGGAGCTACGTCACCCAAGAATTGCCCGCGCTGATCGGCGCGCACTTCCCTGCCAACATGGCGCGCCAGTCGATCATGGGCCATTCGATGGGCGGCCACGGCGCGCTGACGATCGGCTTGACCTATGCTGATCGCTACAAGGCGGTTTCCGCCTTCGCGCCGATCGTCGCGCCGGGCCAAGTGCCATGGGGCGAAAAGGCGCTGGGCGGCTATCTGGGCCGCGACCGGGCGGCGTGGCGCAAGCACGACGCGGTCGCGCTGATCGAGGATGGCGCGCGCGTGGCTGGCCTGCTCGTCGATCAGGGCGATGCCGATGCTTTCCTCGCCGAACAGCTCAAACCCGAACTGCTCGCCGCCGCCTGTGCCGCCGCCGGCATCCCGCTGACGCTACGGCATCGCGCAGGTTACGATCACAGCTATTATTTCATCGCGACCTTCATGGCCGATCATCTGCGGTGGCACGCGCAAAGGCTCGCGGCCTAGCAGCACCTTAGGCGCAAATTCAGGCTGGCATTCGCCGGCGCGAGACGACATGAGCGAGAGCGTTGTGAATGGCGTAGGCTCGGCCCGCGCCATCGTGTGAACAGGGAGGCGGCGCCGGCGATGACCATCGATCGCGATCAGGAGGGCGACGAGCCGACGGGCGACGAGCGGCTCGGCGCGGCGCCGGCTGGCGGCGCCGACGAGTCCTATCGCCGCGGCTTCCGCGACGGGTTCGACGACGGCCGCGAGAAGGGCGGCGGCGACGGCGGCAAGTCCGAAGACGGCGACGAGGACGCCGACCAGGACGAGGGCGACGAGGACGATAAGGAGGACGGCGACGACAAGCCGCCGCTCTACAAGCGCCCGCTGTTCTGGATCATCCTGATCGTCGTCGCGGCTGTGCTGATCATCGGCGGCACGCTGTTCTGGCTGCACAAGCGGCAGTATCAGTCGACCGACGACGCGTTCGTCGACACGCACATCGTGCGGCTCGCGGCACAGGTCTCGGGGCAACTGACTGCGGTCGCCGGCGCCGACAATCGGCATGTCCAGGCGGGCGCGCTGCTCGCCACGATCGAGGCCGATGCGACGCAGGCGAACGTCGCGCAGGCCAAGGCGCAGGCGCTGCAGGCCGATGCGCAGATCGAACAATCGCAGGCGCAGGTGATCTCGGCGCGGGCACAGCGCGCGCAGGCCGTCGATACGGCGCGCGATCCGCAGGCGCAGTCCGCCAAGGCGCATGCCGATCTCGATCGCTATCTCAAGCTGCGGCAACTCGATCCGGCCGCGGTTGCGGGCACGCAGATCGATCAGGCGCGCCAGCAGGCGGCGAGCGCGGATGCGCAGGCGGCAGCGTCGCGCAAGAACATCGCCAACGCCGACGCGCAGATCGCGGTCGCGCAGAAGCAGGTGAAGGCCGCGCGCGCGCAGAAGGCGGGTGCCGAGGCGCAGATCGCGTCGGCGGGAGTCACTTTCAAGCATCTCGACATCCGCGCGCCCGTCTCGGGCCAGGTGGTCAATCGCTCGGTCAATATCGGCAGCTACGTCCAGGCGGGATCGCAGCTAATGGCGATCGTGCCCGATGCGATGTGGATCACCGCGAACTTCAAGGAAACGCAGATCACGCTGATGCGGATCGGCCAGCCGGTCGATCTGCAGGTCGATGCCTATCCCGCGGTGCACTTCCACGGCCATGTCGATTCGATCCAGCGCGGCGCGGGGCAGGCGTTCGCGCTGCTGCCGCCGCAGAATGCGACGGGCAATTACGTCAAGGTCGTGCAGCGCGTGCCGGTGCGCATCCTGTTCGACGGTCGCGACGGCGGCCCCGATCCGCGCGCCTATGCGATCGGGCCGGGCATGTCGGTGGTGCCGACCGTCAAGGTCCGCTGAGCTTGGCCAAGGCGGCCACCAAGGGCGGGGGCGGCGGTCCGGACGCGGGCTGGAGCGACGAGCGCTCGGCCGCGGGCAAGCGCAACCCGTGGCTGATCGTGATGGTGATCAGCCTCGCGACCTTCATGGAGGTGCTCGACACCGCGATCGCCAACGTGTCGCTCAGTCACATTGCGGGAACGCTCGCGATCTCGCCCGATGAGGCGACCTGGGTGCTGACCTCCTATCTGGTCGCCAACGCCGTCGTCGTGCCGATCTCGGGGTGGCTCAGCGACGTGTTGGGGCGCAAGCGCTTCTACATGATGTCGGTGCTGCTGTTCACCGTCGCCTCGCTCGCCTGCGGGCTGTCGGGCAGCCTCGCCATGCTGATCCTGGCGCGGATCGTCCAGGGCTTGGGCGGCGGCGGCCTCGCGACCTCCGAACAGAGTTTTCTGGCGGACACCTTCCCGCCCTCCAAACGCGGCATGGCGTTCGCGGCCTACGGCGTCGTCGTGATCGTGGCGCCGGTGATCGGGCCATCGCTGGGCGGCTACATCACCGACAATATCAGCTGGCACTGGATCTTCCTGATCAACGTGCCGGTCGGCATCCTGTCGCTGATCCTCGTCCATTTCCTCGTCCAGGAGCCGCCGGCGCTCGAGCGCGATCGCAAGAAGCTGCTCAAGAAGGGGCTCAACGTCGATTATGTCGGCTTCGCGTTGGTCGCGGTCGGTCTCGGCTGTCTCGAGGTGACGCTCGATCGCGGGCAGCGCGACGACTGGTTCGGCTCGGGCTTCATCCTGACGATGGCGATCATCGCGGGCGTCGCGCTGACGCTGCTGGTGGTGTGGGAGCTCGCGCGCAAGGATCCGATCGTCAACCTGCGGCTGCTCGGCAATCGTAATTTCGGCATCTGCTTCGTGATGATGCTCGCGGTCGGCACGATCCTGTTCGGATCGACGCAGATCATCCCGCAGATGCTGCAGGAGGTGTTCGGCTATACCGCGACCGACGCCGGCCTCGCGCTCACCACCGGTGGGCTGGCGGCGCTGGTCGCGATGCCCTTCACCGGTCTGCTGATCGGCAAGGTGCAGACGCGCATCCTGCTCGGCGGCGCGTTCCTCGTGCAGGCGCTCGCGCTCGGGCATCTGAGCGGGCTCACCGCCGACGTGTCGTTCGGGCATATCGCGATGGCGCGCGTGTTCCAGGCGGTGGCGCTGCCCTTCCTGTTCGTGCCGATCAACGCGCAGGCCTATGTCGGGCTCAAGCCGCGCCAGTTCAATCAGGCCTCGGCGCTGCTCAACGTCGCGCGCAATCTGGGCGGATCGATCGGTATTTCCGCGAGCCAGGCGATCATCGAGCAGCGCGAGCAGTTCCACCAGTCGCGGATCGTCGAAAGCCTCAATCCGCTCGATCCCAATTACGTCCAGGGGCTGGGCCAGATCGGGCAGCAGATCGCCGGCGCGGCGCCGGGCGAGGCCACGACGTCGCAGCTCGGCGTGCTCTATCAGCAGGTGACGCAGCAGGCGACGATGCTGTCCTATATCGACGTCTATCACGTGCTGATGATCGCGGTGTTCTGCATCGTGCCGCTGGCCATTTTCCTCCGCCCCGTCACCGGTCAGAAAGGCGGCCATTGATGCGTCGTTCCGCCCCCCTCCTGCTGGCGCTGCTCGCGAGCGCCTGCACCGTCGGCCCCAATTACAAGCAGCCCGAGGCGCCCGTGCCGCAGGGTTATGCGGGCCCGCAGCCCACGCCCGGCGACACGCAGGGCCTCGATCTCGCACGCTGGTGGCAGGCGTTCGGCGATCCCGAGCTGACCCGGCTGGTCGAGATCGGGCTCAGGCAGGCGCCCGATCTGCAAACCGCCGAATCGCGCGTGCGCGAGGCGCGCTTCCAGGTGATCGCGACGCGTTCGGCGGGGCTTCCCTCGCTCGACGCGAAGGGCAGCGCGGAAGACATCTATCTCAAGCAGTTCGGCCATTCGGACATCGGCCAGTTCATCCAGCAATATACCGATCAGTCGGGCACCGCCACCGGCGGTACGGGCACGACGACGGGCGCCGCTGCCGGTGCCGCGGGCGGCTCGCAGCCGTCGATCCCGTCCAACATCTCGCTGTTCACCGCGGGCTTCGATGCGAGCTGGGAGCTCGACATCTTCGGCGGCGTGCGGCGCCAGGTCGAGGCGGCGCGCGCGCAGGAAGCGGCCGCGCGGTGGAATGCACGCGACGCCCGCGTCAGCCTCGCCGCCGAGATCGCGTCCGACTATCTGCAGATGCGCGGCTATCAGGAGCAGGCGCGAATCCAGGCGGCCGAGGCCGATCGTCAGGCGCGCGCGCTATCGATCCTCGAGCATACCGCGCAGGCCGGGCTGGTGCCGCAGGGCAATGCGATCCAGCAGCGCACCTCGCTCGCGCAGGCGCGCGCGCAGATCGCGCCGCTGCAGGCACAGGGCTTCCTGATGATGCACGCGCTCGGCGTGCTGGTCGGCGAGCAGCCCGAAACGCTGATCCCCGAACTCGACCGCGACGTGCCGCTGCCGCAGGTGCCCCCGCAGATCCCGCCGGGGCTGCCGATCGACCTGATCCGCCGGCGACCAGACGTGCGCGCCGCCGAGCGCCAGCTCGCCGCCGCCACCGCCGATATCGGCGTCGCGGTCGCCGATCTCTATCCCAAGATATCGCTGTCCGCGATGCCGCAGCTCGCCACCGGCTTTCTCGGCGGCTTCTTCATCGGCAAGACCTTCCAGCTGACTTCGCAGGGGCAGATCGACTTCCCGATCTTCGATTTCGGCGCGCGCCGCGCCACGATCGGCGCACGCCGCGAAGAACGCGAACAGGCCTATATCCAGTGGCGCAAGACCGTGCTCGGCGCGCTGCGCGACGTCGAGGATTCGCTCACCAACATCGAATCGGCCCGTATCTCGAACCAGCAATTGGTGGGCGGCGTCGCCGATGCGCAGCGATCGCTGCGCACCGTCGAGGCGCAGTATCAGGTCGGGCTGCAGACCTACACGCCGGTGCTCAACGGCCAGCAGACGCTGCTCCAGACGCAGAACAGCCTGGCGCAAAACGAGGTTCAGCTCCGCACCGATATCGCCGCCTACTACAAGGCGCTGGGCGGGGGCTGGTCGGAGAGCGATGTGGCGCCGGTGCGTCCGGTGATCGAGGATCAGCCGAAAAAGCGGTGACGCAGGGCGACGAACGCCGAGCCCTATCGTTCCCCGGCGAAGGTCGGGGCCCAGGCCCGGAGGCTTGGGACGGGCGAGGCGTGTCGCAGCGAGGTGGGGCGTGGGCCCCGCCTTTCGCCGGGGAACGGCGACTTCAGCCGCGGCTCGATTGCCTTTTCCGCCCCGCCCGATAGGCTCGCGAGGATGACCAGCACGGCGGCGGCCGATACGCGCGACGAGGGGCTCCGCCGCGGCATCGGCACGTTCGGGCTGTCCGCCGCGATCGTCAACGTCGTGATCGGGGCGGGGATATTCTCGCTGCCCGCGGGCATGGCGCGCACCGCGGGCCCTTACGCGCTGATCGCCTATCTGCTCTGCGCGCTCGCGATGGGCGCGGTGGTGCTGTGCTTTGCCGAGGCGGGCAGTCGCGTGCCGACCAGCGGGGGCACCTATGGCTATGTCGAGGCGGCGTTCGGCCCATTGGCGGGCTTCGTCGCGGGGGTGCTGCTGTGGCTGTCGTGCGTGCTCGCGGCAGGTGGGATCGCGGCGGCGTTCGCGGACGCGCTGGCAGGGCTCGTGCCCGCGCTCGCGGCGCCGGTGGCGCGCGCGGGCGTGATCCTCGCGATCCTCGCGGCGCTGATGCTCGTCAACCTTGCCGGCGTGCGCCCCGCCTCGCGGCTGATCGCGGCGACGACGCTGATCAAGATCGTGCCGCTCGCGGTGTTCGTGCTCGTCGGCGTCTGTTTCATCCACCCCGCCAACCTGTCGGCGGGCGTCGTGCCCGGTGCGGGCGGGATCGGGCGCGCGATCCTGCTCTCGCTGTTCGCCTTCCAGGGGATGGAGACTGCGCTCGGTGCCAGCGGCGAAGTCGCCGACCCGACCAGGACGCTGCCGCGCGCGCTGGTCGGCGCGATGGCGTTCATCGCGCTGTTCTACATCGCGATCCAGCTCGTCGCGCAAGGATTGATGGGCGGCGCGCTCGCCGAATCGCACGCGCCGCTGGCGGACGCGATGGCGACGATCGATCCGCGGCTCGGGCTGCTGCTGGTGATCGGCACCGCCGTGTCGATGGGCGGCTGGCTGGGCAGCGACCTGCTCGGCGCGCCGCGCGTGCTGTTCGCCTTCGCGCGCGACGGATTCCTGCCCCGTGCGCTCGGCCGCGTCTCGCCGCGCACCGCGGTGCCCGCGACCGCGATCGTCTGCCACGCGATCATCGCCGCGCTGCTCGCGATCACCGGCACGTTCGAGACGCTCGCGGTGCTGTCGGTCCTGTCGGCGTGCGGGCTCTACATCGGCGGATGCGCCGCGGCGTGGGTGCTGCGGCGGCGCACCGTCGCGCTGGTCGGCGAGCCGCTGCGGCTGCCCTGGCTGGGGCTATGGACGCTACTCGGCTGCGGCAGCATGCTCGCGGTGATCCTGCTCGCGCGGTGGGACGAGATCTGCGGGCTGGTCGCGGCAGTAGTTGGATCTTGCGGGCTGTATTGGATCGCAAGCCGGAGCCGTTCCCCGGCATAGGCGGGGGCCAAGCCCCACGCGTATAGCGGGCGTGACGTTTCGATAGCGGGTACAGGCCTGGGCCCCGGCCTGCGCCGGGGAACCGTCTAGCGTTTGCTAAGAAGCGATTGGCGGGCGCGGACGGGGCCGGGCGGTAGGCGGGCACTCGGCTCGCCTCCGGCTTCTGTCGCGACGGTCGAGAGGACCGTCTCGTGGCCTTCGTCCGCACCCGCCGGGCGGCATTCCACTCCTGCGAACGCTAGCGGTAACGAATGTTACGACTGCCGTCAAACGGCTGTTTCATCGTCCTTATCCAACGCGATAGGCCGCTTCTTGTCGCGCGAGAACAGCGTGCGGACAAGCACGAAGAACATCGGCACGAAGAAGATCGCGAGTGCCGTCGCGGTGATCATCCCGCCGACCACGGCGGTGCCGATCGCGACGCGGCTGGCGGCGCCCGCACCCGTCGCGATCGCGAGCGGGATCACGCCTGCGACGAACGCCAACGAGGTCATCAGGATCGGACGCAGCCGCAGCCGCGCCGCCTCCATCGCCGCCTCGAACGGCGTCTTGCCATGTTCCTCGGCGACTTCGGCGAACTCGACGATCAGGATCGCGTTTTTCGCCGACAGCCCAATCGTGGTGAGCAGGCCGACCTGGAAATAGATGTCGTTGTCGAGCCCGCGCGCCAGCACCGCGAGCACCGCGCCGATCACGCCCAGCGGCACGATCAGCAGCACCGAAATCGGGATCGACCAGCTTTCATAGAGTGCGGCGAGGCACAGGAAGATCACCAGCAGCGACAGCGCGTAGAGCATCGGCGCCTGGCCGGTCGACAGCTGCTCCTGGTACGAAAGTCCCGACCAGGCGGTGGTTACGCCGGGTATGCCCTGCGCGAGCTTCTGGATCTCGTCCATCGCCGCGCCCGAGCTCTTGCCCGCCGCCGCCTGGCCCTGGATTTCGTAGGAGGACAGGCCGTTGAAGCGCTGCAGCGTCGAGGGCAGCTTGGTCCAGCTGTAGGACGAGAAGGTGTTGAACGGCGCCATCGTGCCCGTCGTCGAGCGGACGTGCCAGTCGGCGAGATCGCCCGGCTCGCCGCGATAGGGCGCGTCGCCCTCGATATAGACACGCTTGACGCGGCCGCGATCGATGAAGTCGTTGACGTAGGTGCCGCCCCACGCCGCCGACAGCGTCGAGTTGACGTCGGCCTGCGCGAGGCCCAGCGCGCCGACCTTGGCCTCGTCGACGTTGATCTGGAGATGCGGCGTATCCTCCAGGCTGCCGAGCCGCACCGCGTCGAGCAGCGGATCGGCATTGGCCTTGGCGATCAGCGCGTCCTTGGCGGCGGCGAAGTCGGTGACGCTCATCCCGCCGGCATTCTGCACCTCGAGCGTGAAGCCGTTGGTCTGGCCCAGCCCGCGGATCGCGGGCGGCAGCACCGTGAGGACGCGCGCGTCCCGCATCCCGCCGAGCGCCTTCTGCGCGCGCGCGATGATCGCATCGGCGGCGTTCTTCGATCCCTTGCGGTCGTCCCAGGGTTTCAGGATCAGATAGGCCTGCCCGACATTGTCGCCGCTCCCCGAGAAGTTGCGCCCGGTGTTGGCGAACATATCCGCGACGTCGTGCTCGTTGTGGAGGAAATAGTTCTCGACCGCGGTGCTGACGACGTTGGTGCGATCCTGCGTCGCGCCGGCCGGCAGGAAATATTGCACGATCGCCTGCCCGATGTCCTCGATCGGCAGGAAGCCCGTGGGCAGCCGCACGAACAGCACGGCGAGCAGCGCCACGAGGATGACGTAGCCGACGAGGAACCAGCGCGTCTTGTCGATCGCGAAACGCACGCCGCCCTCGTAGCGGTCGCGCATCCGATCGAAGCGGTCATCGAACCAGTGGAAGAAACGTCCCGAGGTCCGGCCGACCCAGCCCTTGCCGCGCTTGGCTTCGGCCTCCTTCTTGGGGACGAGCAGCATCGAGGTGAGCGCCGGCGTCAGGATCAGCGCGACCAACACCGACAGCACCATCGACGAGACGATCGTGATCGAGAATTGCCGGTAGATGATGCCGGTCGATCCGCCGAAGAACGCCATCGGCAGGAACACCGCGGAGAGCACCATCGCGATGCCGATCAGCGCGCCCGATATCTCGCCCATCGACTTGACCGTGGCGTCGTGCGGCGAGAGCTGCTCCTCGTCCATCAGCCGCTCGACATTCTCGACGACGACGATCGCGTCGTCGACCAGCAGCCCGATCGACAGCACCATGCCGAACAGCGTCAGCGTGTTGATCGAATAACCGAACAGCGCCAGCACCGCGAAGGTGCCGAGCAACACGACGGGGATCGCGATCGCGGGCACCAAGGTGGCGCGCCAGTTCTGCAGGAAGACGAACATCACGATCACGACGAGGATCATCGCCTCGATCAGCGTCTTCTCGACCTCCTTGACCGACAGCTTGATGAAGTCGGTGCTGTCGCGCGGGTAGGAGACCTTGTAGCCGTCGGGGAAGGTGCCCTGCAGGCTCGCGACCTTGGCCTTGATCGCCTCCGAGGTCTTGAGCGCGTCGGCGCCGGGGGCGAGCGAGACCGCGAGCGCGGCGGCAGGGTGGCTGCTGAACTTCGAGACCGAGGTGTATTGCTCCTGGCCCAATTCGACGCGCGCGACGTCGCTCAGCCGCACCACCGAACCGTCAGTCTCTGTTTTGAGGATGATGTCGCGGAACTGCTGCGGCGTGGTGAGCCGCGCCTGCGCGGTCACCGTCGCGTTGAGCTCCTGCCCCGGCGCGGAAGGCTGCGCCCCGATCAGGCCGGCCGAGACCTGGACATTCTGCGCTTGGATCGCGGTGATGACGTCGGAGGGCTGCAACTGGTGCGAATTGAGCTTGAACGGATCAAGCCACACCCGCATCGCGTACTGCGTGCCGAACGCATCGACCTCGCCGACGCCGGTCACGCGGCTCAGCGGATCCTGCAGGTTCGACACGAGGAAATCGGCGACGTCGGCCGAGACAGTCTGGTTGGTGCTGTCGTAGACCGCGACGAGCAGCAGATAATCGGGCTGGCGCTTCTGGACGGTGAGGCCCTGCTGCTGGACCTGCGTGGGCAGCCGGGGCAGTGCCTGCTGCACCTTGTTCTGCACCTGCACCTGCGCGATGTCGGGATTGGTGCCATTGTCGAAGGTCGCGGTGATCGAGACGGTGCCCGCGTCGCTCGACGTCGACTGGAAATAGAGCAGGCCGTCGAGCCCGGTCAGCTGCTGCTCGATCACCTGCGTCACCGAATCCTGCAGCACCTCTGCCGAGGCGCCGGGATAGGTCGCGCTGATCCCGACGGTGGGCGGCGAGATATCGGGATATTGCTCGATCGGCAGGCTGCGGATCGCGCCGATGCCGCAGAGCATCATCACGATCGCGATCACCCACGCGAAGATCGGCCGTTCGATGAAATAGTTGGAGATCATTGGGCGGCGCCCGACGCTCCGCTGGATTTGGCCGTCTTCCCGCCGCCGCCGCCACCGCCTTGCGCTGCCCTGTCGATGATCGAGGCGTCGGCCGGCGCTCCGGTCGCGGCGACCGTCTTGACCGCCTGGCCGGGCTTCGCCTTGCCGCTACCCTCGACGACGACCCTGTCGCCGGCGTTGATCCCGCCCGTGACGACCCACTGATTCTGGCGCAGCCCCTGATCCTGCACGGTGCGCTTGGCGATCTTGCCGTCGGCGCCGACGATCAGCGCGGTGGCGCCGCCCTTGGCATCGTGGACGACCGCGGCTGCCGGCAACAGGAACGCGCCCTTGCGCAGTGCCTGGCTCACCACCGCGCGGACGTACATGCCGGGCAGCAGCAGGCCTTGCGGATTGGGGAAGCGCGCGCGCAGCGTGACGGCGCCGGTCGAGCTGTCGACGGTGACCTCGGCGAATTCGAGCGCGCCGGTCTGGCCGTAGTCGCTGCCATCCTCGAGCTTGAGCCTGACCGCGGCCTTGTCGGGCATCGCGCCGCCTGCGGCGATCGCCTGGCGCAGCGCGAGCAGTTCGGTCGAGCTCTGCTGGATGTCGACGTAGATCGGATCGAGCGTGGTGATCGTGGCGAGTGCGGTGGTCTGCTCGGCGGTGACCAGGGCGCCGGGCGTCACCGCCGAGCGGCTGATCCGCCCCGAGATCGGCGCCTTGACCGTCGTATAGCGCAGGTTGATCTGCGCGCTGTCGAGCGCCGCCTTCTGCTGGACGATCGCCGCGTTCGCCTGGCCGGCTGCGGCGCGCGCGTCGTCCGCGTCCTGCTTGGCGACCGCGTTGATCTTCTCGAGATCGCTGTAGCGCCCGGATTTCAGCCGCGCGGTCACGGCATTGGCCTGTGCGCTGGCGAGCAGGCCCTGCGCTTGCCCGACCGAGGCGCGGTATAGCGAGGGATCGATCTGGTAGAGCGGCTGGCCTTCGCGCACCAACCCGCCCTCGACGAACAGCCGCTTGAGGATGATGCCCGAGACCTGCGGGCGCACGTCCGACGTCAGATAGGCATCGGTGCGGCCGGGCAGTTCGGTATCCATCGCGACCGCCGCGGGCTGTGCCGTCACGACGCCGACGGT
>CAXTVK010000024.1:0-31189 GCA_964247655.1 uncultured Sphingomonadaceae bacterium | reverse complement strand
TCGAGATGCTCCTTGAGCCAGCTCAGCGTGAACTTCACAGCGGCATCCTCATGACAATCATTCCCCGTTCGTCCTGAGCGAAGTCGAGGGACGTGCTGCACGGGACGGCGTTCGAAGCCCGTACTTCGACTGCGCTCAGCACGAACGGAGGAGAGAGGAGAACCGCCGTCATGCGCCGATCCCTCCGCTCAGCGTGGGTACGTCGAGCGCGGCAAAACCATAATGCCGCAGCCAGCGCAGGTCGCCGTCGAAGAAGGCGCGCAGATCGTCGATGCCGTATTTGAGCATCGCCAGCCGATCGATCCCGCAGCCGAAGGCGAAGCCCTGCCACACCTCGGGATCGAGCCCGCACGCGGAAATCACCTTGGGGTGGACCATGCCGGAGCCCAAAATCTCCATCCAGCCGTCGTGCTCGGTGCCGCCGATCACGCGCTTGCCCTTGACCAGCGTGTAGCCGACGTCGATCTCGACCGAGGGCTCGGTGAAAGGGAAGTAGCTCGGGCGCTGGCGCAGCACGATGTCGTCGCGCTCGAAGAACGCCTTCACGAAGGTCTCGAGCGTCCATTTGAGATGGCCGAGCGTGATCCCCTTGTCGATCACCAGCCCCTCGACCTGGTGAAACATCGGCGTGTGCGTGGCGTCGCTATCCGAGCGATAGGTGCGACCAGGCGCGATGATGCGGATCGGCGGTGGGGTGGTCACCATCGTGCGGATCTGGACCGGGGAGGTGTGCGTGCGGAGGAGCATCCGCTTCGCGCGGCCCGCGTCGCTGGCAAAGCCAGCGCCGGAGCCAATATCTTCAGGCGACGGGCTTTGCCCGTCGCCGGCCGTTCTCGCCTGCGGCTCGAAGTAGAAGGTATCGTGCATCGCCCGCGCGGGGTGCGCGTCGGGGATGTTGAGCGCGGTGAAATTGTGCCAGTCGTCCTCGATCTCGGGCCCGGTCGCGACCGCGAAACCGAGATCGGCGAAGATTTCGGCGAGTTCGTCCATCACCTGGCTGACCGGGTGGATCGAGCCACCGCCGATGCCACCGGCCGGAAGCGACATATCGAGCGTCTCGGTCGCCAGCCGCGCGTCGAGCCCGGCGCGCTCCATCATCGCCTTGCGGTCGCCGATCGCCTCGGTGACCGCGGTGCGCAGCGCCTGGATGCGCGGGCCCTGGCGCTGGCGCTCGTCGGGCGACATGCCGCCCAGCGTCTTGAGCAGCCCGGTGACCACACCCTGCTTGCCCAACGCATGCACACGGCATTGCTCGAGCCCCTCGAGCCCGGGCGCGCCCGCGATCGCGGCGAGCAGGTCGGCCTGCAACTGGTCGATGTCGGTTTGGCTCATCGCATCATCCACTTAATCGTCATTCCCGCGGACGCGGGGATCCATACGCACGGCGCCCGATTACGACGGACCGAAGCCCAACCCGATCGCAAGATCGCTCCAATCGGGATTGCCCTGCTCGATTAGCCCAATCTTCCACGCACGCCGCCATTTCTTAAGCTGCTTCTCGCGAGCGATCGCAGTCGGCATGTCATCGGCCATTTCGAAATAGACGAGGCGCGTGACGCCGTAGCGGCTGGTGAAGCCTTCGATCAAGCCTTCACGATGCTGGTGAAGGCGTCCGGCGAGATCGGAGGTGACGCCGATGTAGAGCGTGCCATGCTTGCCGCTGGCTAGGATGTACAGGCAAGGCTGGCGTTCACGCGGCATCGCGGCGTTTTACCAGCAGGCGCCGCGTTTATGGATTCCCGCCTTCGCGGGAATGACGGGGTGGGTCGCACATATGGAAAGGGCGCGGCAGCCTTTCAGCCACCACGCCCCTTCAAACTCTCAGCGTATCAGCGTTAAGCCGCGACGCGCGCGCCCTCGGGGAGCGCGGCCTTGGCCTGCGCGATGATCGTCGAGAACACCGCACCCTCGTGCATCGCGAGGTCGGCCAGCACCTTGCGGTCGAGTTCGACGCCGGCGAGCTTGAGGCCGTGCATGAACACGCCGTAGGTCAGTCCCTCGGCGCGGACCGCCGCGTTGATGCGCTGGATCCAGAGCGCGCGGAACGAGCGCTTCTTAACCTTGCGATCGCGATAGGCGTACTGGCCGGCCTTCTCGACGGCTTGCCGTGCGATACGGATCGTGTTCTTGCGACGGCCATAATAGCCCTTCGCCTGATCGAGGATCCTGCTGTGCTTTGCGCGCGTGGTTACGCCGCGCTTTACGCGTGCCATCTATCCGTCCTCCTCAGCTGAGACCGTAGGGTGCCCAGAGCTTCACCCGGGGCGTATCCGCCTCGGAGAGAACGCTGGTGCCGCGGTTGGTGCGGATGTACTTCGAATTGTGGCTCATCAGGCGGTGGCGCTTGCCGGCGACACCATGCTTGATCTTGCCCGTCGCGGTCAGCGAGAATCGCTTCTTGACGCCGCTCTTGGTCTTCAGCTTGGGCATTTTCGACTCCTTCAACAGGGTGGACCCGGATCGGTCCGTCGATTGCAGACGCGCCACGGCAGCCCACACTGGCCGGGCGATCCCTCGATCGAAGCGCGGGCCTATAGGGGCAATGGCCCGCCCGTGCAACCACCGGCGCAAACCCGTCGCGGAACCGCGTCGTTTCGCGTCCGTTCAACGCCTTCGTGGCTACCACCCTGACCCCGCACACCGGCACGCCGGCGTCCCGACCTCCCGTCCCGCCGCGTGCGCGCAGCCGATGGGACGCGCCGCTCGGTATCGGGCTGTCGATCATCGCCTGCCTGATCGGGCTGATCATTCTTGCCTGGGCGATCCTGTTCGTCACCAAGGGCCGCTTCCTCAAGCATCGCTTCGAAAGCATCGCGAGCAGCCTTTCGCAGCGCCAGGTGCGCGTGGCCGGCGACTTCCAGTTCTATTTCGATCCGGTCAACGTCAAGTTCGTGGCGGACGGAATGACCGTCTCCAACCCGGACTGGGCGTCGAAGCCGAACTTCTTCGCCGCCGACCATATCGACGCGCGCATCTCGACGATCCGCGCGATCTTCGGCCATTATCATGCGCGCTGGCTGCATCTCGACAATGGCGCGGTCGACATGGAGTGGGACAAGAGCCGCACGCACAACAGCTGGACGTTCGGCGACCCCAATAAGAAGGGCAAGCCCTTCCAGATGCCGGTGATCGAGCATGCCGCGGTGACCGGCACGACGTTGCGCTACCGCGACCCGAAAATGCAGATCGCGACCGACCAGAGCTTCGGCAATGTCGACTCGACCGGCACGCACATCGACGACGCGATCAGCTTCAAGGGCGACGGCGACTATCAGGGCCACGCCTTCACCAACCAGGGCAAGCTGCTCTCGCCCAACACGACGGTGACGCTCGGGCGCACACAGATCGAGCTCCATGCCGATACTGGCAAGACGCATCTCGATCTCAACGGCAATATGCCGACACTGACCACCATCGACGGCGCCACCGCCGACCTTGCGGTGCGCGGCCCCGATGCCCGGCTGCTGTTCGATCTGATGCACGTCGCCATCCCCGACACCCGCGCCTATCACTTCAAATCGCATCTCGAGAAGGTCGACGGCGACTATCGCTTCACCAAGCTGTCGGGTGCGTTCGGCGATAGTGATCTCGCCGGCAGCATGACGATCTCGCTGCCCAACGACCGCCTCAAGCTCGATGCCGACATCGCGTCGCGCAAGCTCGACATCATCGATATCGGGCCGTTCATCGGCTATGACCCGAATACGCTAGCAACCAAGGGCGCGACCGCCGCAGCGACCACGCAGAGCAAGACCGACCATCCGCGCATCCTCCCCGACGCGCCGCTACGCGTCGATTCGATGAAGATGTTCGACGCGCATGTCACCTACAAGGTCGACACGATCCGCGCCCCGCACGTCCCCGTCTCCAACGTCGCGCTGACGCTCGACCTCGACCACAATATGCTCAAGCTGTCGCCGCTGACGATGGACATTGCCGGCACCGGGCATCTGGCCGCGGACATCGGACTGAACGCGCGGGTGCCCGCGGTCTACACGACCTACGACATCCGCCTGTCGCCGACTCCGCTGGGCAGGCTGATGTCCGGCTTCGGGCTCAAGGATTCGGGCACGACGGGTACGATCAAGGCGCGGATCAATATGTCCGGCACCGGCGATTCGGTGCGCAAGTCGCTCGCCACCTCGAACGGCCGCATCGCGATCGTGCTGCCCGCGGGCACCTTCTGGACGAGCTATGCGCAGCTGTCCGAATTCGACGTCGGCGTGTTCCTGCAGAAGCTGCTGCAGAAGCAGCTCAAGAGCCCGATCAAGATCAATTGCGGCCTGATCGCCTTCACCGTGAAGAACGGCGTCGCGGCGGCCGATCCGGTGCTGATCGACACCGACAAGAACCTGATGGCGGCCAAGGGCGGGTTCAGTTTCGTCGACGAATCGATGAACCTACAATTCCGCGCCGACGGCAAGAAGTTCTCGGCCTTCTCCGGGCAGTCGCCCGTCGGCATCGGCGGCTATTTCTCGGCACCGGCGCTGCACATCGTCAGCCCGCAACTGCTGGAGCGCGCGGGCGCGGCGGTGGCGCTGGGCGTGGTCGCGACGCCGGTCGCCGCGATCCTCGCCTTTGTGGATCCGGGCGACGCCAAGAGCGCGGCGTGCGGCCCAGTGCTCGCCGCCAAGCCCGCGTCGGCGCAGGTTTCGACCAAGGGCAAGCCGATCTCGCTGCTCGGCACCAAGCCGACGAACGGCGAGCAGGCGGCGAAGCCGAAGAAGAAGTTTCTGGGGATATTCTGAGCATATAAATCTTCCCCCGAAGGGGGAGGGGGACCGTCCGCGCAGCGGGTGGTGAAGGGGTAGACCACGTCCCTTGCGGGGCGTCGACGGCGGAGGGATGGTCGTCGGCTTCGCTCTTGGGCGCGCGGGCGTCACCCGGCCTCCACCCCTCCACCACCGCCTTCGGCGGCGGTCCCCCTCCCCTTGCAGGGGAGGATTTTGGCAGCCTATCCCGCGATCCGTTCCAGCACCGGCGCCAGCAGCCGCGCATCGCCCACCGCCACGACCTGCCCCTTGCTTCCGGCATCGAGCCTGCCGCCCTGCCAGTCGCGCATCGTGCCACCCGCCCCCTCGACCACCGGCACCAGCGCCGCGAAATCGTAGAGCTTGAGCCCCGCCTCGATCACCGCATCGAGCTGGCCGAGCGACAGCAGCGCGTAATTGTAGCAGTCGCCGCCCCAGATCGAATCGCGCGCCGACGCGATGCAGCGCTCGTACGCCGCCATCTCGTCGGGCCTGAAATAGCCCGGGCCGGTCGTCGCCAGGATCGCATCGCCGAGGCCGGCACACGCCCGCGTCGTCACGACGGCACCATTCAACGTCGTCGGCTGGCCCGCTGCGCCGACCCACCGCTCGCGCTGCACCGGCTGGTCGATCATGCCGAGCACGGGTGCTCCCGCCTCGACGAGCGCGACCAGCGTCCCGAAGATCGCGCGCCCCGCGACGAAGCTGCGCGTCCCGTCGATCGGATCGAGCACCCAGACGCGGTCGGCGCCCTCGCGCGAAACGCCGTATTCCTCGCCGACGATTCCGTCGTGCGGGCGTTCGGTCTCGAGGATCGCGCGCATCGCGCTTTCGGCGGCGCGATCGGCCTCGGTGACGGGCGAGGCGTCGGCCTTGCGTTCCAGGTCGAAGCGCGCGCGGAAATAGGGGCGGATCGCGGCGCCCGCCGCATCGGCGAGGCGGTGGGCGAGGCGGATATCGTCGTCGGTCATCGGCCAGCCGTAGCGGGCCGGAACGCGGCGCGGTAGGGTCGTCGCACAAGGAGACCTCGCGATGCGCCCTGCCCTGATCCCCTGCCTACGCTACGAGGATGCGCCCGCCGCGATCCTGTTCCTGTGCGACGCCTTCGGTTTCGTGCCGCACCTCGTCTACACCGACGAGGACGACCAGCAGATCGTCCACCATGCGCAGCTGCTGCTCGACGGCAACATGATCATGCTGGGATCGGTGCGCGACGACGCGCAGGACAATCTCTACGGCTGGATGACGCCGGGCGAGGCCGAGGGGATCACGATGTGCGTCTACGCCGTCGTCGGCGATGTCGATGCGCATCATGCCGTCGCGGTCGCGGCGGGCGCCGAGATCGTCACACCGCCGCACGACAACGAAGGCTATCCCGGCCGCGGCTACGACGCGCGCGATCCCGAGGGGCATGTGTGGAGCTTTGGGAGCTACGATCCGTTCGCGGTGCCGTTGGATGCGTGAGCTACTACTCCCTCTCCCGCTTGCGGGAGAGGGTCGGGGTGAGGGAGCGAGGTATCCATGAGCGCTGCGCTCGGATGATACGTCAGTCCCTCACCCTCCCACCGCTCCGCGGCGGGGCCCTCCCTCTCCCGCAAAGCGGGAGAGGGTTAGTGAAGCTCAATCGAACAGCGACGATACCGAGCTCTCGTCGGCGATACGCTTGATCGCCTCGGCGAGCAGCGGCGCGATCGTCAGCTGGCGGACCTTCTTCGCGTCGGCGACCGCAGGCGGCGCCATGATCGAGTCGGTGACGACCAGCTCGGTCAGCACCGATCCCTCGACGCGCGCGACGGCGCCGCCCGACAGCACGCCGTGGCTCACATAGGCGACGACGTCCTCCGCGCCCGCTTCGCGCAGAGCGGCGGCGGCATTGCACAGCGTGCCCGCCGAATCGACGATGTCGTCGACCAGGATGCAGAAGCGCCCCGCGGGATCGCCGATGATGTTCATCACCTCCGACTCGCCCGGCCGCTCGCGGCGCTTGTCGACGATCGCCAGCGGCGCGTTGTCGAGTCGCTTGGAGAGGGCGCGCGCGCGCACCACGCCGCCGACGTCGGGCGAGACGACCATCAGATTGCGCCCCGAAAAGCGCGCCTGGATGTCCGCCGAGATCACCGGCGCGGCATAGAGGTTGTCGGTCGGGATATCGAAGAAGCCCTGGATCTGGCCGGCGTGCAGATCGACCGACAGCACGCGATCGGCACCCGCGACGGTGATCAGGTTGGCGACGAGCTTGGCCGAGATCGGCGTGCGCGGGCCGGGCTTCCGATCCTGTCGCGCATAGCCGAAATAGGGAACGACCGCGGTGATCCGCCGCGCCGACGAGCGCTTGAGCGCATCGATGCAGATCAACAGCTCCATCAGATTGTCGTTGGCGGGAAAGGCGGTCGACTGGATGACGAACACGTCCTCGCCGCGCACATTCTCCTGGATCTCGACGAAGATCTCCTCATCGGCGAAGCGGCGCACGCTCGCCTTGGTGAGCGGCATGTCGAGATAGTCGGCGATGGCCTTGGCCAGCGTCAGGTTCGAATTGCCCGACAAGAGTTTCATCGCTTGAATGTCCCGGCCAGCGCCCCCGCCCCGGGGCCAATGCCCGCGCGCCTTAGCGACACCGCCGCGTGCTGCCAAGTTGCAGCACGATGACACGCTGCCTAGAGGACACGCATGTCCCACCCCACGACCATTACGCGGTTCGCCCCCTCGCCCACCGGCCGACTGCACGTCGGCAATATCCGCACCGCTCTGGTCTGCTGGCTGGCGGCGCGCGCTGTGGGCGGCACGTTCATGCTGCGGATCGACGATACCGACGCGGCGCGATCGACCGAGGAGAATGTCGAGGCGATCCGCGCCGATCTCAACTGGCTGGGGCTGGTGCCCGACGGCGAGGTGCGCCAGTCGGATCGCTTCGCGCTCTACGAAGCGGCGTTCGAGACGCTGCACGCCGCGGGCCGCGTCTATCCCTGCTACGAAAGCGAGGAGGAACTGTCGGTCAAGCGCCGCATCGCGCGCGGGCGCGGGCTGCCACCGATCTACGATCGCGCGGCGCTCGAGCTCACCATGGAGGAGCGGCAGAAGCTCGAGGCGGACGGCACCACACCGCACTGGCGCTTCAAACTCGACGCCGCGCCGATCGCCTGGGACGATCTCGTCCGCGGGGCCCAAAAGTTCGACGGCACGCTGATGTCCGATCCGGTGATCCGCCGCGCCGACGGCAGCTGGCTCTATCTGCTGCCGAGCGTGATCGACGACGTCGACATGAAGATCAGCCACGTCGTCCGCGGCGAGGACCATGTCTCGAACACCGCGGTGCAGCTGCAGATGTTCGCGGCGCTGGGTGCGCCCGCTCCGCAGTTCGCGCACATGGCGCTGCTCGTCGGCACCGACGGCAAGCTGTCGAAACGCGAGGGCGCGATCGGCGTCGGCGCGATCCGCGACGAGGGGATCGAACCGCAGGCGCTGCTCGCGCTGCTCTCGCGGATCGGGACGAGCGATCCGGTGGTGCCGGTGGTGGCGGCGTCCGATCTGGTCGAGGGTTTCGCCTTCGGTCACATGGGGCGGGCGCCCGCGCGGTTCGATCCGGGCGAACTCGCGCAGATCAACGCGCGCACGTTGCACCTGCTGCCCTTCGCGGCGGTGCGCGAGCGGCTCCCGGCCGGGATCGACGAGACGATCTGGTCGGCGATCCGGCCCAACCTGACGACGCTCGACGAGGCCGCCGCGATGCTCGCGACGATCGAGGGCCCGATCGCGACGCCCACGTTCGACGCCGACGACAAGGCGTTCGCCGCACAAGCCGCCGACGCGGCGGCGGCGCTCGACTGGTCGGAGGCGCCGTGGGCCGCGCTCACCGCCGCGCTCAAGGCGACGACGGGCCGCAAGGGCAAGCCTCTGTTCCTGCCGCTCCGTCTCGCGCTCACGGGCCAGGATCACGGCCCCGAGATGGCGGCGCTGCTCCCGCTGATCGGGCGCGAGCGGGCGATCGAGCGGCTGCGCGCCGCCGCCGGCTAGCCGCGACGCCCCCGCCGCCCTATCTTGTCCGGCATGTTCCTCCCCACGCCCCGCAACATCGCCGCCAGCTTCGGCGACCTGCACAGCTTCCTGACCACGCGCGAGCGCCACGAATGGGTGTTCGCGGGGATTTCGGTGGCGATCACCGCGTTCATCCTCTTCGCCTTCTGGCATGATTCGCGCGTCGAGCCGACGCAGCAGATCATCTTCGTCCAGAACTGGCCTGCGAACCGCACCGACGCCGAGATCGTCGCCGACCAGAAGAAGGATCGCGCGACCCGCAACAAGGCCGAGGCCGAGCGCCAGGCGTCGTTCCAGAAGGTGCAGAAAGCGACGTCGGGCTGGCTGTGAGCGCGGCCGCCACACCCGACGACGCGCGCTGGATGGCGAGCGCGATCGCGCTGTCCGAGCGCGGACGGGGACGCACCGCGCCCAATCCCAATGTCGGCTGCGTGATCGTCCGCGCCACAGACACGGGGGGCATCGTGATCGGGCGCGGCTGGACGCAGCCGAGCGGGCGTCCCCATGCCGAGGCGATGGCGCTCGACACCGTCGGTACGGCGGCGAACGGCGCGACGGTCTATGTCAGCCTCGAGCCCTGCGCGCATGAGAGCGCGCGGGGCCCGGCGTGCGCGGATCTGCTGGTCGCGGCGAAGCCGGCGCGGGTCGTTGGGGCGCTGACCGACCCCGATCCGCGTACCGCAGGCCAGGGCTTTGGCCGGCTCCGCGCTGCGGGAATCGCGGTGACCGAAGGCATCGGCGCGGACGTGGCGCGGCGCGCGATGGCGGGTTTCCTGACGCGACAGGCGCTCGGCCGCCCGCACGTCACGCTCAAGCTTGCGACCTCGCTCGACGGCAGGATCGCGACGGCGTCGGGCGAGAGCCAATGGATAACGGGGCCGGAGTCGCGCGCGCACGGCCATCTCGAGCGGGCGCGGGCGGATGCGATTTTGGTCGGGCGCGGGACGTATGAGGCGGACGCGCCGAGGCTCGACGTGCGGTTGCCGGGGTTGGAAACGCGGAGCCCGAGGCGTTTTGTGCTCACCACCCAAGCCCCGTTCGTGCTGAGCGAAGTCGAAGCACCCCCGTTCGGCCTGAGCGCAGTCGAAGGCCATGCGCCGGGGGTGGCTACCCTTCGACTACGCTCAGGGCGAACGGATGAGGGTGGGCGTAGCCCGTCCTTCGACTTCGCTCAGGACGAACGGGGATGGGAGGTATTGAACGCTCCCACCGCTATCGCCTCCCTCCCCGATATCGACCACCTCCTCGTCGAAGGCGGCGCGCTCGCCGCCTCCGCCTTCCTCGCCGCCGATCTCGTCGATCGCCTGCTGCTCTACCGCGCGCCGATCCTGATCGGCGAGGGCAAGCCGGGCATCGGCGACATCGGCCTGGACTCGCTCGCCGACGCGCATGGCCGCTGGTCGCTCGTCGATGCGCGGACGCTGGGCCACGACCGACTCGAAATCTACGAACGGCAGCGCTAGGAGCAGCCCATGTTCACCGGGATCATCACCGATATCGGCACGATCGCGCGGATCGAGAAGCGCGGCGACCTGCGCATCGTGATCGGCAGCGGCTACGATATGGGCGGCGTCGATCTCGGCGCGTCGATCGCCTGCTCGGGCGTATGCCTGACGGTGGTCGACAAGGCGCCCGCGGGTCAGCCCGGCTGGTTCGCGGTCGACGTCTCGGGCGAAAGCGTGTCACGCACCGCGCCCGCGATGTGGACCGAGGGCCGCCGCCTCAACCTCGAGCGCGCGCTCAAAGTCGGCGACGAGCTCGGCGGGCATATCGTCACCGGCCATGTCGACGGTATCGGCGAGGTGATCGCGATCAGCCCCGAAGGCGACTCGCATCGCATCGAGATCGCGGCACCACAAACAATCGCCGCCTATCTTGCCGCCAAGGGATCGATCACGATCGACGGCGTGTCGCTGACCGTCAACGACGTCGCCGACCAGCCCGACGGCAGCGTGCGTTTCGCGATCAACATCATCCCGCACACCGCCTCGCTGACCACGCTGGGGGCGCTGACCCCCGGCGACCGCGTCAACCTCGAGATCGACATCCTCGCCCGCTATCTGGGCCGCATGGAGCAGCTCCGCCGATGACCGCCGCCGAACCCTTCCGCCGCATGCGCCACGCCTTCCTCTCGACGACCGAGGAGATCATCGACGAGGCCAAGAACGGCCGCATGTTCATCCTCGTCGACGACGAGGACCGCGAGAACGAGGGCGATCTGGTCATCCCCGCGCAGATGGCGACGCCGAGCGCGATCAACTTCATGGCGACGCACGGCAAGGGTCTGATCTGCCTCGCGCTGAACAAGGAGCGCGTCGACCAGCTCGGGCTCGACCTGATGAGCCGCCACAACGGCACGCGGCACGAGACCGCCTTCACCGTCTCGATAGAGGCGCGCGACGGCGTCACCACGGGCATCTCGGCGGGCGACCGCGCTCGCACGGTGGCCGTGGCGATCGATGCCTCGAAGGGCAAGGAGCATATCGTCACACCCGGCCACGTCTTCCCGCTAATCGCGCGGCCGGGCGGCGTGCTGGTCCGCGCCGGGCACACCGAAGCCGCGGTCGACGTCTCCCGGCTTGCCGGGCTCAACCCCTCCGGCGTGATCTGCGAGATCATGCACGAGGACGGCACGATGGCGCGGCTCGACGATCTCGTCTCCTTCGCGCAGCTGCACGGGCTCAAGATCGGCACGATCCGCGACCTGATCGCCTATCGCCGCCGCCACGACCATAATGTCGAGAAGATCGCCGAAGCCAAGTTCGACAGTCGCTATGGCGGCGAATGGACCGCCATCACCTATCGCAACAAGGCGATCGACACCGAGACACTGACGCTGGTCAAAGGCCGGCTCGACCCCGCCAAGCCCGCGCTCGTCCGGATGCACGCGCTCGGCATGTTCAGCGACGTGCTGGGTCTCCAGGATCCGCGCGAAGGGCTGCTTGGCCGCTCGATGGAGGCGATCGCCGAAGAGGGTAGCGGCGTCGTCGTGATCCTCGCCCGCCAGGGGCCGATGAGCGACCTTGTCCGCGCGATGGCGACGACCAAGCGCCCCGACATGCAGGAACTGCGCGACTATGGCGTCGGCGCGCAGATCCTCGCCGAGCTCGGCATCCACGACATGATCCTGCTGACCAATTCGCACCATACGCTGATCGCGCTCGACGGCTATGGGCTCAACATCGTCGGCGAACGCAAGATCGGCGATTATGCCGCGGGAGAGAATTGATGGCGCGTGTCCTGATCGTCGAGGCGCGCTTCTACGACCATCTCAACGACCTGCTGCTCGCCGGCGCCCGCGCCGCGATCGCCGCGGCGGGCCACAGCCATGAGACGATCACCGTCCCAGGGGCGCTCGAAGTGCCCGGCGCGATCGCGCTGGCGGCCGACCAGTATGACGCTTTCGTCGCGATCGGCGTGGTGATCCGCGGCGAGACCTATCATTTCGAGATCGTCGCGGGCGAGAGCGCGCGCGCGCTGATGGCGCTGACGCTCGACGGCCTCGCGATCGGCAACGGCATCCTCACCACCGAGAACGAGGCGCAGGCGTTGACGCGCGCGCGGCCGACCGAGAAGGACAAGGGCGGCGAAGCCGCGAAGGCGGCGCTCGCGATGCTCAAGCTGAAGCAGACGTACGGGTGACCCACTGATCCTCCCCGGCTTTTGCCGGGGAGGGGGACCGCCGGCGAAGCCGGTGGTGGAGGGGAAAGGCTGCGGGCGCGTCGCTCGTAGCGACACCCCTCCACCATTCGCTTCGCGAACGGTCCCCCTCCCCATCTGCGATCGGGAGGATGAGCTCGCTACGCCGCCACCGTCTCCTCGACGAACGGATAGTCGGTATAGCCCTCGGCGCCCTGGCTGTACCAGGTCGCGGCGACGTCGGGGGTAAGCGGCAGGCCTTCGCGCAGGCGCCGCGGCAGGTCGGGATTGGCGATGAACGGCCGGCCGAACGCGATCGCGTCCGCCACGCCGCCGTCGAGCGCGTCCTGGCTCTTCTCGGCGTCGAAATCCGAATTGAGGATCAGCGGCGCCTTGAACACCTTGCGGATCTCGGGCGAAATTTTCGGGACGTCGGTCTTGCCGAACGTGCCGTCGGGGCCGGGCTCGCGCAACTCCAGGAAGGCGATGCCGATCTCGTCGAGCTTGGCGGCGGCGGCGGTGAACAGCGGCACCGGGTTGCTGTCGTCGACGCCCTGCGAATTGCCGTTGGGCGATAGCCGCACGCCGGTACGATCCGCGCCGACGACGTCGGCCAGCGCCTGCGTCACCTCGCCGAGCAGGCGGATGCGGTTCTCGATCGAGCCGCCATAGGCATCGTCGCGGAAATTGGCGTTGTCGCGCAGGAACTGGTCGATCAGATAGCCATTGGCGGAGTGGAGCTGGACGCCGTCGAAGCCCGCCTTGAGCGCGTTGGCGCCGGCGCGCCGATAATCCTCGAGCAGTCGCGGAATCTCGTCGAGCCCGAGCGGGCGCGCGGTCTCGAACTCCTGCTTGCCCTCGTAGGTGTGCGCCTGGCCCTTGGTTGCGGTCGCCGACGACGACACTGGCTGTCCGCCGATCACCGACGAGTGGACCTGCCGCCCCATGTGCCAGAGCTGCACGACGATCCGGCCGCCGGCCTCGTGCACCGCGTCGGTCACCGGTTTCCACGCCTCGACTTGCTCGTCGGTCCACAAGCCCGGCGCGTAGGGCCAGCCGAGCCCTTCCTGGCTGATCCCCGTTGCCTCGGTGATGATCAGCCCCGCCGATGCGCGCTGGCGGTAATAGTCGATCATCAATTCGGTCGGCACGTGTGCGCGCGTGCCGCGACCACGCGTCAGCGGCGCCATGATCACGCGATTGGGGGCGGCGATCGCGCCGAGCTGGATGGGATCGAAGAGCGTCGGCATGAAACAGTCTTCCTTTGCAACGGGACAGCGCGTTGGAGCCGGGTATATGGGGCGGCATGCACGACCGTCCAGCCCCTCCCCCGCCGATCTTCGAGCAAGAGAATCTTGGCGACGACGCAGCCCCAATTGCCGCCACGCCGCCGCGGATTGCGTTCGCGGCGCTGCTGCTGGGCAACTTCGTGCTCGCGATCGGCCCGTGGTTCGTGCGGCTGGCCGACGTCGGGCCGGTCGCGTCGGGTTTCTGGCGGCTGGCGCTGGCGATCCCCTTCCTCTTCCTGATCGCTTGGCGGTCTGGCCAGGCCTTCGGGCGGATCGCGCCCAGGCTGTGGCTGACGGCGATCGTGGCGGGCGTATTCTTCGCGCTCGATCTCGCCTGCTGGCATGCGGGGATCCTGCACACCAAGCTCGCCAACGCGACGCTGTTCGGCAACGTCTCGAGCTTCTTCTTCCCCGTCTACGGCTTCGTCGTCGCGCGGACCTTGCCGGGTCGGTGGCAGGCGCTGGCGATCGCGCTGGCGGCGGTGGGCGTGACGCTGCTGCTCGGCCGCTCCTACCAGCTCTCGCCCGATCGGCTCGCCGGCGACCTGCTCTGCCTCGCGGCGGGCCTCGCCTACACCGGCTACATGATCGCGGTGGATCGCGCGCGCGCGACGCTGGGCACGTGGCCGACGCTCGCGATCGCGACCGTCGCGGCCGCCGCAGCTCTGCTGCCCGCTGCGCTGCTGATCGAGGGGTCGATATGGCCGCATCGCTGGTGGCCGCTCGCGGCGCTCGCGATCGGCAGCCAGGTGGTGGGCCAGGGCCTGCTCGTCTATGCGATCGGGACGCTGCCGCCGCTGATCGTCGGGCTCGCGCTGCTCACCCAGCCGCTGGTCGCCGCGACGATCGGCTGGGCCATTTACGGCGAGCGGCTGACCGCGCCCGATATCGTCGGCGCGCTGCTGATCGCTGCCGCGCTGGTGCTGGTCCGCAGGCGCGCGGCAGGATAGGAGGATATATGGCCGATACTTCCCTCCCCCAAGATCCCACGCTCGACGAGATGCGCGCCGCGCTTGGCGCCGCGATTCCCGCGCAGGCCATGTTCGACGGGTGGGGCGATGCCGCGCTGGTGGCCGCCGCCGGATCGCTCGGGATCGATCCCGGCCATGCGCGCCTTGCCTTCCGCGACGGCACTGTCGGCATGATCGAGGCGTGGTACGCCAGCATCGACGCGCGGCTCGCCGCCGCCTTCCCGCCCGAGCGCATCGCCGCGATGAAGATCCGCGACCGCATCGGCGCGCTGATCCTCGCGCGTCTCGATCTGGTGCGGCCGACCAAGCAGGCGGCGCGCACCGCGCTGGCGCTGCTCGCGCGCCATCCTGTCGCCGCGACCAAACTCGGCTGGCGCGCCGCCGACACGATGTGGCGGATCGCCGGCGACACCGCGACCGACCTCAACCACTATAGCAAGCGGCTGACGCTGTCGGCGGTCTACGGCGCGACACTGGTCGTGTGGCTCGACGACGAGAGCGCGGAGGAGACCGACACGCGCGGCTTCCTCGACCGCCGGCTCGCCGACGTGATGCGCATCGAGAAGCTCAAGGCGCAGTTCCGCCCCGATCCCGAGCGCCAGTTCAGCGTGACGCGGCTACTCGGCCGGCTGCGCTATCCGGCGAGCTAAGCTGTTCGCCGTCGTCCCGGCGAAAGTGGGGACCCATAGATACGGCGTCGCCGCTCTCCGATCGCACCGCATCCATGGGTACCGACTTCCGTCGGGACGACAGTGGTACGTGGCTCGTCGCCTTCTCGCTGGCGCTTCGCATCCGTTATTGATAATGACTATCACGGGAGTTTACTCCGTCGAACTGGATCCGTGCCCGTGCGCCTCGACCAATTGCCGCTCAACCGCCCCGCCCGCGTGCTCGCGATCGCGTGGGCCGACCTCGCCGATACCGCTGCGCGCCGCCTACGCGAACTGGGGCTCGACGAGGGCGTGACGGTGGAAGCGCTGCATGTCGCGCCGTTCGGCAAGGATCCGATCGCGTGCCGCGTGGGTCGCATGACTGTGGCGCTCAGGCGGGCGCAGGCGCACGCGATCTCGGTCGAAGCGCTGGCGGCCTGACCGGACGATGAATCCCGCACCGATGGTGGCGCTGGTCGGCAATCCCAATGCCGGCAAGAGCGCGCTGTTCAACGCGCTGACCGGCGCGCGGCAGAAGGTCGGCAATTATCCGGGCGTAACGGTCGAGCGCAAGGCGGGCCGGATGAGCCTCCTGGATGGCCGCCCGATCGAACTGATCGACCTGCCCGGCACCTATTCGCTCGAGCCGGCCAGCCCCGACGAGCAGGTCACCCGCGACGTGCTGTTCGGCCGGCAGGAGGGCGAGCGTCTGCCGCAGGCGATCCTGATCGTCGTCGACGCGACCAATCTCGACAATCATCTCCGCTTCGCGCTGCAGCTGATCCGGCTAGGGCTCCCGGTGGTGGTCGCGCTCAACATGATCGACATGGCCGAGCGCGACGGGCTGACGATCGACGCCGCCAAACTCTCGGCCGAGCTCGGCGTGCCGGTGATCCCGACGGTCGCGGTGCGCAAGCGCGGCATCGACGATCTCAAGGCAGCAATGGAGAGTCTGATCGGCGACGGCGGCGTGCGCCGGATCGCGGCCGGGCCGGGGGTGATCCAGGAGGACATCGTCGTGCTCCAGCGCCGCGCGCGCGCGATCGCGATCGCCGCCACGCGCGAGGAGCAGGGGGCGCGCCGCTGGAGCCACCGGATCGATGCGGTGGCGCTGCACCCGGTCGGCGGTCCGCTGCTGATGGCGGTCATCCTGTTCGTGATGTTCCAGGCGGTGTTCGCCTGGGCGCAGGCGCCGATGGACGCGATCACCGCGCTGTTCGATACGATCGGCAAATGGGTCCAGACCGCGCTGCCCGGCGGCTTCCTGCGCAATCTTCTGACCGAGGGCGTGATCAAGGGCACCGGCGCGGTGATCGTGTTCCTGCCGCAGATCCTGATCCTGTTCTTCTTCATCCTGCTGCTCGAGGCGACGGGCTACATGGTCCGCGCGGCGTTCATGATGGACCGGGTGATGGCGCGCGTCGGTCTCTCGGGCCGCGCGTTCATCCCGCTGCTCTCGAGCTTCGCGTGCGCGGTGCCGGGCATCATGGCGACGCGCACGATCGACGATCCGCGCGACCGGCTGACGACGATCCTGATCGCGCCGCTCACCACCTGTTCGGCGCGTCTGCCCGTCTACACGCTGATCATCGGCGCGTGCATTCCCGCAAGGCACGTGCTGCCGGGGATCGGGCTGCAGGGCCTCGTCCTGTTCGGGCTCTACGTGCTCGGCACGGTGGGAGGACTGCTCGCCGCCGCCGTGCTCCGCAAGACCGTCACCAAGGGACCGAGCCAGGGCTTCATGATGGAGATGCCCAAATACCAGATGCCGTCGCTTCGCGATGTCGGCATCGGGCTGTGGACGCGCTGCCAGATCTTCCTCAAGCGCGCCGGCACGATCATCCTGTTCTCCAACGTGATCCTATGGGTGCTCGCCTCCTATCCCGTCGCGCCCGCGGGGCAGAAGCAGACCGAATATTCGATCGCGGGGCGCATCGCGAGCGTGATCGAGGTCGTCGTCAAGCCGATCGGGTTCAACCACAATATCGCGCTCGCCCTGCCGCCTGCGATGGCGGCGCGCGAGGTCGCGGTGTCGGCGCTGGCGACCACCTATGCGATCGACGCGGGCGCGTCGGCGGGCAACGACGCCGCCGAGGCGAGGACCGACGAGGCACTGGGCAGCAAGCTCAAGGTCGACTGGCCGCTGCCCACCGCGCTCGCCTTCCTGATGTGGTTCGTGTTCGCGCCGCAATGCCTCTCGACGATCGCGGTCACCCGACGCGAAACGAACGGATGGAAATGGCCCGCGTTCATGGTTGGCTATTTGTTCGTGCTCGCTTATGCCGCTGCGGGAGCGACCTTCTGGATCGCGACCTGGGCAGGACTTTAAGCGGAGAGCGGGCATGGCCGGCGTCAACAAGGTGATTCTCGTCGGCAACCTGGGGCAGGATCCCCAGGCGCGGTCGTTCCAGAACGGCGGCAAGGTCGTCAACCTGCGCATCGCCACGTCCGAGACGTGGAAGGACAAGCAGTCCGGCGAGCGCAAGGAAAAGACCGAATGGCATTCGGTCGCGATCTTCAACGAAGGCCTCGCCAACACTGCCGAACGCTATCTGCGCAAGGGTTCGAAGGTCTATATCGAGGGCAAGCTGCAGACCCGCAAATGGCAGGGGCAGGACGGGCAGGACAAATATTCGACCGAGATCGTGCTGCAGGGCTTCGACGGCACGCTGGTGATGCTCGACGGCCCCGGTGGCGGCCAGGGCAGCGGCAGTGCCGGTGGCGGCGGCGCGCGCTCGGGCGGCGACGAATGGGGCGGCGGCGACCAGAGTGGTGGCTACGGCGGCAGCGGATCGAGCTTCGGCGGCGGTTCGCGTAGCGGCGGCGGCGGCGCGACCAAGCCCGGCAGCGCGTTCGACAGCGACCTCGACGACGACGTGCCGTTCTGAGTTAGCGGAGCCCACGATTTGGCCGTTCCCCGGCGTAGGCCGGGGCTCAGGCCCCAGCTCTCTGTTTAGGCGCCGCGTGCGCCACCTGTTCCGGGCCTGGGCCCCGGCCTTCGCCGGGGAACAGGAAGACGTCAGTCACCCGTCTCGGTCTGCTCGCGCACCGTGCGTCCCGAGATCACCGTCTCGGCCGAAAACGCCATAAGCGCGAGCGTCGAGCAGACCACCGCGCCGCCGAACAGCCAGAACAGCAACGTCGCCGCCGCGGCATTGCGTAGCGCGCCGACGAACAGCGTCAGCGCCGCGGCGCAGGTGAGGCCGCCGGCGAGCGAGGCGAGCAGCACCGCGGCATCGAGGAAACGCGAGCGCAGCCGCAGCCGGCGCAACTGCTCGCGGTGCTGGCCCGGATCGCGGCGCAGCGTCGCGACCTTGTCGGCGACGCGCCCCAGCCGCGTCGTGAACACGTTGAGCAGCGAGGCGACGCCGGTCAGCAGGAAGATCGGGGTGAGCGCCAACTGTACGACATGCGCGGCGCCGTTGAGATCGATCGCCGCCAGCGCCATCAATCGTCCGCCGGTCGCTTGAGCGCCGCGAACGGGCTGGCCGCGACGCGCGCCGCCTCGGCCTCCTCCTCGGTCAACACCCCCGCCGCGCGCAGATGCATGTCGGCGTCGGCGATCCGCGGAAAGGGATCGAGCGCCAGGGCGAAGCTCTGCGCCACCGCCTCGCCGAGATCGACCGCGCTGCCCTCATAGGGGATGATGTCGAGATCGCCCTCGTCCAGTTCGAAATCCTCGGGGCGGCCCCCGTCCACAATGGCGCCGGCGGGCTCGAAGCGCAGCGCGAACGGCTCGTCGATCCGCGCGGGCACGGGCTCGCCGGTCGCGACGCAGCTCTGCGTCGCGACGCCGCGCAGCCGGCCCGCGACCAGCACAAGGTCGCCCGTGCGCGTGAGCGTCGCATCGGCGTCGAGCGAGGCGATCGCCGGCAGATCGAACCGGCGCGCCAGCGCGGCGCGCTCCGCCTCGTTGGCGGTCACCGACACGCCGAACGCGCCCTCGCCGATCGTATCGAGCCGCACCGGACGCGAGAATTCGGGCGCCGCGCTCATCCGATGTCGCCCGCCAGGATCGTCGCGAGGTCGCGCGAATCGAGATCCGCCGCCAGCGCGCGCAGCGCGCGCTCGACATGCGCCCGCGCCTCGGCGGGCACCTCTGCGCCGCGAAAGATATTGCGATCGATCGCGCCCGCCAGATCGCCGCCGGGCGCGAGCCCGTCGCGATAGGCCGCCAGGCGACCGCCGACCTGGCTCATCATCCGCCCGATATGCTTGCCGACCACGAGATCGCCGATCCCGCGCTGGCGCAGCTGCCCGTCCATATCGGTGACGAACAGCTCGGTCAGCCGCGCGGATGGGCCGCGGCCCGGCTCGCCCAGCCGCTCGAGCCGCAGCAGCACCAGCGCCAGTACGCTCGACACCATGTCGAACCGCCCGTCGAAGCTGTCGGCGACATGGCCCTCGACATACCAATGCGGGCGCCGTGCAACCGCGACGATCGCATCGTAAAGCGCGGCAGGCATGCCCGTATCGCCGCGTCCGCCCAAGAACCGTTTGAACAGTGTCGCCAAAATGCCCGTATCCCTGTTCCCAAGCGCCTTGTGCGGCGCGGGCGCACGGCATATTGAGCGGCGGGAGCGCCGATGCAATGGCGTTCGCGTTCAGGCCGGGGCGGGGGCGTCCGGAGTTTTCTTGAGGAGATACGGATGACGGCCAGCATGCGTCGCGTAGGGGTCGCCGCCACGGCAGCCCTGGCGCTGACCGCGGGGCTCTCGGGGTGCGCGAGGATTCGCGATCACCAGGGCTACGTCATCGATCGCGCGCTGGTCGCCTCGGTGCAGCCCGGCGTCGACAACCGCGACTCGGTGCGCAACACGCTCGGCGACCCCAGCCTCGCCGGCCAGTTCGACGACAGCACGTGGTATTACGTGTCGCGTGCGACCAAGCAATTCTCGTTCGGCACGCCCAAGACGATCAACCAACTGGCGCTCGCGGTGCATTTCGATCCGTCGGGCACGGTGACCAGCGTCGATCGCACCGGTCTCGAGACGATCGTGCCGATCCATCCGGCACCGGGCAAGACGCCCACGCTTGGCCGCAAGCGCAGCCTGTTCCAGGAGCTGTTCGGAAATATCGGCGCTGTCGGCGGCAGCGCGGTCGGCGGACCGACCGCGGACAATCCGAACGGCGGCAGCGGCACGCCTTAAGACGCGACGATGGCGGTCGCGCCCTTCACCGAGGCGGCACGGCTGACCGCGCTGCGCGAGCTCGAACTGCTCGATACCGCGCCCGAGGCGGGGTTCGACGACATCGTCGCGATCGCGCAGGCGGTCACCGGTGCGTCCACCGCATTGATCAGCCTCGTCGACGACGAGCGACAGTGGTTCAAGGCGAAGATCGGCATCGACGCCTGCGAGACGCCGCGATCGGTGGCGTTCTGCGATTATACGATTCGCGAGCGCGCGGTGCTGGTGACGCTCGACGCGACGCGCGACCCGCGTTTCCGCGACAATCCGCTGGTGACGGGCGATCCGTTCATCCGCTTCTACGCCGGCGCGCCGATCCACACTGCGGACGGCTACGCGATCGGCACCGTCTGCGTGCTCGACACGGTTCCCCGCACGCACTTCGACCACGCCGACGCGCTCGCCGCGGTCGCGCGCCAGGCCTCGTCGCTGATCGAGCTGCGCCGGATCGCGCGGCTGGGCGCGGTGGTGCGTGCCGATGCGGTGCGCGACCGCGACCGGCTATGGGCGCTGACGCACGACCTGATCCTGGTCTGCGATCTCGACAGCCGCGTGATCACCGCCAATCCCGCGTGGCAGGAGGTTTTCGGCGCACTGTCGCCGTCGAACCCGGTCCATATGTTCCAGTTTCTTGCCGATCCCAGCACGCGCCATCATCTGCATCTGATCGCCGACGGGCACACCGTACCGATTACGCGCGAATATCACGATTGCAGCGGAGCGCCGCGCGTGATCAGCTGGACGCTGCGCCGCGAGGGGCTGGTCGTCTACGCGATCGGCCGCGACGACACCGCGCTGCGTTCCGCCGAGATCGACCTTATGCAGGCGCAGAAAATGGAGTCGCTGGGCCAGCTGACCGGCGGCATCGCGCACGACTTCAACAATCTGCTGACGATCATCGTCGGCAATCTCGACATCGCCGGGCGGCGTCTCAAGCTGGGCGACACGCCGCGCGTCGAGCGCGCCTTGTCGGAGGCCGGCGAAGGCGCCGCGCGTGCCGCGACGCTGACCGAGCGGCTGCTCGCCTTCGCGCGCCGCCAGCGCCTCGCACCCCGCGCCGCGGATCTGACGCTGATGCTCGGCGGGATGCGGACGCTGATCGAGCGCGCGATCAGCGAGATGGTCGTCGTCGACATCCTCGTCGAACCCGGGGCATGGCCCGTCGAGATCGACGTCAACCAGCTCGAAAACGCGATCCTCAACCTCGCGGTCAATGCGCGCGACGCGATGGCCGGCGCCGTCGACGGCGGTACGCTCGCGATCCGGCTGGGCAACGTCGCGGTCGACGCGCGGGAGGCGACGCGACAGGGCGTCGCACCCGGCGACTTCGTGCGGCTGAGCGTCGCCGACAGCGGCCGCGGCATGACCGAGGAAGTGCGCGCGCGCGCGTTCGAGCCGTTCTTCACGACCAAGGGCGTCGGCCGAGGCACCGGGCTGGGGCTGAGCCAGGTCCACGGCTTCGTCCGACAATCGGGCGGGTTCGTCACGATCGACACGCAGGCGGATCGCGGCACCGCGGTGCATCTCTGGCTGCCCCGCACGCTCGAAATGCCGATGCTGCCCGATACGGTCCGCGAGACGATCGCCGAGGCGCAGAGCCAGTCGGCAAGCGTGATGGTGGTCGAGGACAACGACGCGCTGCGCGAACTCGTCGTCGAGACGCTGCGCGATGCCGGCTACCGCGTGATCGAGGCGCATGACGGTCGCTCGGCGCTGTCGCTGTTCGCGCGGCAGAGCCCGACGCCCGACCTGGTGCTCTCCGACGTGATGATGCCAGGCCTCGACGGCTTCGCGCTCTCCGCCGAGATTTCGGCGCGCGCGCCCGCCACGCGCGTGTTGCTGATGAGCGGCTATGCGGGCAACGACGCCCCCTTGCGCGCGGGCGCCGAGCCGCTGCTGGTCAAGCCGTTTGCGCCGGACACGCTGCTGGAGCGCGTGCGCGGACTGCTGGAGGGGTGACCATCTAAATCCTCCCCTGCAAGGGGAGGGGGACCGCCGCCGAAGGCGGTGGTGGAGGGGTGTCCGACCTCGAACGTAGGCGCCGACCAGAGACGTGGTCTACCCCCCCACCACTCGCTGCGCGAGCGGTCCCCCTCCCCCTTGGGGGGAGGATTTTGGGCGCCTACCGCGCGATCCCCGCCGCCGCGAGCACCGCCAGCGTCACCAGCTCGGACGCGGTCGAGGTCATGGCGGCGATCTGGACGGGTTTCTCCATGTTGATCAGCATCGGGCCGATCATCGCGTCGCCGCCCAGTTCCTTGAGCAGCTTGGCCGAGAGGTTCGCGGACTGCAGCCCCGGCATCACCAGCACGTTGGCCGGCCCCGACAGCCGACTGAACGGATAGCGTTTCGCCGCCTCCGGATTGAGCGCGACGTCGGGCGCCATCTCGCCCTCATATTCGAATTCGACGCCCCGCGTGTCGAGCACGGCGACCGCATCGCGGATGTTGGCGAGCCAGTTGCCCGTCGGGTTGCCGAAGGTCGAATAGGACAGGAAGGCGACGCGCGGCACGTGCCCCATCCGCTTGGCGACCTCGGCGGTCTGCTCGGCGATGTCGGCGAGCTGTTCGGGACTCGGGCGCTCGTTGACCGTGGTGTCGGCGATGAACACGCTGTGGTTGCGCCCGACCAGAAGGTGGATGCCGAACGGCGTGTGGCCGGTGGCGGGATCGAGCACGCGCAGCAGCTCGATCATCGTCTGGCGGAACGGGCGGGTGATCCCGGTTACCATCACATCCGCTTCACCCATGGCGAGCAACAGCGCGCCAAAAATGTTGCGGTCGCGGTTGACCATGCGCTCGACGTCGCGGCGCATGTGGCCCTTGCGCTTGAGCCGATCGTAGAGCTTGTCGACCATCTGCGGCACCAGCGGCGAATGGCGCGCATTGTGCAACTCGTAGCCCGACGGATCGGCGACGCCCAGCTTGGCGAGCTTGTCGCGCGTCTCATCGACGCCGACCAGCACCGGCGTGCCGTAGCCGCCCTCCTTGAACGCGATCGCGGCACGCAGCACGACCTCCTCCTCGGCTTCGGCGAACAGCACGCGCTTGGGCCGCGCGCGCGCCAGCTCGTAGGCCGAGGCGAGCACCGCGGTGGTCGGGTTGAGCCGCCCGCGCAGTTTTTCGCGGTAGGCGGCCATGTCCTCGATCGGCTTCAAGGCGACGCCCGAATCCATCGCGGCCTGCGCGACCGCGACCGGGATCATCTCGATCAGCCGCGGATCGAAGGGCGCGGGAATGATATATTCGGGCCCGAATTTGTGCGCGACACCGTAGGCCGCCGCGACCTCCTCGGGCACCTGCTGGCGCGCGAGATCGGCAAGCGCATGGGCAGCGGCGACCTTCATCTCCTCGTTGATCGTCGTCGCGCGGACGTCGAGCGCGCCGCGGAAGATGAACGGGAAGCCGAGCACGTTGTTGACCTGGTTGGGATAGTCCGAGCGGCCGGTGGCGATGATCGCATCGGGCGCGGCCTCGCGTGCTTCGGCGGGGGTGATCTCGGGATCGGGGTTGGCCATCGCGAAGATGATCGGCTGCGGCGCCATCGTCCTGACCATCTCGGGCGTGAGCGCACCCTTGACCGAGAGGCCGAGGAACACGTCCGCGCCTTTCATGGCGTCGGCGAGCGTACGCGCGTCGGTTTCGGCGGCGTGCGCGGACTTCCACTGGTTCATGCCCTCGATGCGGCCCCGGTAGATCACGCCCTTCGAGTCGCACATGATGACGTGGCGGACGCCGAGCGCCTTGGCCAGTTCGGTGCACGAGATCGAAGCGGCGCCCGCGCCGTTGACGACGACCTTCATGTCCTCGAACCGGCGCCCCGTCAGGTGCGCGGCGTTGATCAGGCCCGCCGCCGAGATGATCGCGGTGCCATGCTGGTCGTCGTGGAAGACGGGGATGTTCATCCTTTCGCGCAGCGTCTGCTCGATCACGAAGCATTCGGGCGCCTTGATGTCCTCGAGGTTGATGCCGCCGAAGCTCGGCTCCATCAGCTCGACCGCGTCGATGAAGCGGTTCACGTCCTCGGTGGCGAGTTCGATGTCGATCGAATCGACGTCGGCGAAGCGCTTGAACAGTACCGCCTTGCCTTCCATCACGGGCTTGGAGGCGAGCGCGCCGAGATTGCCCAGCCCCAGGATCGCGGTGCCGTTGGTGATCACCGCGACGAGATTGCCCTTGGCGGTGTAATCGTAGGCGAGCGAGGGATCGGCGGCGATCGCCAGCACCGGCACCGCGACGCCCGGCGAGTAGGCGAGCGCCAGGTCGCGCTGCGTCGCCATCGGCTTGGTCGCGACGATCTCGATCTTGCCGGGCCGCCCCTGCGCATGGAAATCGAGCGCCTCGCGATCCGAAAATTGCAGCCGATCGGGCATTTGTCTCTCCGCACCTTCGTTTCGCTGCCCATGCGTCAGGATGGCAGCGTGGGCAAGGCTGGCGGGCCCCGCGCAAAGCCGGTAGCAGGCGGATCATGACGGGGACCACCGCAGCACCGGCCAAGACGCAGCCTGCGCTGACGCCGATGATGGCGCAATATCACGGCCTCAAGGCCGAGGCGCCCGACTGTCTGCTGTTCTACCGGATGGGCGATTTCTTCGAATTGTTCTTCGAGGACGCGAAGATCGCCGCCGCGTGCCTCGACATCGCGCTCACCGCGCGCGGCGACGGCGTGCCGATGTGCGGCGTGCCGATCCACGCCGCCGATGCCTATCTGGCGAAGCTGATCCGCGGTGGGCACCGCGTCGCGGTCGCCGAGCAGGTCGAGACGCCGGCGCAGGCCAAGGAGCGCGGCGGCTACAAGGCGCTGGTCGCGCGCAAGATCGTCCGGCTGGTGACGGCGGGGACGCTGACCGAGGAGACGTTGCTCGATTCGCGCTCGGCAAACTGGCTGGTCGCGCTCGCCGATGTCGGCGAGCGGATCGGGCTGGCAGCGTGCGACATCTCGACGGGGCGTTTCGAGCTTGCCTCGGTTGCCGCCGCGAGCCTCGATGCCGAGCTGGCGCGGCTCGGGCCGTCCGAGGTGGTCGTCGCCGAGGGGAGCGCGATCGGGCCCGAGGATCGGGTGAGCGCGGCGCGCGCATCGTTCGCGAGCGGCGAGGGCGAGCGGTTGCTGAAAAGCCGGTTCGGGGTGGCGACGCTTGACGGGTTCGGCCAGTTCGATCGCGCCGCGCTGGCGGCGGCGGGCGGCCTGCTCGCCTATCTCGATCGCGTCGCGCAAGGCGGCGAGACCTTCCTCCAGCCGCCGATCCCGCGCACCGCGGACGATCATATGGCGATCGACGCGGCGACGCGCGACAGCCTCGAACTCATCCGCACGCAGACCGGCGAGCGCAAGGGGAGCCTGCTCGACGCGGTCGATCGCACCGTGACGGGCGCCGGCGCGCGGCTGCTCGCAGTCGATCTGTCGGCGCCGCTCAACGACATCGCGGCGATCGAGGCGCGATTGACGCTGGTCGGGCGCTTCGCGGAGGACGGAGGCTGTCGCGACCGGCTGCGCGGCGCGCTCAAGGCGCTTCCCGACATCGGTCGCGCGCTGGGTCGACTGGTGGCGGGGCGTGGCTCCCCGCGCGATCTGGGGCAGCTTCGCGACGGCCTGTTGGGCGCGCGCGACCTGCACGAACTGCTCGCCAAGCTCGACCAGCCGCCTGCCCTGCTCGCCGAGCTTCTGCCCGCGCTCCGCGGACACGGTGCGCTCGTCGATCGCCTCTCGCGCGCGCTCGTCCAGACGCCGCCGATCGATGCGGCGCAGGGCGGCTTCATCGCGGAAAGCTACGACGCGGCGCTCGACGATCTGCGCGGCCTGTCGGGCGACGGCCGCCGCGCGATCGCAGCGTTGGAAGCGCGCTATCGCGACCAGACCGGCATCGCCGCGCTGAAAATCCGGCACAATGGCGTGCTCGGTTATCATATCGAGGTCGGCGCGAAGCACGCCGATCCACTGATGCGAGCGGACAGCGGCTTCACGCACCGGCAGACGCTTGCGGGCGTCGTCCGCTTCAACGCACCCGCGCTGCACGATCTCGCGATCAAAGTGAGCCAAGCCGGCGCGCACGCGCTCGCCGCCGAGCAGGCGCATCTCGAAGAGCTGATCGAGCTCGCGCTGACCTCGCGCGACCGAATCGCGACCACCGCCGACGCCATCGCCCGGCTCGACGTAGCGGCAGGCCTCGCCGAGCGCGCGATCGAAGGCGGCTGGTGCCGGCCCAACATCGTCTCCCACGCCTGCTTCGAGATCGAGGGCGGACGCCATCCCGTAGTCGAGAGCGCGGTCGCGGCATCCGGCGAGCGCTTCGTCGCCAACGATTGCCGACTGAGCGAGGACTCGCGGCTGTGGCTGGTCACCGGCCCCAATATGGGCGGCAAATCGACCTTTTTGCGCCAGAACGCGTTGATCGCGGTGCTCGCGCAGGCCGGCAGCTTCGTCCCCGCGACATCGGCGACGCTCGGGCTGGTCGACCGGCTGTTCAGCCGCGTCGGCGCCTCGGACAATCTCGCGCGCGGCCGCTCGACCTTCATGGTCGAGATGATCGAGACCGCCGCGATCCTCGCGCAGGCGACGCCGCGCAGCTTCGTGATCCTCGACGAGGTCGGTCGCGGCACCTCGACCTATGACGGGCTCGCGATCGCCTGGGCGGTGGTCGAGGCGGTGCACGAGACCAACCGCTGCCGCTGCCTGTTCGCGACGCACTATCACGAGCTGACGCGGCTCGCCGAAAAGCTCGACGCGCTGTCGCTCCACCATGTCCGCGCCAAGGAATGGAAGGGCGAGCTAGTGCTGCTCCACGAACTCGCGACGGGGGCGGCGGACCGCAGCTACGGCCTTGCGGTGGCGCGGCTGGCGGGATTGCCCAAGCCCGTGCTGGCGCGCGCGAAGGATGTGCTCGGGCGGCTAGAAAAGGGTCGCGAGAAGACCGGCGGGATCGCTGCCGGGCTCGACGATCTCCCGCTGTTCGCCGCCGCGGTCGAGCGCGAGGCCGAGGCGCCCGACTTGCTGCGCGAGGCGCTGACGGCGGTCGACGGCGATGCGCTGACGCCGCGCGAGGCGCTCGATCTGATCTACCACCTCAAAAGCCTCGCGGCCGACGCCGGGAGATCGTCGTAAGCAAAGGCACGCAAGGCGGCGCCCTCCTTCGTCATCCCGAACTCGGTTCGGGATCCAGATACGCGGCGTCTACTTGAAGCACGGCGTGTCTGGATCCTGACCTTCGTCGGGATGACGATAGGCTATGCCACTGGCGCTTAACCCTCCGTGCGCTACATGCGCTACATGCCCGCCCGTCTCGACCAACTTCCCAACCGCCGTGCGATCGTCGATCGCCGCAAGCTTGCCGACGTGCTGGCGGCGTTGCCCGACGACCCCGCGACGCTGCGGCGCGAGGCGACGCTGCTGCTCAAGCAGGCGCTCGACGAGGGCCGTGCCGAGATAGCGCGGCGTCTGACCGAGCATCCGACGCGCGGCAACGAGATCGCCGCGAGCTACGCGTTCCTCACCGACCAGATCCTTAGACTCGCGCACGATCTCGCGGTCGAGCGGCTGCTGCCGCAGACGAACCGCACCACCGGGCAGCGGCTCGCGTTGATGGCGGTCGGCGGATACGGGCGCGCCGAGATGGCGCTCTATTCGGACGTCGACATCGCCTTCCTCACTCCCGGCAAGCAGACCGGCTGGGCCGAGCGCGTGATCGAGACGATCCTCTACATATTGTGGGATCTGGGGCTCAAGGTCGGCCATTCGAGCCGCTCGCTCGACGAGATGGTCCGCATCGCGCGCGGCGATCTGACGGTGCGCACCGCGCTGCTCGAGGGCCGTTTCGTGTGGGGCGACGAGGCGCTGTACGACGAGGCGGCGCGCCGCTTCGACGCCGAGGTGGTGCGCGGCACCGGCCCCGTCTTCGTCACGGAGAAACTCGCCGAGCGCGACGAACGCCACCGCCGGATGGGCGACAGCCGTTACGTCGTCGAGCCCAATCTCAAGGAGGGCAAGGGCGGCCTGCGCGATCTCCATACGCTGTTCTGGATCGGCAAATACGTCCTCCACGTCCGCTCGGTTGCCGAGTTGGTCGGCGCCGGGCTGCTCACCACGATCGAGCTGCGCCAATTCCAGAAGGCGGAGAATTTCCTGTGGGCGGTGCGCTGCCACCTCCACATCGTCGCGGGCAGGGCCGAGGATCGCCTCACCTTCGACCTGCAGCGCGATATCGCCGAGCGGATGCGCTACAACGACCGCCCCGGCCGATCCGCGGTCGAGCGCTTCATGCAGCATTATTTCCTGACCGCGAAGATGGTGGGATCGCTGACCGGCGTGTTCCTCGCCCACCTCGACGAGACGGTGGCGGGCAAGGGCCGGCGCTTCACGATGCCCTCGTTGAGTACGCGCAAGCGACCGCGCAACCTCGACGGCTTCACGATCGAGCGCGGCCGGCTGTCGGCGCCGAGCGAGACCTTCTTCGCCGAAAATCCGGTGCGGCTGATCGAGCTGTTCACGCTCGCCGACCGCCATGCGCTGGAAGTGCATCCGCTGACGATGCGGCAGGCCGCGCGCGACGCCAAGCTGGTCGACGGCGTCCGCGCGGACCCGCGCGCCAACGCGCTGTTCCTCGAGCTGCTGACCTCGCCGCGCACGCCGGGGCTGGTGCTGCGCTGGATGAACGAGGCGGGGGTGTTCGGGCGCTTCGTGCCCGATTTCGGCCGCGTCGTGGCGCGCATGCAGTTCGATATGTATCATCACTTCACCGTCGACGAGCACACGATCCACGCGATCGAGCTGCTCGGCCGGATCGAGAAGGGCGAGCTGGCGGCGGACCATCCGCTCGCGCATGTCATCATCCACCAGCTCGTCGCGCGGCGCGTGCTCTATGTCGCGGTGCTGCTTCACGACATCGCCAAGGGCCGCGGCGGCGATCATTCGGAGCTCGGCGCCGAGGTGGCGATGAAGCTGTGCCCGCGCTTCGGGCTCAACCCGGCCGAGACCGAGGCGGTCGCGTGGCTGGTGCGCCAGCATCTGCTGATGTCGGCGACCGCGTTCAAGCGCGACCTGTCGGACTTCAAGACGATCCTCGACTTCGCCGAACAGGTGCAGAGCCCCGAGCGGCTGCGGCTGCTGCTGCTGCTCACCGTCGTCGACATCCGCGCGGTGGGGCCGGGCGTCTGGAACGGGTGGAAGCGCCAGCTGCTCGCCGATCTCTACGTCTCGGCCGAGGAGGTGCTGCGGCTCGGCCACAAGCAGAAGGGCCGGCGCGAGCGCGTCGCCGACAAGCAGACGCATCTGCGCGAGGCGCTCGGCTGGGACGAAGCGCGCTTCACCGCCTACGCGCAGCGCATGCCCGAAAGCTATTGGGTGGCCGAGGCGCCCGACATACTGGAGGCCAATGCGCGCGCGATCGCCGCCGCCGACGCCGATCCGCGCCCGCTCTCGATCGCGGCCACCCCCGATTGCGAGCGCGCGGCGACGTTGGTCACCGTCTATGCCGCCGATCATCCCGGGCTGTTCTACCGGATCGCGGGCGCGATCCACGTCGCGGGCGGCAACATCATCGACGCGCGCATCCACACCACGCGCGACGGCATGGCGGTCGACAATCTGCTCGTCCAGGATCCGTTCGGCCAGCCCTTCGACGAGCCCGCGCGGCTCGATCGCATCCGCATCGCGATCGACGACGCGCTCGCCAACCGCAACCGCCTCGCCGATCGCCTCGCCGCCAAGCCCGCGCCCAGGATGCGCGCCGACGCGTTCGACATCGAGCCCGTCGTGCTGATCGATAGCAAGGCGTCGAACCGCTACACCGTCGTCGAGGTCAACGCGCGCGACCGCCCCGCGCTGCTCCACGCGCTCGCGCACGCGCTGTTCCAGTCGAAGGTGACGATCCATTCGGCGCACGTCGCGACCTACGGCGAGCGCGCGGTCGATACCTTCTACCTCACCGATCTCACCGGTGATAAGCTCGCCGGCACACAGCGGCTCAAGGCGCTCGAACGCAAGCTGCTCGCGGCAGCCTCGGGCGAGGCCTTGCAGGAAGCCGCCTGAGCGCGGAGCCGAGGGAGGCGCATATGGGCGTGACGGGAATTGGCGGCCTGTTCTTCCGCAGCCGCGATCCGAAGGCGCGCGCCGCCTGGTACAAGACGCATCTCGGCATCGACGCGGGCAGCGACGCGATCTGGCACCAGCAGGCGGGGATGACGGTATTCGCGCCGTTCGCCGCCGACACCGATTATTTCCCGCACGACCAGAGCTGGATGCTCAACCTGCGCGTCGAAGGGCTGAAAGCGTTCGCGCACGCGCTCGAGACCGCGGGCATCGTCGTCGAGCGGCGGCCCGAATGGGACACGCCCTACGGCCTGTTCATGCGGATCGTCGATCCCGACGGGCTGCCGATCGAGCTGTGGGAGCCGGCGTAACCGCTACCACCCGTTATCGTCACCAACCCGTTCGTCGTGAGTAGGGACTGAGCGAAGTCGAAGGCCCGTATCGAAGGATATGGCAGCCACCAAGCCAGCATCCTTCGATACGCCATTTCGACAAGCTCAATGGCTACTCAGGACGAACGGTTTTTGGCGGAAACGGGCGCCGCATCACTGCGACACCCGTCATTCAGACCAGTAGCGTCGCGTCAGATCACTTCGGCGCGATCACCATCAGCATCTGGCGGCCTTCCATGCGCGGGAACTGCTC
>CAXTVK010000023.1:0-31200 GCA_964247655.1 uncultured Sphingomonadaceae bacterium | reverse complement strand
GCGGATGTCATCGGAAGGATCGGGTCCGTAACCGAATTGGTCGGGCTGTTGCACGGCGTCCACAGCCCGCCCCTGCCGTGCTCGCGCCGTCGCCCCGCCGCTCGGCGCTTGCGGGCGCCGGGCGAGCCACTATAGATGCGCCATTCCCTGCGTTCCGAAGGCACTTGACGATGCTGCTTCCTGCCCGCTTCCCGCGTCCGCTCGCCGGCGCTCTCGTTGCTGTCGCGCTGCTCGCCGGTTGCGCGCATAAAGACAAGAAGCCGATCATGGCCGATATCGCCGCCTCGAAGGTCACGCAGATCGGCGTCAACGCCTATCTGTGGCGCGCCTCGCTCGACACCGTGTCGTTTATGCCGCTGGTCCAGGCGGATTCGAACGGCGGCGTGATCGTCACCGACTGGTACGCCAATCCGACCACGCCGACCGAGCGGATGAAGCTGACGATCACGATCCTCGACCAGGATCTGCGTGCCGACGCGATCCGCGTCGCCGCCTCGCGCGAAGTCAGCCAGAACGGCCAGTGGATCGAGGCGCCTGTCGCCGCGCAGACCGTCCAGAAGCTCGAGGAGATCATTCTCGAGCGTGCCCGCGATCTGCGCCGTGGCGCCGTCACGGGCTGATCGACGCCCCAGGACCTATATACCGACGATGGAACAAGACCGCCGCTTCAATCCGCTCGCCGCCGACGGCCGCTGGCAACAGGCCTGGGACGAGCAGCAGGCGTTCCGCGCCGACGACGCCAGCCCCAAGCCCAAGGCCTATGTGCTGGAGATGTTCCCCTATCCGTCGGGGCGCATCCACATGGGCCACGTCCGCAACTATGCGATGGGCGACGTGCTCGCGCGCTACAAGCGGATGACCGGGCATGAGGTGCTCCACCCGATGGGGTGGGACGCATTCGGCATGCCCGCCGAAAATGCCGCGATGGAGAAGAAGGTCCATCCCGGCGCCTGGACCCGCGCCAATATCGAGGCGATGAAGGTGCAGCTCAAGCGCCTCGGCTTCGCGCTCGACTGGTCGCGCGAGCTCGCGACCTGCGAGCCCGATTATTACGGTCACGAACAGGCGCTATTCCTCGATCTGATGGAAGCCGGGCTCGCCTATCGCAAGGAAAGCGACGTCAATTGGGACCCGGTCGACATGACCGTGCTCGCCAACGAGCAGGTGATCGACGGCAAGGGCTGGCGATCGGGCGCGCCGGTCGAGCGGCGCAAGCTGAGCCAGTGGTTCCTGAAGATCACCGACTTCGCCGAGGATCTGCTCGACGGGCTGGGTGAGCTCGAGCATTGGCCCGACAAGGTCAGGCTGATGCAGGCGAACTGGATCGGGCGGTCCAAGGGGCTGCGGTTCTCGTTCAAACTCCTCCCCGGAACGGGGAGGGGGACCGTCGGCGAAGCCGATGGTGGAGGGGGGGCTGCTATCGGCGCACCGTCTGCGGCCAGCCCCCTCCACCATCCTTCGGATGGTCCCCCTCCCCGTTCCGGGGAGGATTCCGACCATATCGACGTCTATTCCACGCGCCCCGACACGATCTTCGGCGCGAGTTTCGTCGCGATCGCGGCGGATCATCCGCTGGCTTTAGCGCTCGCCGAGAGCGAGCCCGCGCTCGCCGCGTTCGCCGAGGAATGCCGCCAGACCGGCACCGCCACCGCCGAACTCGAAACCGCCGAGAAGAAGGGCTTCGACACCGGCCTTTCCGCGGTCCACCCCTTCGATCCGACCTGGAAACTGCCCGTCTTCGTCGCCAACTTCGTGCTGATGGGCTACGGCACGGGCGCGGTGATGGGCGTGCCTGCGCACGACCAGCGCGACCTCGACTTCGCGCGCAAATATATGCTGCCGGTGCCGCGCGTCGTCGCGGCGGACGGTGAAGCCGAAAAGCCGATCCACGACGAGGCCTATACCGGCTCCGGCCGGCTGGTGAACTCGCGCTTCCTCGACGGCATGACCGTCGACGAGGCCAAGGCCGCGGTGATCGCGCGCGCCGAGCTCGACCATTGGGGCGAAGGCACCACCGTCTGGCGGCTGCGCGACTGGGGCGTCTCGCGCCAGCGTTACTGGGGCACGCCGATTCCGATCATCCACTGCGAGACCTGCGGCCCCGTCCCCGTGCCGCGCGACCAGCTGCCCGTCGTGCTGCCCGAGGACGTCAGTTTCGACAAGCCCGGCAATCCGCTCGACCATCACCCGACGTGGAAGCATGTCCCCTGCCCGACCTGCGGCGGCGCGGCGCGGCGCGAGACCGACACGTTCGACACCTTCGTCAATTCCTCCTGGTATTTCCTGCGCTTCGCCAGCCAGCCCGCGGACAGGCCGTTCGATCCGGCGGTGCTCGCGCAGTGGCTGCCCGTCGGTCAGTATATCGGCGGCGTCGAACATGCGATCCTCCACCTGCTCTATGCGCGCTTCTGGACGCGCGCGCTGCAGCGCGTCGGCAAGATCGGCTTCGGCGAGCCGTTCGCCGGGCTCTTCACGCAAGGCATGGTCACGCACGAGACCTATCAGGCGCCCGACGGGCGTTGGCTGTCGCCCGAGGAGATCCGGGACGGCACGATCATCGAGACGGGCGAGCCGATAACCGTCGGTCGCATCGAGAAGATGTCGAAGTCGAAGAAGAACACCGTCGATCCCGCGTCCATCATCGAGCAATATGGCGCCGACGCCGCACGCTGGTTCATGCTGTCGGACAGCCCGCCCGAGCGCGACCTCGAATGGTCCGAGGCGGGGATCGAGGGCGCGTGGCGCTTCGTCCAGCGCGTCTGGCGCTTGGCGATCGACCAAATTCCGGGCGAAGGCCGCAACCTCGCGATCGACCGCCGGCTGCACAAGACGATCGCAGGCATCGCCGCCGATATCGAGGCGCTGTCTTTCAACAAGGCGGTCGCGAAACTGTTCGAGCTGGTCAACGCGCTCGAGAAGGCGGCGCCTTCGGCGTCGCGGTCGGAGGCGATCGACACGCTGCTGCGGCTGGTCTCGCCGATGATCCCGCACGTCGCCGAAGAGGGCTGGCACGCGCGGGGACACGAAGGCCTGATCGCGCTCGCGCCCTGGCCCGAGGTCGATCCCGCGCTGCTCGTCGACGACGAGGTGACTATCGCGATCCAGGTCAACGGCAAGCTGCGCGATACGCTCACCGCGCCGAAAGGTGCCGACAAGGCGGCGTTGGAGGCGATGGCGCGCGGATCGGACAAGGTGGTCGCCTTCCTCGAAGGCCGCGAACCCCGAAAGGTCATCGTCGTGCCCGATCGTCTCGTAAATCTCGTCGCATGAAGGATTTGGGCATGAAGCGACTCGCCGCGCTGCTGTCGCCGCTCATCCTGTCGGCATCGCTCGCCGGCTGCGGGCTGCATCCGCTCTACGAGGGCGGCACGCACGGCGCCGTCGCCCAGAAACTGGCGCAGATCGAGATCGAGCCGATCGGCGGCCAGTCGGGCTGGCTGATGCACAATGCGCTCACCGATCGCATCGGCGCGACCGGGCACGATACGCCGCGCTACAAGCTGATCGTCGAGCTCGACGACAAGATCGTCGGGCTCGGCATCCGATCGGACAACACCGTCACGCGCGAACGCCGCACGCTGCGCGCGCGCGTCCGCCTCGTCACCGCGGACACCGAGGGCACGACGCTGCTCGACGCCAGTGCGGGCTCCGACGCCGGCATCGACGTGGTCAGCTCGGACTATGCGACAGTCGCCGCCGAGCAGACCGCGCTCGAAAACCTGACGCAGGATGTCGCCGACCAGATCGTCGCGCGCGTCGCGGTCTTCGCGCACCGCACGCAGGGCCACTGAGATGGCCGTCGGGCCGGCTCGCTAGATGGCGAAGAGCGCCGCGATCGAACGCGCGCTGGACAGGCCGGACGCCGCGATCCGCTGCTACCTGCTCTACGGCGCCGACGAATCGGGATCGCGCGCGCTCGCCAAGCGGCTCGAGGTCGCGATGGGGGCGGAAGCCGAACGGATCGATCTCGAACCCGCGCGGCTGGTCGCCGACCCCGCATTGCTCGCCGACGAGGCCGCGTCGATGTCGATGTTCGGCGGCGCGCGGCACATCCGCGTCGAGGGTGTCACCGACAGCTGCCTGACCGCGGTGGAGGCGCTGATGGAGGCGCCGGCGGCGGGCAATCCGGTGGTGCTGGTAGCAGGCGCGCTCAAGAAGGACGCCAAGCTGATCAAGCGTCTCGAAGGCGACAGGGCAGCGATGATCTTCCAGAGCTGGCCCCCCAACGACGCCGATTTCGATCGGCTCGCGGTCCAGCTCGGCCGTGACGAGGGCCTGCGCATCGACGCCGACATCGCGCGCCGCCTCGCCGAATCCGCGGAGGGCGACCGCGCGGTGCTCGCCTCCGAGATCGTCAAGCTCGCGCTCTATGCCGACGCTGCGCCCGAACGCCCCGTCGAGGTGACGCCCGCGCTGTTCGAGGCCAATACCGCGGGCAATGGCGAGGCGGACCTGACGCGCTTCGTCGATGCGGTGCTGGGTGGCGACCCTGCCAAGCTTGAGGGCGAGCTGGCGCGGCTGGCGGGCGAGGGCCAGGAGGGCATCCCGCTGGTCCGCGCGCTGCTGCGCCGGTTGCTGCCGATGGCGGCGGCGCGCGCCGAGCTCGAGCGCGGCGCCTCGCCCAGCATGGCCGCCGAACGCCACGGCCGCGCGATGTCGCTCAAGGACCGCAAGGGCGTCGAGCGCGACGTCGCCCGCTGGCCCGCGGCGCGGATCGCGCGCGCGGTGGAGCGGCTGGGCGCGCTCGACCGCGAGCTGCGGCATACGGCGGGCGCGGGGACGATCGCGGCGGACGCCGAGTTCTTCACGATCGCACGGGCCGCGGGGCGGCGGCGGTAATTGCACCACGATATTGGAAGCCGTTCCCCCGCGCAGGCGGGGGCCCAGGATTGCAAGCGTCGCGTCTGTAGCTCTGGGCTCCCGCCTTCGCGGGAGAACGGCTCGATCGAGGCTGAGCAAGCTCGATCACGCGTTGCGCCACACCGCGACGCAATGACGACCACCCCACAGCGTCATCCCGGCGAAAGCCGAGACCCATAGACGACGGCGCGCATCGAGGTTGATCGAAACATCGCTGGTGAGCGGCCACCGCTCGGTTCGGTGAACGCACCGCTTCCATGCGTCCCGGCTTTCGCCGGGATGACGGCATGGGGTGAAGCGTCCCTAGATCTTCTCGCCGCTCAGCCGCTGACAGATCATGTCGAGCTGATCGAGCGACGAGTAGGCGAGCGTCACCACGCCGCCCTCGCCCGCGTGATTGATCCGCACCGCGAGCCCGAGCATGTCGCCGAGCTGGCGTTCGAGCGAGGCGATGTCGGCGTCGGGCTCCTGCTCCGCTTTCGGACGACTCGCGCCGCCGCCGCTCGCCTTGTCCTTGGTCGCGCGCGCGAGCCGCTCGGTGTCGCGCACCGACAGCCCGCGGCGGATCACCTCGGCGGCGAGCGCCTGCGGGTCGCTCGCGGTGATCAGCGCGCGCGCATGGCCCATGGTGAGGTTGCCCTGCGCAACTTCCCGGCGCACCGACTCGGGCAGATCGAGCAGCCGCAGCAGGTTGGCGACATGGCTGCGCGATTTGTGGACGAGCTTGCCCAGCGCCTCCTGGCTATGCCCGAAATCGCCAATAAGTCTTTGAAATGCTTCGGCTTCCTCGATCGCGTTGAGATCGGCGCGCTGGATGTTCTCGATGATCGCGATCTCGAGCGTCTCGGTATCGGTGAACTCGCGGACGATCGCGGGGATGTCATGCAGCCGCGCGCGCTGCGAGGCGCGCCAGCGTCGCTCGCCCGTGACGATCTGGTAGCCGGTGCCCTGCCGCCGCACGACGATCGGCTGGAGCACGCCGCGTTCCGAGATCGACTGCGCGAGTTCGTCGAGCTTGTCCTCGTCGAAGTGACGGCGCGGCTGATCGGGATGCGGATGGATGTCGGCGATCGACAGCATCCGGATATTCTGGCCCTGCGGCTCGCCGACCGAAATCCGGTCGATCTCGCCCATCAGCGCGGAGAGGCCGCGCCCCAGGCCCGCGGGGCGGCGCTTGGCAGGATCGAGGCTCATGCCGCGGCCCGCGCGGGCAATGGCAGCCGCGTCATCAATTCGCGCGCGAGCCCGATATAGGCCTCCGACCCCGAGCAGCGATGATCGTAGATCAGCGCGGGCATGCCGTGGCTCGGCGCTTCCGACAGCCGCACGTTGCGCGGGATGATCGTCTCGAACACCAGCTTGCCCAGGCACGCACGCACATCCTGCGCGACCTGTTCGGACAGGCGGTTGCGGCGATCGTACATCGTCAGCGCGACGCCGAGGATCTGCAGTTCGGGATTGAAGCGCGCCCTCACCTGCTCGATCGTCTGGAGCAACTGGCTCAATCCTTCGAGCGCGAAGAATTCGCATTGCAGCGGCACCAGCAGCGACGACGCGGCGCTCATCGCGTTGATCGTCAACAGCCCGAGCGAGGGCGGGCAATCGATCAGCATCACGTCCCAGCGCCCTTCGGGCACGTCGCCCAGCGCGATGTCGAGCCGGTGCGCGCGGCGCTCCATGTCGACCAGCTCGATCTCCGCGCCCGACAGGTCGACGGTCGATGCGACCAGATCGAGCCGCGGCACCTTGGTGGGGATCGCGGCTTCGGCGACGCTGCAATTGCCGACGAGCAGATCGTAGCTCGAGCGCAGCCGATCCGCACGATCGATGCCGAGCCCGGTGGAGGCGTTGCCCTGCGGATCGAGATCGATCAGCAGCACCTTCCAGCCCATTGCGGCGAGCGCAGTGCCGATATTGATCGCGGTCGTCGTCTTGCCGACGCCACCCTTCTGATTGGCCACTGCGATACGAATCATCGAGCCCGTCTCCGCCGAACGCCTGCCGCTATCACGATGGCCGCCTCGGGGTCGGTCCGGCTGGCGACGAGGCGAAACTCACCCTGCCATGTCTTGCGCGCTTCTGCCAGTTCGGATGCGGCAGATCGCCCCTTGGGGAGCACCCACCGCGTATTCTCGTCGGCGAGATGCGCCGCCATCGCGAACAATCTGTCGAGCGACGCGACCGCGCGCGCGGTGATCGCGGCGACCGGCGGCCGTTCGAGGCGCTCGACGCGACAGGCGTGGACACGGACGTGGTCGGCGATGCCGAGCGACGCGCAGGCCGCTTCGAGAAACGCGGCGCGCTTGGCGCGCGGCTCGACGAGATGGCAGATATCGGATCGGACGCAGCCCAGGACGAGACCGGGAAAGCCGCCGCCGGATCCGATATCGATCACCTCCCCGGGTGGCAGCAGCGGGACGAGCTGCAACGAGTCGTCGAGGTGGCGATCGTCGAACGTCTCGATCGACGCCGCCGAAATCAGGTTCTGCAGCCGTGACTCGGTGATGACAAGCGCCTTAAGCCTCGACAACAGATCGCCTGTTTCACGTGGAACAACCGGATCGTCAGGCAGCACGACGGTGTGCCGCTATGAGCAGAGCCGTCAGTGCGGCTGGCGAGATGCCGGGAATACGCGAAGCCTGGTCGATCGAGTTCGGACGCGCCGCGCTCAGTCGCTCGACCATCTCGCTCGACAGACCGGGGATGCCACGGAAGTCGAAGTCGGGTGCAAGCGCGCAGGAGGCCGATCGAATGCGTTGGGCGGCGGCCTGCTCGCGCTCCACATAGGGCGCGTAGCGGCGATCGATGCGAAGCTCGGCCACGATGTCGTCGCCGATCGCGGCCCACGACAAGTCTCGTGCGACGAGGCTTTCGACCTCCCCATCGGAAAGATGGTCGGCGCCGGCCACGAGCCGGCGACCCGCGTCGCGCAGCATCTGGCGCGCGCGGAGTGCCTCTGCGCGGTCGGGAGGTAGCACGCCGCTGCGCAGCGCGACGTCGCCCAGCCTTGCCTCGGCATTATCCGCGCGGAGATGGAGGCGATGTTCGGCGCGCGACGTGAGCATCCGATAGGGTTCTGTCACCCCCTGCAGCGTGAGGTCGTCGATCAGCACGCCGATATAGCTGCTCGCGCGATCAAACTGCATGGGCTCGGTATCGCGCACCGCGGCAGCGGCGGACAGCCCCGCTGCCAATCCCTGCGCAGCCGCCTCCTCATATCCCGTCGTGCCGTTGATCTGTCCAGCGAGATACAGGCCGGGCACGCGATCGACTTCGAGCGCGGTCGACAGCGCGCGCGGGTCGACATGGTCGTATTCGACCGCATAGCCGGGCACGGCGATGACGGCGGCTTCGAGACCCGCAATGGTACGAACGAACGCGAGTTGTACATCGGTCGGGAGCGACGTCGAGATGCCGTTGGGGTAGATCGTACGGCCATCGCGCGTTTCGGGTTCGAGGAATATCTGGTGGCCGTCGCGGTCGCCGAAGCGCCGCACCTTGTCCTCGATCGACGGGCAATAGCGCGGCCCCCTCCCCTCGATGTCGCCGCTGAACAAGGGTGATCGATCGAACGCGTCGCGAATGCGATCGTGCGTTTCCGGGTTGGTACGGGTGATGCCGCAGAAAAGTTGTGGATTGGCCTGCCGTGGCTTTTCGGAGGACAGCGTCCAGGGCTCGCGATCGGACGGCTGGCGTGACAGCCGGCTCCAATCGATCGAGCACGCATCGAGCCGCGGCGGCGTCCCGGTCTTGAGGCGTGCGATCGGCAAACCGAGATCGCGGATCTGGTACGAGAGCCGATGCGCGCCGCGCTCGCCGATCCGTCCGCCGTCGTCGCGATCATCGCCCCGGAACAGCCGCCCGCCGAGGAACGTCCCCGTGGCGAGGATGACCGCACGTGCGGTAATGGCGGTGCCGTCGGCAAGCAGGACGCCGGTCGTTCGGTCACCGGCGACGATCAGCTCGACCACCTCGCCCTCGCGGATCGTCAGCGACTCGAGCTGTGCCAGACGCCGATGGATCGACGCGCGATACAGATCGCGGTCGGCCTGGACCCGCGGGCCGTGAACGGCGGGGCCCTTGCTGGCGTTGAGCATCCGGCGATGGATCGTCGCATCGTCCGCCGCCGGCGCGATCAGCCCGCCGAAAACGTCGATCTCGCGAACGAGATGTCCCTTGCCGACGCCGCCGATCGCAGGGTTGCACGACATCGCGCCGATCCCGTTGCGATCGATGGCGAGCAGCAGCACCGAGCAGCCAAGCCGCGCCGCAGCCGCCGCCGCTTCGCAACCGGCGTGACCCCCGCCGACGACGACTATGTCGTAACTCTCGCTCACTGGCGCACCTGTTTCACGTGAAACGTCATTTTCCGAGGCAGAACCGACCGAATAGCGTGTCGAGCATCGCCTCTACATCGCCTCCGCCGATAAGCCCACCCAGATGCACGCGTGCCAATCGGACGCATTCGGCAACGATCAAGGGGTCGGACGACGCGAGCGAGGCATCGAGTTGGTCGCGTATAGCGTCAAGAGCGATCCGGTATCGTCGATCGAGCGCGACGTCGCCCTCCCCCGGCAGCAATGCCGCACAGGTGGACGCCATCCTGTCGAGCAGTTTATCCAGACCGCGTCCGTCGCGAGCCGATACGGGCATCGCGCCCGGGCGCGGCATCTCCACGTCGACCTTGGTCGCGACGCAGATCACATTGGCCGCCTGAGGCGGTACGCCCGCGAGATCGAGGACGATATCCGCGACGTCGCGCTGGCGCTCGGCGCGGGCGATGCCGATCGACTCGATCGGATCCGAGGACACCCGGATGCCCGCGGTATCGACGAGGATGATCGGCATGCCCCGCAGCGACATCGGGCGTTCGATCGCATCGCGCGTCGTGCCCGGAATGTCCGACACGATCGCCGCGTCGGCGCCGACGAGCGCGTTGAACAGGGTCGACTTGCCCGCATTGGGTGGGCCGACGATCGCGATGCGGATGCCGTCGCGCAACCGCTCGGCGGGTGGTCGTGCGAGCGCGGCGCCGATATCGCAGGCTAGCCGGCGTATCACGTCGTCCGCCAGCGCACCCCCCCTGCCGACATCCTCCTCGCCGTCATAGTCGATCGCGGCCTCGATGCCGGCGGCGATGTCGGTTAGTCGCCGCATCCATGCGCCGAGTTGACGACCGAGCTGGCCGTCCGCACGGCGTAGCGCCTCGCGGCGCTGGCTTTCGGTCTCGGCGGCGAGCAGATCGGCCAGGCCCTCTACCGCGCTGAGATCGAGCCGTCCGTTGAACAGCGCGCGGCGCGTGAATTCGCCGGGGTCGGCGAGCCGCAGACCGCGATCGGCCAGTGCCGCCAGCACCGCCGCGACGACCGCGCGACCGCCGTGCAGATGCAGCTCGACCAGATCCTCGCCGGTCGCGGTGCCGGGACCTGGCAGCCAGAGCAGCATCGCATGGTCGAGCATGTCGCCACGGTCGTCGCGGAGGCGCCGATAGCTGGCGTGGCGCGGTGCGGGAAGCGCCCCGGCGAGCGCGATCAGCGTATCGCGTGCGGTGGGGCCGCTGATCCGGACGATCGCGATCGCAGCGGGCGGCGCGCCGCTCGACAGCGCGTAGATCGTATCGCCGGCCGGATCGCCCGGCCCGGCGTCACTTGGTCGTGCCACCCATATTGTCCAGCATCTGACGCCACATCGACATCCCCGCTTCGCCCATCGGCAACCAGCCCTGCATCATCGACTGCACCATGTCGGGGGTGATGCCCTGATCGATCGCGGTGCGCATCTTGGCGAGATAGGTGTCGTGCAGCGGCGTGAGATCGGGAAGCCCCATGAAGCGGCGCGCCTCCTCGGGCGTGCAATCGACATCGACCGTGATCTTCATCGCGCATCCTCCACGTGGAACATCGCTAGACGATATCGAGTTCGGCGTCCGCCTCCAAATGCGAGAGCAGATCGATCATGACGGGGCGCGAGACGGCTACGCATCCCTCGGTCGTGTCGCCCTCTCGAAGATGCAGGAAGATCGCGCTGCCAAGGCCCGCGATAGGTGGAGCGTCGTTGTGGCCGAGGATCAGGATCGCATCGTACAGCGCATCGTCCCGCCAGAGCCGCTCGGCCGACCAAACGTGTGGATGTCGGACGGCGCGATTATAGGCGGGATCGCGCGGATCGTCCGACCAGCCGTCGTAGGGCCGCAACCACCGCCATGCGAGCTGCGTCGGCGGTGAGAGGCCACGATCCGGGCGAAGCAAGGCCGCGCGGACCGGCCATGTGCCGCGCGGCGTGCCACCGTCGCCTTCGCGTTTGTCGGCGGCGTCGCATCTCCCGCCCCGTCCGATCGCGCAAGGCAGAACGACGTCGCCGATGCGCAGCGTCCGCGTCGCGGTGTCCGCGACGATCCGCTTCACAGGCTGTGGCCGGTGCGATCGCGCTTGGTGGCGAGATAGTCGCTATTGTAGCGATTGGGCGTGATCCGGTGCGGCACGCGCTCGGCGATATCGATGCCCGCAGCTGTCAGTCCCGCGACCTTGGCGGGATTGTTGGTGAGCAGTCGGATCCGCGCCTGCCCGAGCAGATCGAGCATCCGCGCCGCGACACTAAAATCGCGCTCGTCGATCGCGAAGCCCAGGCGCAGATTGGCGTCGACGGTGTCGTAGCCCTGATCCTGCAGCGCATAGGCGCGCAGCTTGTTGATCAGCCCGATGCCGCGGCCCTCCTGCCGGAGATAAAGCAATATCCCCCACCCTTCTTCGGCCATCCGCGCGAGCGCCGCGTCGAGTTGCGGGCCGCAATCGCATTTGAGCGAGCCGAACACATCGCCCGTCAGGCACTCGCTGTGCAGGCGGACCAGCGGCGGTCGGCCATCGGGCGCGCCGATCAGCAGCGCGACGTGCTCGACCGCCTCCTCGCTCGATCGGAACGCGACGATCTCGGTCGCGGCCTGCGCCTCCACAGGAAGTTTGGCGCGCGACGCGATCCGGAGATGCGAGGCGGCGTCATAGTCGCGGATCGCAGCCGCGGTGATCCTCGGCGCATCCTGCGCCGTCGCGCCATCGCGGACGAAGAAGGCGGGGAGCAGCCCGGCGAGCCGCGCCAGCTTGATCGCCGCCGCGGCCTCGCCGATCGCAACCAACGATCGCGTCGAGAACGGCCCCTTGAAGGGCACCGAGAGATCGCGCGACGGATCGGCAAGCGCGGTTGCGGTGTCGAGATCGAGCCACGCCACCTGCGCGACCCGGATCGCCCCCCGTCCCGTCGATTCGGCGGCGGCGCGCTGGTTGTCGAGGCGCAGCGTCGCGGCGCGTTCGGGCGAGATCAGGATGTCGTAGACGCCGTCGGGCGCGAAGTCGGCAAGCCGCATCGAGTCCGCCGCCTCGATCGACAGCAATGTCAGCGCGGCGGCCCCCTCCCCCACGACGACCGGCCATCCCCGCCGCAACGCATCGATCCCGCGCGCGACCGCGCGCCTGTCGGCACTCACCAATCGAACTCGGTGACGAGCGGGACATGATCGGACGGCCGCGTCCAGCTCCGGCAATCCTCGTGGACGCGGTGCGCGATCGCGGTTTTGGCGACCTCGGGGCTCGCCCACATATGATCGAGCCGCCGCCCGCGATCGGACGCGAGCCAGTCCTTGGCGCGGTAGCTCCACCATGTCCAAAGTCGTTCCGGTTCCGGTACGAAATGGCGCCCGAGATCGACCCAGTCGTGCGCCGCCTGCAGCCGCGCCAGCGCCGCGACCTCGATCGGCGTGTGGCTGACGACGTCGAGCAGCTGCTTGTGGCTCCACACGTCGGCCTCGAGCGGCGCGATGTTGAAGTCGCCCACGATCAGCGTCGGCTCGCGCAAATCCTGCGACCAGCGCGTCATCCGCTCGATGAAGGCGAGCTTCTGCGCGAATTTGGGGTTGAGGTCGGGATCGGGGATGTCGCCGCCCGCGGGCACATAGACGTTTTCGAGCCGGATCCCGTTGGGCAGGCACGCGCCGACATGCCGCGCCTCGCCATTGTCCTGCCAGTCGTGGCGGCTGTGCGCATGCAGCGGCAGCCGGCTGAGGATCGCGACGCCGTGATGCATGCGCTGCCCCGCGAGCAGCCGGTGCGTATAGCCGAGCGCCTCGAAGGGCGCGTGCGGAAAGGTCGGGTCGTCGACCTTGGTCTCCTGCAGGCACAGCACGTCCGGCGCGACATCGGTCAGGAACTGGCCGACGATGTCGATCCGCGCGCGGACCGAATTGATGTTCCAGGAAGCGATCTTGGTGACGGGCATCGCTCGCGATGTAGTCGTTCGCCGCGCGCTCCGCCAGTCGCGCCGGCGCCCGATCCCGACATGGAAAGGCCCTCGCTCCGGGGGCATGGAGCGAGGGCCGACCTAGCGTTCGTCACGCAGGCGGGACACGAGGCGGTTGCTCCGAACAACAGGGGGAATTCCGGAGCGACCTCGTGGCCGCGAATTCGCTTTACGTCGATCAAGCTGTCGCTGTGATGAACGGCGAAGCCGGCGATCGTTCATCCAATCCAGACATCGCTGTCAGGGCTCGCCTCGTCGCTATTTCGCTCTCAGTGGCGCGGGCCCTGCGGCCGCGGATCGGTCCAGCGGAACGCCGAATCGTCGATCGCGCCGTTGAACTTCTGATTGGTGAGCCGCACCGTCGTGCGGTTGTTCTGCGCGTCGAGCACGGTCCAGCCGTCGAGCAGCAGCCCGCCCGGCGCGCCCGCGCGGCGGCGGAACGCGACGGTGATGCTGCCATATTCGCGGTGCTTGGGGTCTTGTGCTGCGAGCAGGATCAGATCGGGGCTGCCGCTGGGCAGCGTCTTGGCGATCCGGCCGACATCCATGTTCGGATTGAGCAGCAGCGCGAGCGGCGTGTTGCCGATCGGCCAGCGCGACACCTGCTTCACCGAATAATCGATCATCGTCAGCGCTTTGCCGTCGCCGACGACGAGCAGCGGCACCCCTTGCTGATACTGGAAGCGCACCTTGCCGGGCTTCTTGAGCTGCAGCGTGCCCGACAACGTGCGGCCGTTGCGATCGGTCTGCGCGAAGTCGGCGGTCATCGTCTGGACGGTGCGGAGATGCGCCTGGACGGCCGCGAGATCGGGCGACAGCGCGACCGGCGGCGCCGCAGCGAATGCTGGCGCCAGCGAGAGGGGCGCCGCCAAGGCGAAGCCGACGGTGGACAGGCGCACGATGGACAGGCGCATTGCAAACTCCGGATAGATCGGTGCGGGATGGTGCAGGCCGATTGAATGGTCGCTTAATCGGCCGGGGACGGCCGCCGGCATCTCGCGTCATGCCGAAATCATGCCCGCTCGATACGCCTCAATGCGCCGCGGCACGGTCGGCGGGGCAGGTTTCGGACGCGGCGTCCTCGTCCTGCTCGATCACGATCCAGCGCATGTCGTCCATCTCGAGCGTGCGTCCGTCGGCGGCGCGCACCGCGACCTCGCCGATCGGCAGCCCGTCGCGACGATCGACCAATCGGGTGTTGCACGGCATCGGCACCGCCGCCCAGCGCTCGCCCCACTGCCGCAGCGCGACCACCGACGGCAGCAGCGCCGCGCCTTTTTCGGTAAGCCGATATTCGACCTTGCGGCGATCGTCCGCGCAGGGCAGCCGTTCCATGATGCCGTGCCCGACCAGCCGCGACAAGCGGTTCGCCAGGATGTTGCGCGCGATGCCGAGCGCGCTCTGGAACTGCTCGAAATGGCCCAGGCCATTGAACGCGCCGCGTAGGATCAGGAACGACCAGCGTTCGCCGACCACTTCGAGCGCAGCGGTCAGGCTGCATCCCGTCAGGACGCGCCGGATCGTGTCTTCGTCCTCCAAGGTCCTCTCCTCGCTGCATAGATAGTGCGTCTCGACCGAAAACCCAAATCGCGCGGTTGCGCTGGCGGGGGCGAGGCCACATCATGACGAGGTGCTCAGACAATATGAACTCGTCGAGCGGGTCCGCCGCTACGATCCCGATGCCGACGAGGCGCTGATCAACCGCGCCTACGTCTTCTCGATGCAGGCACATGGCAGCCAGAAGCGCGCGAGCGGGGATCCCTATTTCAGCCATCCGATCGAGGTGGCGGGCATCCTCACCGATCTGCGCCTCGACGACGAGACGATCGCGACCGCGATCCTGCATGATACGATCGAGGACACCGTCGCCACCTACGAGGAGATCGAGCGGCTGTTCGGCCCCAGCGTGGCGCGCATGGTCGACGGCGTCACCAAGCTCTCTAAGATCGAGGCGCAATCGGAAAACGAGCGCGCGGCGGAAAACCTGCGCAAGTTCCTGCTCGCGATGTCCGACGACATCCGCGTGCTGCTGGTCAAGCTGGCCGACCGGCTGCACAACATGCGGACGCTCCACCACATCCCCAACGAGGCCAAGCGCCGCCGCATCGCGCGCGAGACGATGGAGATCTACGCGCCGCTCGCCGAGCGCGTCGGCATGTACGAGTTCATGAAGGAGATGCAGACGCTCGCCTTCCAGAATCTCGAGCCCGAAGCCTATGAATCGATCACCAAGCGGCTCGCGCAGCTCAAGGAAGGCGGCGGCGACCGCATCGCGCGGATCGCGTCGGGCGTGACGCTGATGCTCGGCCGCCACGGCATCCAGGCCGAGGTCTCGGGCCGCGAGAAGCATCCTTATTCGATCTGGCGCAAGATGACCGAGCGCCACATCAGCTTCGAGCAGCTTTCCGACGTGATGGCGTTCCGCGTCGTCGTCGCCGACACCGAGCAATGCTACCGCGCGCTGGGCCTGATCCACGAGCGCTGGCCGATGGTGCCGGGGCGCTTCAAGGATTATATCTCGACGCCCAAGCGCAACGGATACCGTTCGCTGCACACCAGCGTGATCCACAACGAGAAGGTGCGGATCGAGGTGCAGATCCGATCCGAGGCGATGCACGCGCAGGCCGAATATGGCTATGCCGCGCACTGGGCCTACAAGCAGGGCACCGCGGCCGACGTCGGCGGCACCAAGGTCAGCTGGATCCGCGATCTGGTCGAGATCCTCGACCATGCCGAGAGCCCCGAGGAGGTGCTCGAGCATACCCGCATGGCGATGTATCAGGACAGCATCTTCGCCTTCACCCCGAACGGCGAGCTGATCCGGCTGCCCAAGGGCTCGACGCCGATCGATTTCGCCTATGCGCTGCACACCGATCTCGGCAACCAGGCGGTCGGCGCCAAGGTGAATGGCCGGCTGGTGCCGCTACGCACGCCGATCCAGAACGGCGACCAGGTCCAGGTGCTCAAGTCGGCGGCGCAGAAGCCGCAGCCCGAATGGCTCAACTTCGTCGTCACCGGCAAGGCACGCGCGCAGCTCCGCCGCTTCGTGCGCAACAAGCAGCGCGAGGAGATGATCGCGCTCGGCCGCAAATTCTACGACGAGATCGTCTCGCGCCTGCCCGCCCCGCTCGCGCCCAATGCGATGGCGGAGGCGCTGCGCCGGCTTCATCTGGCCGACGAGAATGCGCTGATGGAGGCGATCGCCAGGCGGACGATCGACGACACCGCGGTCGCAGAAGCCTTGATGCCCGGCGTCGAGGCGGCGGCGAGCACGCGCCCGATCCCGCACCGCGACGCGGTCTCGATCCGCGGGCTGACGCCGGGCGTCGCGTTCGAGCTCGCCGAATGCTGCCACCCGGTGCCGGGCGACCGCATCGTCGGCCTGCGCCGCCCCGATGCGCCGGTCGAGGTCCACGCGATCGACTGCCAGACGCTGGCGAGCGGGCCCGAGGATGCCGACTGGGTCGATCTCGCCTGGGGCGACAAGTCCGACGGCGGTGCGGCGCGGCTGTCGGTGATCCTGCGCAACGAGCCCGGCGCGCTCGGCGCGATGGCGGGAATATTGGGCACCCACGCCGCCAACATCCTCAACCTCAAGCTGGTCCACCGCGACGGCAGCTTCCACACCTTCCTAGTCGATCTCGAGGTCCACGACGTCGGCCATTTGATGCGCATCCTCGCGGCGCTACGCGCGGCGGACGCGATCTCGCAGGCGGAGCGGGTGCGGCTGGGCGACGAGGAGCGGGGCGAGGCGGCTTAGGGCACTGCGTCCCATCACCCGTCATCCCGGCTAAAGCCGGGACCCAGGCCCCACCGATATCGTCGAACGCTGCGTCCGCCACGGGCTACGGGCCTGGGCCCCGGCCTTCGCCGGGGAACAACAGCCTCAATCCTCCGGGATCGGCCTCGCATCGGTTACCGCGTCGAGCGGGATGATACCGTAGACGTGCGGGAAGAGCTGCCCGCCGCGCGATTGCTCCCAGTGTACCATGTCGCCGAGCAGATCGAGATCGACCTCGGCGAGCACCAGGTCGCTCAACCCCGCGAAATGCTTGGCGGCGGTCTCCTCGACCTGCTCGGCGGTCGAGAGATGGATATAGCCGTCGTCGAGATCGATCGGCGCGCCGCTGAACTCGCCGCGCCCGCGCCACGCCGCCCACTGGCCCGCGGTCAGGATCTTGTACGCCTTGCTCACGGGTGAATCTGACCGTTCTCGCAGCACGGCCCCTGCTCGAGCTGAAGCGTGACGTGGCGGACCGAGAAGCGCTGGTCGAGCATGCGGATCAGCGCGACGCGCACGCCTTCGGGTTCGGTGCCGTCGGCCAGCTCGACATGCGCGGTGAGGCTCGCATCGTCGCCGGCGACCGACCATAGGTGGAGATCGTGGACGCCGCTGACGCCGTCGTGCACCGCGATCGCGCCGCGCACTTCGGACAGCGACAGCCGCGACGGTACGCCTTCGAGGAGGATCTGCGTGGTGTCGCGCAGCAGGCTCCACGTCCGCGGCAGCACCCACAGCGCGATCGCCATGCCGATCACCGGATCGATCCACTGATAGCCGGTCAGCTTGATCGCGACCGCGCCGATGATCACCGCGATCGAACCCAGCGCATCGGCCCAGACCTCGAGATAGGCGCCGCGCACCGTCATCGAATCGCCGCGCCCGCCCGACAGCACCGCCATCGCCGCGACGTTGGCGACCAGCCCGAGCGTAGCCACCGCGATCATGCCCAACGAGACGACGGGCACGGGATCGAAGAAGCGGCGGATACCTTCCACCAACACGAAACCCGCGACGATGAACAAGGCGACCGCGTTGAAGGCGGCCGCCAAAATCTCGAAGCGGCGATATCCGAAGGTGCGCTGGTCGTCGGCGGGGCGCTTGGCGATGGCGAGGGCTGCGAGCGCGATGCCCAGCGCCGCCGCATCGGTGAACATATGCGCGGCGTCGGAGAGCAAGGCGAGGCTGCCGAAGAACCAGGCGCCGGCAAGCTCGGCGCCCAGGATCGACAGGTTGAGCCCCAGCGCGATCGCGATCCGCCGCCCGCTCGCACCCGTGGCATGGTCGTGATGACCGCCCGCGCCATGGCTGTGGCCATGTCCGTGCGAATGGCCATGCCCGTGATCGTGCCCATGATCATGGTGGTCGTGGCTATGCCCGTGGGCATGGTCGTGCGTGTGCGCGTTCATGTCGCCCTCGTAGAACACAACCGCCGCACCGCAAAATGACGATACGGACAGGCGGCTTCCAGTTCCCCGGCGAACGCCGGGGCCTAGGCCCCACGCACCTCGTCGAGCGCGACGCCCGCTAGACGCTGCGGGCCTGGGCCCCGGCTTCGCCGGGGAACATCAGCTCAGCCCTTGCGCCAGTGGATGTCGATCGCCTGCTCGGCATCCGCGAGCACGCGGCCGATCGGATAGTCCGATGCCTCGCCCTGCTCGATCGCGGCCTCGAGCACGCACTTCTTCTCGTCGCCGTCGATCGTGATTAGGATCGCGCGTGCCGACAGGATCGCCGCACGGGTCAGCGTGACGCGCGCGACGGGTGCCTCGGGCGGCAGCGGATCGGGGGTGAGCCCGATCGCCTTCCTGGGCGACGACAGTGCCTCGTCATAATCGGGGCCGTGGAAGATCGAGGCGGTGTGCCCGTTGGTGCCCATGCCCAGCCAGACGAGGTCGACCGGCCATTTGAGATCGGCGAGCCGCGCGTCCGCCGCCTCGCCCGCCTGCTTGACGCCGAGCTTGCCCGCGGTCAGCGGCACGACGCGCGCGCCGAGCGGCATGAAGTTGCGCGCGAGCAGATTGGCGTTGCTCAGCGGATCGGTGACGTCGACCAGCCGGTCGTCGCCGGGGATGATCGTCACGCGCTTCCAGGGAAATTTCTTCGCCTTGAGCTTCTCGAACACCGGGATCGGCGACTTGCCGCCGGGCAGCGCCAGCAGGCATTCGTTGCGCGCGTCGATCGCGCTCTCGATGATGAAGGCGACGTCGCCCGCGACCGCTTCGGCCCATTCCTCGACGTCGTCGTAATCCCACCATTCGGCTTCAATCATGCCAGTGCACTCCATCTCGTTCGGTGAGCGCAATCGCAGCGGACGGCCCCCAGGTTCCCGCCGCATAGGGGCGGGGTGTGACGTTGGCGGCCTTCCAGCCGTCGCGGATCGCGTCGATCCATTCCCATTGCGCCTCGACCTCGTCGCGCCGGACGAACAGGGTCGGGTCGCCTTCGATCAGATCGAGCAACAGGCGCTCATAGGCGATCCGGCGGCGGAAGCCAGCGAAGGCCGAGGTCAGCGACAGGTCGAGCGGCACCTCGCGCAGCGTGATGCCCTCGCGGCCGAGCCCGGGCTCCTTGACCATCACCAGCAGCCTTATACTCTCTTCTGGCTGCAAGCGGATCACCAATTTGTTCGATTGGAGCACGCCGCCGCGCCCGCCGAAGATCGAGTGCGGTACCTCGCGGAACTGAATGTAGATTTCGCTGTGGCGGTTGGGCAGCCGCTTGCCGGTGCGCAGGTAGAAGGGCACGCCGTGCCAGCGCCAATTGTCGACATGCGCCTTGACTGCGACGAAGGTCTCGGTGTCGGACGCGCGACCGAGCTCGTCGATATAGCCAGGCACCGCCTGCCCCGCGACCGCGCCCTCGGCATATTGGCCGGTGACCGAATGGCTGGCCGCGGTGGCGCGATCGATCGGGCGGAGCGAGCGCAGCACCTTGACCTTCTCGTCTCGCACCGCCGCGGGGCCGAAGGTCGCGGGCGGCTCCATCGCGACCAGGGCCAGCAATTGCAGCATGTGGTTCTGCAGCATGTCGCGCAGCGCCCCGACGCCGTCATAATAGGAGACCCGCCCCTCGAGCCCGACCGTCTCGGACACGGTGATCTGGACGTGCTCGATCCCCTCGGCATTCCACAGCGGCTCGAACAGGCGGTTGGCGAACCGCAGCGCGAGCAGGTTCTGCACCGTCTCCTTGCCGAGATAATGGTCGATCCGGAAGGTGCGCTGCTCGGGGTACGCGGCGGCGACCGCATCGTTGATCAGCGCGGAGGAGGCAAGATCGTGGCCGAGCGGCTTCTCCAGCCCGATGCGCACGTTCGGCCCGTCGAGCCCGGCGCGGCGCAGACCTTCGATGGTCGATCCGAACAGCGAGGGGGCGGTCGACAGATAGATCGCGATCGGCATGTCGCGATCGGCGCCGACCGGCTGGGTGAGCGCAGTGAAGCTTTCGGGCTTGGAGGCGTCGAGCGGGACGTAGCTCAGCCGCTCGAGGAAGGACGGGATCGCGTCGGGCCTGCGCGCATCGGCCCCGAGATATTTGTCGAGCGACTCGGCGGCGACCTTGCGGAACGCGGCATCGTCGAGCGGCGAGCGCGCGGTGCCGATGATCCTGAGCTCGGGCGACACCAGCCCCTCGGCATGCAGCGAGAAGAGCGACGGCAGCAGCATCCGCTGCGCCAGATCGCCGGTCGCGCCGAACAGCAGCAGCCGGTTGGCGGGCAATACGGGCGCGGCGCGCGCGGTAGGTTCGATCATGCGCGGCGTCTCCGTTCCGATAGCGGCGGACGCTTTGGCGCATCGGGCCAAGGAAAGCTAGTTGTCGAGCGCTGTCACGTGCGCCCCCTTCGTCATCCCGGCGGAAGCCGGGACCCATAGGCGCAGCCTCGACGGCTGGATGCTTGCGCGCTCGTTGGCGCAGCGGCGGCGCTATACGCGCCGCGTCTATGGGTCCCGGATCAAGTCCTGGATGACGAAAAAGGCAAAGCAGTTCCCCGGCGAAGGCCGGGGCCCAGGCCCCACTTCTCTGATCGAACGCTGCGCCTGCCACAGGCTGCGGGCCTGGGCCCCGGCCTGCGCCGGGGAACAAGGTTACTGCGTCCGCGCTTCCGCCGTCTTATCGCGCACCGGCTTGAACTCGGACGTCGCGTTCCATGTCGGCCATTCCCGCGAGCCGGCCAGCTTGCCGCCGATCGCATAGAACAGGTTCACGTCCGCCGCCGCACCGCGCAGGTCCCAGTCCACCGACCAGAGGTCGCAGGTCTGGTGGTAGCAGTGCGCGGTATAGTCGCTGACCCATTTGTCGCCTGCAGCCCGGCCGCCGTTCACCAGATCGACGCCGCCGCCGGCGCCCATCAGCAGCAGCGTCGGCACGCCGCGCTTGGCGAGCGAGAAATGATCGGCGCGGTAGACGAGTCCACGCTCGGGCTTGGCGTCGGGGGTCACCGTGCGGCCCTGCGCGGCAGTGGCGCTTGCCAGATCGCCGTCGAGACTGTCCTGCCCCGCGCCGATCAGCACGACGTCGCGCGACGGGCCGGCGGTCTGTAGGATGTCGATCGTCAGGTTGGCGACCGTCGTCGCGATCGGGAAGGCGGGGTGCTGCGCATAATATTCGGAGCCGAGCAGCCCGCGCTCCTCCGCGGTCCAGAAGCCGAAGCCGATCGTGCGCTGCGGCGCCGGCTGTGCCTTATAGGCCTTGGCGAGCGCGAGCAGGCTGGCGACGCCGAGCCCGTCGTCGTTGGCGCCCGGCCGGATCGTGCGGCCCTGCGTGTCGGGCGCGCCGATGCCGTAGGCGTCCCAGTGCGCGCCGAACAAGACGGTCTCGTTCGTGTGAGTCGTGCCGGCGATCTTGGCGAGCACGTTGTGGCTCTCGATCGCGGTGCTCTGCACCGGCATGTCGATCGAGAAGCGTGCGCCCTCCAACGTCACCGGCCGGAAGTCTTTCGAGCGTGCCTTGACCGACAGCATGTCGAAATCAAGCCCGGCGGCGGCGAACAGCTGCTTTGCGAACGGCTGCGCGATCCACGACTGCACCGCGACCGGCTGCGGCTTGCCCGGCTCGACGGGCAGCGCATAGGTGCCGCCCACCGTATTGCCCGCGACGTTCCAGCCATAGCCCGCCGCACCCGTCTCGTGGACGATCAGCGCGCCGATCGCGCCGCGTCGCGCGGCTTCCTCGTATTTGTAGGTCCAGCGGCCATAATAGGTCATCGCGGCACCGCCAAACTTGCCATAGGCGTCCTCGCCGGGCTTGGCGGCATAATCGGGATCGTTGACGAGGAAGATCGCGACCTTGCCGTGCAGATCGACGCCCTTGAAGTCGTCCCAGCCACGTTCGGGCGCGGAGACGCCGTAGCCGACGAAGACCAGCGGTGCGTCGGCGATGGTCACGTGCGACGACGCGCGCGTCGTGCCTGGTGCGATGTCGGTGCCGGGGACGGGGGAGAGCGTCTTACCGCCGATCGTGATGGCGAGCTTCGTCGGCGTGCCCGCGACGTCGTGGATCATCGGCACGGTCTGCGTCCACTGCCCACCCGGCGCCGCGGGCTGCAGGCCCAGCGCCTTCAGCCGCGCGACCAGATAGGCGATCGTCTTCGCCTCGCCCGGCGTCCCCGGCGCGCGGCCCTGATAGGGCTCGGAGGCGATCTCCTTGACCGTCGCCGACAATTCCGCGGCCGTCACCGGGGCGGGAACCGGCGCCGCCGCGACCAGCAGCGGAGCGAGCGCGAGCGCGGAAACCAGCCGCATCATCCCTGCACCCCGTAGGCGGTCATGATGTCGCGGCGGAGCGCGGAGCCGCTGTCGGGCCGCGCGTAGAACATATGCCCGCCCGGATACATATGCAGCTTGATGCGATCGGTGGTGCCGTAATTGGGCATCTGCTGGATCAGCAGCCGCGATCCGAAATAGGGGCAGGAGAGGTCGTTCCAGCCGTGGACGATCGTCACCGCCATCTTGGGATCGATCGCGATCGCCTTGCGCAGATCGGTGACCGGGCTGTCGCTGTCGTCGCGGTCCCACGCCTTGTTCACCTCGTAGGACAGCGCGTTGTAGCGGCCGTCGACCTTCCAACCCACCTGGTTGGTGACGAAATCGACCATCGCCGAGGTGGTCGGCGCGATCAGCGTGTCGAGCAGCGGATCGTTGGATTTCTGATCGGGGCTGGCGGGGAAGGGATCGTAGGCGGTGACGTTCGAGTCGTAGACCGATCCGATCTTGCCCTCCGCCCTGTGCACCTCGCGCAGATAGGTGCCGATATCGACGCGGCCGTTCATCCGCCGCACCAGCACCGGATCGAGCCCGGTCAGATCCGCGACCTTCGCCGACAGCCGATCGGTAGCGACCCGGTCGGCGGGGCCCGCCAGAAAGTCGGTGACGAACTGATTGCGGTCGTACTGCTCGACGGGCGCCATCGTCGTCTCGTTGAGGGCCACGCCCTTGCGCTCGAAATTGCCCGCGGTCATCGCGGTCAGGTTGATCATCCACGGCAGCGGCGAGAGCGCGTCATCCTGCCCGATCGCGGGCGGATCGAGATAGGGCGAAACCATCGTGATCCCCGAGATGCCGACGCCCATCTGCGTCTGCAGGTAGAAAGCGAGCCGCGGCACGCGGTAGCCGCCATAGCTTTCGCCGACGAGATATTTGCGGCTCGTCATCCGATCGTTCTTGAGCAGCCAGTCGTAGACGACGCGGCTGAGATATTCGATGTCGGCCTTGGCGGTGTAGAAGGACTTCTTGGTCTTGTCCTCGTCGACCCGCGTGCGCGAAAAACCCGTGCCGATCGGATCGATGAACACGAGATCGGTGAAATCGAGCCAGCTGTTGGCGTTGTCGCGCAGGATCGCGGGATCGGACGGGCTGTCGCCCGCCTCGCCGAACGCGACCTTCTTGGGCCCGATCGCGCCGAGGTTGAGATAGACCGACGCCGCGCCCGGCCCGCCGTTGAACGCGAAGGTGACTGGGCGAGCGGCACCGCGGCCGGGCACGGTATAGGCGGTGTAGACGACTTCGCCGATCGTCTTGCCCTTGTCGTCCTTGACCGGGATCGAACCGACGGTGGCGACATAGTCGAGCCGACGGCCGCCGATCACCGCGCTCTGCTTGGCGGATTTCGCGGCGGGAAAGGGCTCGAGATCGGTGTCGGTCTTGGCGGCGTCCTTCGCCTGGTCCTTGGCGTCGGCGCCCTTGTCGCCGCGGTCGGGCTTGTCGGCGGCATGCAGCGGTGCGGCCAGCGCGACGAGGGTGGACAGGCAGGCGACGAGCGGAACGATACGCATGGAGGACGACCCCTTGGGAAAACGGGCACTCTACGGGTGCCTGGAAGGGGCCGCCTTAGATCATGCGCCGCGCGGCCGGGCAAGCCGGCTGGCGCTGATCGACGACCTGAAAATTGGAGCGGGCGAAGGGATTCGAACCCTCGACCCCAACCTTGGCAAGGTTGTGCTCTACCCCTGAGCTACGCCCGCTCGAGCGCCGGCGGGGCTGGGCCCCGTCGTGGAAGGGGGCCCCTAGCACCGGCTCCGAAGGCGGGCAAGCCGATTCGCGGACAATTTCGGTAGGGCTTGGCAGCGGGGCGCTCGCGCCCACATAAGGCGATCGGACGGGTATCGGACTGGCAGGAGACGCAAGCGTGGCGACGTTGGGGATGAGTGCGGCGGACCGCGAGGCGGTGGAAGCCTTCCGGCGCGACGTCGTCGAGCCCTCGATGACGAGCCTCGTCATCGTCGACTTCTGGGCGGAATGGTGCGGCCCCTGCAAACAGCTCGGACCGGTGATCGAGAAGGTCGCCAGGGATTATGCCGACAAGGGCGTGAAGCTGGTCAAGATCGACGTCGACAAGGACAAGTTCATCGCGGCGCAGTTCCGCGTCCAGTCGATCCCGACCGTCTATGCGCTGTTCGAGGGCCAGCCCGTCGCCGATCTGACGCAGGCGCGCACCGAGGGACAGCTGACGCGGATGCTCGACCAGCTTCTCGCGCAATTGCCGATCCAGGCGGAGGGCGGCGATCCGGGTGCGGACGACGTCGAGCAGTTCGTCGTGATGGGCGAGCAATTTCTGGCCGCGGGCGAGAACGAGCGCGCGCTGTCGATCTTCGAGCAGGTCGCGGCGATGGCGCCCGATCATGTCGCGGCGACCGTCGGCCATGCGCGCGCTCTGCTCGCGCTCGGCCGTGCCGACGACGCCGAGGCGCTGCTTGGCGGCCTGCCCGAGGAGAAGGCCAAGGACGTCGCCTTCGCGCAGGTCCGCGCCGCGATCGCGCTGGCGAAGCAGGCGGCGCCGGTCGACGATCTCGCGGGCCTCAAGGCTGCGGTCGAGGCGGCGCCCGACGATCTCGAGAAGCGCTACGAACTCGCCGGCGGACTGATGGCGGCGGGCGACCGCGACGGCGCCGCCGACCAGCTGCTCGCCAGCATCGCGCTCGACCGGACGTGGCACGAGGGCGCCGCCAAGGAGCGGCTGCTGACGCTGTTCGCCGCGGTCGGCCTTGAGGATCCGTGGGTGAGCGCGCAGCGCCGGCGCCTGTCCGCCGTGCTGTTCACCTGAGGCTCGCAGCGTGGCGCGTCTCTCGATCTTCCCGCTCGGCGGTGCGCTGCTGTTTCCGCGCGCGCTGCTGCCGCTGCACATCTTCGAGCCGCGCTACCGCGCGATGATCAGCGATGCGATGGCGCGCGATCGGCGGATCGGGATGATCCAGCCGCGCGACGGCGACCATAAGAAGCCCGCCTTGTTCGACGTCGGCTGCGTCGGCCGCATCGCCGAATTTGAGGCGCACGACGACGGCCGCTACAACCTCGTGCTCGAGGGACTGACGCGTTTCCGCCTGATCCGCGAGCTCGATGTCACCACCGCCTTCCGCCAGGTCGAGGCGGACTGGTCGGCTTACGAGGGCGACGCCGCCGATCCCGATCCGCTGGGCTTGGCCCTGCGCGCCGATCTCGAGCGCGAGGCGCGGCGCTACGCCGAGGCCAAGGGCTATGCGATCGACTGGACCGCGGTCGAGCGGCTCGACGACGAGGCGCTGGTCAACGGCGTCGCGCAGGTCGCGCCGTTCGACGTCGCGACCAAGCAGGCGCTGCTCGAAGCCCCAGACATTGCCGAGCGCGCCGACCTCGTCGTCCAGTTCCTGCGCTTCTTCCGCCACGACGAAAGCGACGACGACGACGGCGCCACGCTGCAATGAACCCGGAGGGTTCGCGCCTCGCGCTAGATCCGCAGCTGCTCGCGATCCTGGTCTGCCCGATGACGCGGACGCCGCTCCGGCACGATGTCGCACGCGGCGAGCTTGTCTCGGACGAGGCGGGCCTCGCCTACCCGATCCGCGACGGCGTGCCGGTGCTGCTGATCGAGGCGGCGCGGCGGGTGTAGATCATTCGACTAACGACGTCGTCAGACGACAAAGTCGCGCATCAGACGCGCGCCAGCATCGCAAAATTATTTTTCCAGGGGCGAACCCTCGCTTCCGCTACAACTGCTCGATCGCCAAATACCTGCGCCACGATAGCATCGGCCTGATCCTTGAGCAGATAGTGAACCCGATCGCCGGTGATCCATCGGTCGCTGCCATGCACCAGCCAGTGGATCGGGGAGATGGTTCGCGCCCAATCCTTGAATATTACCGCACCTTGGGGCGAAACAGCGCGTCGCGTTGCGTCGAGCACTTCGACCCGCAGGTCTCGCGGTACGTGATGGATAACGTCGGAAATAACGGCAAGCTCAAACGCGCCGGGCTGGTGGGCCGCAATCTCCTGTACGGTGGTTTCGGCAAATACGACGCGATCGCGGCGTCCCTGGAACAGACGCCCGACCCTCGGCGTGATATCGATCGCGACGATGTCCGCATCAGGGTAGCGCCGCGCAAGCCGTTCGGTCACCGCACCTTCACCGCAGCCGACCTCTAAAATGCGCTGCGGGTTCGGAACCCAGGCTGCGATCTGGTCGACATAGGCGTCGAGATCGACATATATCGACCTGTACAGTTCGGAAAGCGCGCGTTCGTGCCTTCCAAAAAGTCGCCGTACAATCGGGCCAATACCCATTACCACTCCCCTGTGATTGGCAGAGATTAAACCGCGATGGTTAATCCAAGGCTAAGTCGACGCGCACATTCGAACGCAACTCCCGCCTCGGTCGGCACCGCTCCCCTCAGATCGCCTGCCCGCCCAGCAGCTTGGGCAGCGCCCCGCTCTCCCCGCGCGCTTCGGCCATGAAAAAATTCTTGAGCGGCGGCACGCGCTCGACCACGCCGATGCCGAGGCGCCGCACCTTCGACGCCGTGCGGCCCGGCACGCCGAACAGCCGCGTCAGGCCGTCGGTGGCGGCGGCGACCGTGAAGGTGTCGAGCCCGCGCCAGCGTTCGTACCGCTGGAGCAGTTGCGCGTCGCCGGGATCGAGGCCGAGCCGCACGCCTTCCACCAGCACCTCCGCCAATGCCGCGGCATCGCGGAAGCCGAGATTGACGCCCTGGCCCGCGATCGGGTGGATGCCGTGCGCGGCGTCGCCGACCAGCGCGAGCCGGACGTCCGTGATGTGCGCGGCGTGGTGGAAGCCGAGCGGGTAGCTCGACAGCGGCCCGGCCAGCGCGATCGTGCCGAGCATGCCCTTCATCCGCTTGTCCGCCTCGGCGAGGAAGGCGCGGGGGCTAAGCGTCAGCATCGCGGGCGCGTCGACCTCCGAGACCGTCCACACCAGCGCCGAGCGGTGTCCGCCCTGCATCGGCAGCAGCGCGAACGGGCCCGCGGTGTAGAAGAGTTCGTGCGCGACGTTGCGATGATCCTCGCTGTGATCGAGCATGCCGACGATCGCGACATGCTTATACTCCCAGCGCGCGACCGCGATCCGTGCCGCGCCGCGCGTCGGCGAGCGGCGGCCCTCGGCGCCGACCAGCAGCGCGCCCGCGATCCGGCGCCCGTCGGCGAGCGTGATCCGCACGCCGTCGGCATCGCGCTCGGCGGTCTGCGGGGTGGCGGGCATCAGCAGCGTCACGCCCTCCGCCGCCGTGGCAGCGTCGTGCAAACCCACCCTCAGGGTGCGGTTCTCGACCATCATGCCGAGCGGGCCGTCGTTCGCCAGATCGGGCTGGAAGGCGAGCAGGCCTCTGGCCCCCTGTTCGCCGACCTCGATCCGCTCGATCGGCGAGGCGTGCGGGGCGAAGCGATCGTGCAGCCCCAGCGCCTCGAACATCCGCCACGTGCTGCTCGATACCGCCGAGGCGCGGCCGTCGTTGCTCGCCGAGCGGATCGCCTCCGGATCGGCGGGATCGACGAGGATGCTCGTCACGCCGCCCTTCGCCAGCGCCAGCGCGAGCGCGCATCCGACGAGGCCGGCGCCCAGGATGATCACGTCGGCGCGGGGGAGGCTGGCGGGGGTGTCGGTCATCCGACTGCTCTAGGGCTTATCGACAATCGCGCGATAGCTGAAAATCCTCCCCCGCCAGGGGGAGGGGGACCATCCGAAGGATGGTGGAGGGGGAGGACGCGGTATCGGCATGAAGAGCGCGCCGCCGTCCGCCCCCTCCGTCGCCTTCGGCGCCACCTCCCCCTTGCGGGGGAGGATTGTCGAATGTCGATACGCGGCCTGGGCAGCCGCTCCAGCCGCGATCACGCGCACCGACGGCGTTGACTTGTAGGATTGCGAAAGTCATGTTGGCGCCGCGGAACATTTGGGGCACGCCGGTACGCCGCGCCGCCCCGCCGGGGAGCAACGAGCATGGCGAGCAAGGTGGCGGTGCGCGGCGCACCCTGGCGCGAGAGGATCGTGTCCGCGGTCGCGCGCAGCGGCGGGATCGTCGCCGGAATCGCGTTGATCCTCGCCGCGATCCTGTTCGCGGTCGCGCTCGCCACCTATCATCGCAGCGATTCCGCGCTCAACACCGTCGCGGGCGGCCCGCCGCTCAACTGGATCGGCGCGCCCGGCGCGTGGATCGCCGATCTCGGGCTGACGCTGTTCGGCGCCGCCGCCGCCGCCTGGGTGCCGATCGTGTTCGTGCCCGGCATCCGACTGGTGCGCGGCCGCGATTCGGGCCGGTGGGGCAGGGCGGCGCTGCTGACGCTGGTTGCTGCGCTGCTCGTCGGCACCGCCGCCGCGCTGTTCCGCGAGGGGACGAGCCTGCTGCTCCCCGCCGGCTGGGGCGGCGCGTTCGGCTATCTCGGCGCGCGCGCGGTCGACGGCGCGATCGGGTTCGTTCCCGCCGCGGGCTTCGCGGTCCCCTTGCGCTACGCGATCGAGCTGATCGCGACCGGGATCGGGCTGTGGCTGTGGATCATGGCGATCGGGCTCGAGGCGGACGAGCGTGCGTGGCTGGCCCGTGCCGGGCGCAGCGGCGCGCGCCCCGTCGCGCGCGTCGCCAAGGTCCGCGCGCCAAGCCGCGAGGTCCCGGCGATCGACGACGACGAGGATGACGACGAGACCTATGTCGCGCCGCCCAAGAAGCGCGTCGCCACCGACGCCGCGGCGCCGCCCTCGCGCCCGATCATCGCGGATCGTGCATCGGGGAACGCACCGCGCAAGCCCGAGGGCACGCGCCAGGCCTCGCTCGATCTGCGCGACGAATATGTGCTGCCCTCGATCGACCTGCTCGCGCCCCCGCCGCCCAACACCGGCAAGGCGATCGACAAGGCCGCGCTCGAGCGCAACGCGCAGCTGCTGGTGACGGTGCTCGACGATTTCCACGTCAAGGGCACGATCAACGCGGTGCGCCCCGGGCCGGTCGTGACGATGTACGAGCTCGAGCCTGCCGCCGGCATCAAGGCTAGCCGCGTGATCGCGCTCGCCGACGACATCGCGCGCAATATGTCGGCGCTGTCCGCACGCATCGCGACGATCCCCGGCCGCACGGTGATCGGCATCGAGCTGCCCAACGTGAAGCGCGAGGCGGTGGTGCTGTCCGAACTGGTCGGCGATCCCGCGTTCGAGGATCATTCGGCGCAGCTGCCGATCATCCTGGGCAAGAACATCGCAGGCGATCCGGTGATCGCCGATCTGGCGCCGATGCCGCATCTGCTGATCGCGGGCACGACGGGATCGGGCAAATCGGTGGGCCTCAACGCGATGATCATGTCGCTGCTGTTCCGCCACTCGCCCAAAACCTGCCGGATGATCATGATCGATCCGAAGATGCTCGAACTGAGCATCTACGACGGCATCCCGCATTTGCTGTCGCCCGTCGTCACCGAGCCCGCCAAGGCGGTGCGCGCGCTCAAATGGGCGGTCGAGCAGATGGAGGAGCGCTACCGCAAGATGTCGTCGGTCGGCGTCCGCAGCCTCGCCTCGTTCAACGAAAAGGTGCGCGGCGCCAAGACGCGCGGCCAGAAGCTCGGGCGGCGCGTGCAGACCGGTTACGACGCCGAATCGGGGCATCCGATCTACGAGGAGGAGGAGCTCGAGTTCGAGCCGCTGCCGCAGATCGTGGTGATCGTCGACGAGCTCGCCGATCTGATGATGACCGCGGGCAAGGAGGTCGAATTCCTCATCCAGCGGCTGGCGCAGAAGGCGCGCGCGGCGGGCATCCACCTGATCATGGCGACGCAAAGGCCGTCGGTCGACGTCATCACCGGCGTGATCAAGGCGAACCTGCCGACGCGGATCAGCTTCTCGGTCACCTCGAAGATCGATTCGCGCACGATCCTGGGCGAGCAGGGCGCCGAACAGCTGCTCGGCAAGGGCGACATGCTCTACATGCCCGGCGGCAAGCAGATCGCGCGGGTCCACGGGCCGTTCGTCAGCGACGAGGAGGTGCGGCTGGTCGCCGATCATTGGCGCGGGCAGGGAACGCCCGACTATATCTCGGCGGTCACCGAGGAGCCCGAGGACGGTGGTTTCGCATTGGACGGCCAGCCCGCCGATGACGATTCGCCCGACGCCGCGCTGTATCGCAAGGCGGTCGAGGTGGTGGCGTCGTCGCAGAAGGCCTCGACCAGCTACGTCCAGCGCCAGCTGCGCATCGGCTACAACAGCGCGGCACGGCTGATCGAGCGGATGGAGAAGGACGGCAAGGTCGGCGCACCCGATCATGTCGGCCGCCGTGAGGTGCTGATCGATCGGGATGGGCAGGCCGTCTAAGCCGTCGCGCGCGACGGCGCCGTGGATCGAGCGCCTGCGCGTTGCACGATCCGATCGGTTGCGGACGTCCTTGCCCGCTCGGCGGCCGAGGCCCGTCCGGTGCGTCCCGATCAGCGCGGCTCCCGACCGTGCCCGGTCGGGAATCGGCGTCTACTCGTAGTCGGGGCCGACATTCTGGTTGCGCGCGGGGGCGGCGGCGGTGAGGCGGAGCGCCTCGGCCG
>CAXTVK010000022.1:0-32241 GCA_964247655.1 uncultured Sphingomonadaceae bacterium | reverse complement strand
TCGCCAGCGTCAAGATGGGGACGACCGTCGCCACCAACGCGCTGCTCGAACGGCAGGGCGAGAAGGTCGCGCTGGTCACGACCGAGGGTTTCGGCGACATGCTGCGGATCGGGTATCAGAACCGGCCGCGGTTGTTCGACCGCCACATCCAGCTTCCCGATCGGCTCGAGCAATGCGTGATCGAGGCACGCGAGCGCGTCGACGCATCGGGAAACGTCCTCGTGCCTCTCGACGTCGATGCGATGCGCACCGCGCTCGGCGACGCCTACCGTGCGGGCTGCCGCGCGGTCGCGATCGTACTCATGCACGGTTACCGCTATCCGGCGCATGAAGAGCGGATCGCCGAAGTCGCCGCCGAGATCGGCTTCGATCAGATTTCGGTCAGCAACCGCGTCAGTCCGCTGATGAAGGTGGTCAGTCGCGGCGACACGACGCTGGTCGACGCCTATCTCTCGCCGGTGCTGCGCCGCTACGTCCGCCAAGTCGCCGACGCGCTCGGCGCAGGTGTTCCGCTCGCCTTCATGCAGTCCAACGGCGGGCTGATCGGCGCCGATCTGTTTCAGGGCCGGGACGCCATTCTGTCCGGCCCGGCGGGCGGGATCGTCGGCATGGTCGAGACCGCGCGCGCCGCCGGCTTCGGCAAGGTGATCGGCTTCGACATGGGCGGCACCTCGACCGATGTCTCGCACTATGGCGGGACGCTCGAACGCTCGCTCGAAACCGTCGTCGCCGGCGTCCGCCTGCGCGTGCCGATGATGAGCATCGACACGATAGCGGCGGGCGGAGGATCGATCTGCCGGTTCGACGGTGCCCGTCTGCGCGTCGGCCCCGAGTCGGCCGGAGCCGATCCGGGGCCGGCCTGCTATCGGCGCGGCGGCCCGCTGACCATCACCGATTGCAACGTGATGCTCGGCGAGCTGCAGCCCGACTGTTTTCCCGCGCTGTTCGGTCCGCAGGGCGATGCCGCGATCGATCCCGACGTCGTCCGCACGAAGTTCGAGGCGCTGGCGAGCGACGTCGCCGCGGCGGGTCTGCCGCCCAAAACGCCCGAGGAACTCGCCGAGGGCTTCCTCGCGATCGCGGTGGACAGCATGGCCAACGCCATCAAGAAGATCTCGGTGGCGCAGGGCCATGACGTGACCGACTATGTCTTGGTCTGTTTCGGCGGCGCCGCGGGGCAGCACGCCTGCCTGGTCGCCGATGCGCTCGGCATGGAGAGCGTGATGGTCCACCCGCTCGCCGGCGTATTGTCGGCCTACGGAATCGGGATCGCCGATCAACGTATCCTGCGGCATCATGCGATCGAAGCGCCGCTGGGAGCTGCGGCGTTGGCCGATGCCGCGGCGGCGATGGACCTGCTCGAAACCGAATGCCGCGGCGTCGTCGGGCTCGACGGCTTCGATACCGCCGCCGCCACGGTCCGTCGCGGCCTGATGGTGCGCTACGAGGGGACCGACACGGCGATCGAAGTCGCCGAGGGCGACGAGGCGGCGATCCGGCACGCGTTCGAGCAGCTCTACCGCCAACGCTTCACCTTCGTGATGCCGGGTACGCCGCTGATCGTGGAATCGGTCGCGGTCGAGCTGATCGTGCCGTCGATCAAGTCCGCGGCGCGCTTCCGGCCGAAGCCGGTGGCGTTCGGCACGGGTCGCGCCGTCGATGTGTATATGGACGGCGCCGCCCGCCGGGCCGGCCTGATGGAACGCGCCGCCCTGGCGCCCGGCACGCCGATGCCGGGGCCGGCGATCCTGTACGACAACACCGGCACGGTCGTCGTCGAGCCGGGCTGGGCCGCCGAGTGCAGCGCCTCGGGCGATCTCGTCATGCGCCGCATCGAGCAGGGGCGCCGCCCCTCGTCGGACGAGCAGGCCGCGCTGGATCCGGTCCGGCTCGAGATCTTCAACAACCTGTTCATGGCGATCGCCGAGCAGATGGGCCAGGCGCTGCAGAACACGGCGCTGTCGGTCAACATCAAGGAACGGCTGGATTTCTCCTGCGCGCTGTTCGACGGCGGCGGCGGGCTGGTGGCGAATGCGCCGCACATGCCGGTCCATCTCGGCTCGATGGGCGACAGCGTGCGCGCGGTGCGCGATGCGGCGAGCGCGCATCGGGGCCTGCGTCCGGGCGACGTCTATCTGGTCAACAACCCCTACAACGGCGGAACGCACCTGCCCGACCTGACCGTCGTCATGCCGGTATTCGACGATCGGGACGAGTGTAGCTTCTTCGTCGCGGCGCGGGGGCACCACGCCGATGTCGGCGGTCGCACCCCGGGATCGATGCCGCCGGACAGCGTCTCGCTGGATGACGAGGGCGTGCTCTTCGACTCGTTCCTGCTCGTGGAAGAAGGTCATTTCCGCGAGGCCGAATTCCGCGCGGAGCTGGCCAAGGGGCTTTATCCGGCGCGCGATCCAGATCGAAATGTCGGCGACATCCGCGCGCAGATCGCCGCCTGCGCGCGCGGTGCCGCCGAAATCGCCAAGACGGTCAAGCATTTCGGCCTGAACGTCGTTCTCGCCTACATGCGGCACGTTCAGGACAATGCCGCCGAAGCCGTCCGGCAGGTGCTCGATCGGCTGAACGACGGCGAATTCACCTACGAACTGGACGACGGATCGCAAGTCAGGGTCGCGATCACCGTCGATCGCGGGAAGCGCCAAGCCGTGATCGACTTTACCGGGACCAGCCCGCAGCAGCCCACCAACTTCAATGCGCCCCCTTCGATCTGCCGGGCGGCTGCGCTCTACGTGATGCGGACGCTGATCGATCAGGACATTCCGATGAACGATGGGTGCCTGGAACCGGTCGAGCTGATCATACCCGAGGGCTCGATGCTGCGCCCCACCTATCCGTCCGCCGTCGTCGCCGGCAATGTCGAGACCAGCCAGGTCATCACCGACGCGATCTACGGCGCGACCGGTACGCTCGCCGCAGCGCAGGGTACGATGAACAACTTCACCTTCGGCAACGACCGCTATCAATATTACGAGACGATCTGCGGCGGCAGCGGTGCCAGCGCCGAGCATGACGGCACCTCCGCGGTGCATACCCACATGACCAACAGCCGGATGACCGACCCCGAAGTGCTCGAATGGCGGTTTCCGGTGCTGCTCGAAGCCTTCTCCATCCGCCACGGATCGGGCGGTGCGGGGCGTCGCCGCGGCGGCGACGGCATCCGCCGCCGCATCCGCTTCCTCGAGCCGATGACCGCCACGATCCTGTCGAACCGCCGTCGCGTGGCGCCGTTCGGGCTGGAAGGCGGAGAGTCCGCGATGCCGGGACGGAACAGCGTCGAGCGGGTCGACGGTACGGTCGAGATCATCGGATCCACGCAGAGCACCCAGATGCAGGCCGGCGACGTCTTCGTGATCGAAACGCCTGGCGGCGGCGGCTTCGGCAAGGCCTGATCGGATGTACGATCTCCTCGCCGGATTGACCGTGATCGAGGGCGCGGCGTTCATCGCCGGCCCGTCATGCGGCCTTCACCTGGCGCAGATGGGCGCCAGCGTGATCCGTTTCGATCAGATCGGCGGCGGGCCGGACAGCCGCCGTTGGCCGCTCGCGGTAACCGGCGAAAGCCTCTATTGGGAAGGGCTGAACAAGGCCAAGCGGTCGATCGCGATCGATCTCGCGCGGCCGGCCGGTCGCGAATTGGCGCAGCGCATCGCGACCGCGGGCGACGGCCTGTTCGTGACCAATTTTCCCGAGCGCGGCTTCCTCTCCTACGACAAGCTGAAGCCGCTGCGGCACGATCTGATCTGCCTGAGGGTGATGGGCTGGGCGGATGGGAAGACGGCGGTGGATTACACGATCAACGCAGCCGTCGGCGTGCCGATGATGACGGGGCCCGTCGACGACGTTCGTCCGGTCAATCACGTGCTGCCCGCGTGGGACCTGATGGCGGGAGCCTATGGCGCGTTCGCGCTGCTGGCGGCGCGGCACGCCCGCACGATGGATGGCCTGGGGCGCGAGATGCGGCTGGCCTTGTCCGATCTCGCGGCCGCGACGCTCGGCCATCTCGGCGCGGTCGCCGAAACGCTACAGAGCGGCGACCGCGTGCGCAGCGGCAACGATCTGTTCGGCGCCTTCGGCCGCGATTTCACGACGCGCGACGGCGAACGTCTGATGATCGTCGCGATCACGGCGCGGCAGTGGACCGGACTGATCGACGCGCTCGACGTGCGGGCGCCGATCGCCGACGTCGAATCCCGTCTCGGGGTGTCGTTCGCCCAGGACGAGGGTGCTCGGTTTACGCATCGCGATATCCTCAATCCGATCGTCGCGCATGCCGTGGCCGGCCGCTCGATCGACGACTGGCGGACGATCTTTGATGCGGGCGGCGTCTGCTGGTCGCGCTACCAGTCTTTGGCCACCGCCATCGCCGACGACCCCCGACTGTTCGGGGACAATCCGCTGTTCGCGAGGGTCGAACACCCCTCGGGCGCGTATCCGACTCCGGGCGCTCCGGTGCGCCTCGATGCGCCGGCGGGCACGCCTTCGCCCGCACCCCGCATCGGCGAGCATACCGACCAGATCCTCGCCGATCTGTTGGGCCTGCCACCCGCCGAGATCGCCCGCTTGCACGACGACGGCGTAGTCGCGTGAGCGGCCTGACGCAAACCGACGTCGACGGGCTTCGCGCGTCGATCGGACGGGTCAGATCGGTGACGCAGACGATCGACGCCTCGATCCTCGAGCGCTTCGCTGCCGCCTGTTACGCCGAGGCGTCGCCGCTGTGTCACTGGTCCTGTTTCAACGACATCGTCCCCGCCCGGCTTCTGGGGGAAGACGGGCATCCGCGACGCGGCGATTTCCTGCCGGCGATCGAGGCATTGCCCCGGCGGATGTTCGCGGGCGCCAGCATCGATCTTGCCGAGCCGCTCACCGTCGGAGAGCCGGCGACGTTGACGCAGCGCATCGCCGACCTGCGGCACAAGCGGGGCGCAACCGGCGATCTGGTCTTCGTCGATCTTCAACGCGAGATCGTCCAGGCCGATACGATGCGCGTCGGCGAGCGCCAGACGCTGGTCTATCGGGCAGCTTCACCGGCGATCGACGCGACGGCGACAAAACCGCCTGCGGACCGTGCGGCCATGACGTTCACGGGCTCTGCCGAGCGGTGGTTGCCGGGGCCAGTCGATCTGTTTCGCTTTTCGGCCGCGACCTTCAACGCGCATCGGATCCATTATGATCGCGCCTATGCGACCGAGATCGAAGGATATCCCGACCTCGTCGTGCACGGGCCGTTCATCGCCGCGCGGCTCGCCGCGCTGGCGGCGCGGCGCGGGCCATTGGCGCGCTTCGAGTTCCAGGCCCGCGCGCCCTGCTTCGTCGATCGTCCGATCCGTCTGGGCGAGACCGGGCCGGCGATGTGGGCGGCGATCCGCGACGACGATGTCCTATCAATGACGGCGAAGGCGACATATCGATGACCGACTGGCTCCAACTGTCGCGCTCTGCGGTAGTGGCGGTCGACCGCTATGTCGAGGAAGCGCGGTCCCAGGTCGCGGCGCTGATCGCGCCGGGCGGGCAATTCGATGCCGCGGCGGCGGATCATGAGCAGCGTCTCCTCCACGGCTTCGCCTGGATCGCGACGACGGCGGCGGCGCTGTCCGCGACGCTCGACTGGGCGGAGCGCGCGAGCGCAGCCGGCCGGTTCGGCGAGATCGAGGCGCTGGTGCTCGCAATCGGCTTCGGCGAATATCTGGCGCAGCTGCAGGGCGGCGTTCCCATGAGCCAGAACGAGATTGCCCGCCCGCGCGAGCTCGGGCTTGAGGATGCGGCGCTTCGGCTCGCGCGCGATCCCGCGGTCGACGTCTTTCTGGCGCAGGGCAACGTCGCCGATCACCGCGCCGCGCTCGGCCGCATGTTGCGCGCGGGCAGCCGGCCCGACGAGGCGCTCGGCGACGAAACGCTCGACATGGTCCGCGATCAGTTCCGCGCCTTCAGCGCGGCGCGCGTCGCGCCCTTCGCGCACCAATGGCATCTGGCGGACGCCTTGATTCCCATCGAGCTGGTGTCCGAAATGGCCGAGCTGGGCGTCTTCGGCATCTGCATCGCGGAGGATTATGGCGGGCTCGGCCTCGGGAAGCTCGCTATGTGCGTCGTGTCGGAGGAACTCAGCAGGGGTTGGATCTGCGCGGGATCGCTCGGGACACGATCGGAGATCGCCGGCGAATTGATCGGCCTCGGCGGTACGCCCGATCAGAAAGCGCGTTGGCTGCCCGGCCTCGCATCCGGCGCGATCCTGCCAACGGCGGTGTTCACCGAGCCCGATATCGGCTCCGATCTCGCCCAGTTGCGCACCCGCGCGGTCCGTGACGGCGACGGGTGGTCGATCCACGGCGCCAAGACGTGGATCACGCATGCGGCCCGCGCCGATCTGATGACGACGCTGGTGCGCACGGATGCGACGCAACCCGGCCACGGCGGCCTGTCGATCCTGCTCGCCGCCAAGAGCCGGGAGGATGCGCGCGGCGCGTTTCCCGATCACGGTTTGGAGGGAAGCGAGATCGGCGTCCTCGGCTACCGCGGCATGAAGGAATATGTCCTCGCGTTCGACGGTTTCCGTGTCGGCGACGACGCTTTGCTCGGCGGCGAGCCGGGCCAGGGCTTCCGGCAACTCATGCAGACGTTCGAAGGTGCGCGGATCCAGACCGCGGCGCGCGCGATCGGCGTGGGGTGGAGCGCTTTCGACCTCGCGCTGCGCTATGCGCTCGATCGACGCCAGTTCGCACGGCCGCTGATCGATTTTCCCCGCGTGTCGGACAAGATCGCGATGATGCTCGTCGAACTCGTCATGGCGCGCGAGCTGACCTACGCGTCGGCGCGAATGAAGGATGCTGGCCAGCGCTGCGACATCGATGCCGGCATGGCGAAGCTGCTGGCGGCGCGGATGGCATGGTCGAATGCCGATCTCAACGTCCAGATCCACGGCGGCAACGGCTACGCGCTGGAATATGAGGCCAGCCGCCTGTTGTGCGACGCGCGCGTGCTCAACATCTTCGAAGGCGCCGCCGAAATCCAGGCGCATGTCGTGGGCCGCGGTCTGATACGGGCGGGACGATCTCCCGTTGCGCTCGCTTGACGATGGGGTTGATGTCGGACACCAATGCACCCGGATCACGACGCGGTCCGACAGCCGATGGATCGCCTTGCTAGATCTCGAAACACTCAAGTTGTTCATCGCCGTGGCCGAACACGGCAGCTTCACACGCGCGGCGATCAAGCTCGGCATGACGCAGCCGACGATCGGCAAGCGGGTGCAGCAGCTCGAAAGAGATTTGAGCAGCCAACTGCTTTATCGGCATGGGCGCGGCGTCAACCTCACCGACGCCGGCGAGCGGCTCGCCGAGGTCGCGCGTACCGTGCTGATGCAGATCGACAAGATCACGATCGAGCTCGAGGACGTCGAGCAGCAACTGCGGGGGTGGGTCACGCTCGGGCTTCCGCCCTCGCTCGGCGCGTCGCTTTCCGTGCCGCTCGCCCGTCAGTTCCAGGAGCGTTTTCCGCACGCCAAGCTGCGCGTCATCGAAGCGTTCAGCGGATCGCTGCTCGAACTGCTGGAGAGCGGCAAGATCGATCTCGGCGTCCTGTACGATGCGCGACTCTCGCCCACGATCCTGGTCAGCCCGCTGCTGCAGGAAGATCTGTATCTCATCGAGAGCGGCCAGAATGCCGGCACCGACGAACCGGCCGATTTCGGCGAGCTCGCGGTCGGCCCCTTCGTTCTGTCGAATTCGTCCAACGGTTTGCGGCGCGTCATCGATTCCGCGGCGGCGCTCGCGAGTATCACCGTGGACGTGGCCTTCGAACTCGATTCGATCACCGCGCTCAAGCGCATCGTCGAAGTCGGGCCCGAGCGCTGCGTACTCCCCTATGGGGCGGTCCACCGCGAGGTGCGGGAGGGCAAGCTTAGGGCGCGTCCTTTCGCAGGGCGCGGTTTGAGCGCGCTGCTGGTCAGCGCGATGCCGCTCCACCGGCCCACGCCCCGCCTGGCCAAGGAGCTGCTCGAGCTTCTGGTCGAGCAGGTGGAGACGTGCATCGCCAACGGAATGATCGCCGGAAAACGTCTGTAGCCGAGCCGAAGTCGGCCGTTACGAGGAATAGCTGCTAAAACTGGAGCACCCCGCGCGCTCGGTGCATGTTCCGCCCGGCTCGACGCGCTCAATCGAAGGTAAGCAGGCAGATGAAACGATTGCAGGACAAACGCGCCGTCATCACCGGCGCCGCCAACGGCATCGGCAAGGCGATAGCCGAAGCGTATGTCGCCGAAGGCGCCGAGCTCATCCTCGCCGACATCGATGCGGCGGGCATCGAGAAACTGGCCGCGCAACTCGGCCAGACCGCACGGGTCACCAACGTCGCCAGCAAAGCGGAACTCGACGCGCTGTTCGATTTCGTCGAACAGCTTTGGGGCGGCCTCGATATCATGGTCAACAATGCCGGCGTGACCCACGCCTGCGACATCGACGCCCTGACCGAAGCAGATTTCGATCGAGTGATGGCGATCAACCTGAAGGCGGCGGTGTTCGGAACGCAGCGCGCGGCGCGGTTGATGGGCTCGGGCGGCATCATCGTCAATATGTCGTCGGTGAACGCCATATTGGGCATTCCCAACCAGATTCCCTATGCGCTCTCGAAGGGTGCCATGAAGCAGCTGACCAACGTGTCGGCGATCTCGCTCGCGCCGCGCGGCATTCGCGTGAACGCGATCGGCCCGGGCACGATCATGACCGACCTCGCGCGTTCGATCATGACGGATCGCGCCGCCGAGGACCGCGTCATGAGCCGGACCCCGATGGGCCGCACCGGTGCGCCCGAAGAGGTCGCGACGATCGCCGTCTTCCTGGCCTGCGACGAATCGTCCTACATCACCGGGCAGACAATCTATCCCGACGGCGGTCGCCTGGGGCTCAATTACACCGTCCCGGTTCCCGAGCGAGATTGATGCGGTACGACATCGTCATCATCGGTGGCGGCGTCGTGGGATCCTCGATCGCCTATCATCTGGCGGAGGCCGGGCAGCGCTCGGTGCTCGTGGTCGAGCGGGATCCGAGCTACGCGCGCGCGTCCTCCGCGCTGTCGGCAAGCTCGATCCGACAGCAGTTCACGACGCCGGTCTGCATGGCGATGTCCCGCCATAGCTTCGATTTTTTCCGGGAGATCGGCGATCGACTGGCAGTGGACGGGGAGCGGCCCGACATCGGCTTCGTCGAGCGCGGCTACCTCTATCTCGCCGAAGAGGGGCGCGAAACGGGTCTCGCCGCCGCGTTCGACATCCAGCTGGAGCACGACGTCCCGGTATGCTCTCTCGACCGGCGACAGCTGGCCGAAAGATATGACTGGTTGAATGTCGACGATCTGGGGCTCGGCGTGTTGGGAACGCGAGGTGAGGGCTGGTTCGATGGCTATAGCGTGATGCAGGCTTTCCGCTCGAAGGCGCGTAGTCTGGGCGTCCACTATCTCCACGATATGGTGACGGGCTTCGAGATGGCGGGCGAACGCATCGTCGCGGCCGGGACCGCCGGGGGCCGAAGCCTGGCAGCGGATGTCTTCGTGAATGCCGCCGGGCCGCTATCCGCTGCGATCGCGGGCTATGCGGGGCTTGCGCTGCCCGTCGCGCCCGAAAAGCGGACGATCTTCGCGTTCCGCTGCGCCGATCCGGTCTCGAAGATGCCCCTGATCGTCGATCCGAGCGGCTTTTACGTCCGGCCGGAAGGGGACGGATATATCGCCGGCGGGCCAGTCTATCTTCCGGACGCCGATCCCGAGGATCTCGACGCCGACTATCAGCAGTTCGACGACTTCCTCTGGCCGCATCTGGCGCACCGCGTTCCAGCGTTCGAGCGCATCAGGATGACGAGGGCCTGGGCCGGCCATTACGAGATGAGCCTGCTCGATCACAACGCCTTCATCGGCTGGACGCCCGAAACCGCCAACCTGGTCACCGCGACAGGCTTTAGTGGCCACGGGATGCAGCACTCGCCGGCCACGGGCCGCGGCGTCGCCGAGCTGATCCTGCACGGCGGATATCGGACCCTCGATCTCTCCGCGCTGTCGCTCGATCGCCTGTCGCGCGCAGAGCCGATCGAGGAACTCAACATCATCTGAGAGGGCGGCATGGACATCCACCATATCGGGACCGGGGCTCGCATGAGCGAAGCGGTCATCCACGGCGACACGGTATATCTCGCCGGACAGATTGCTCTCGGATCAACCGTCGAAGATCAGGCTCGCGCCGTCCTGAGCCAGATCGACACGCTTCTTGCGCAGGCGGGCACGAGCAAGGCGCATCTGCTGCGCGCCGTGATCTGGCTCGCAGACATCGCCGACTTCGGCGCGATGAACATCGTGTGGGACGACTGGATCGCAGGCGTCAGGGCGCCGGTGCGTGCGACGGGCGAGGTTCGGCTCGCAGGTCCCGAATATCGTATCGAGATCATCATCACCGCCGCGCTTCCTTCCGCGGGCGACGCACGCACCTGAAGCCGATGTGGCTGGTCGAGGTGTCGATCGTCTCCGGATGGCGTGCCGCGGGGCGGTAGCGCTGGCAATAGTTGGCGGCGCACAGATGCGACCCGCCCTTCAACGCCTTGCGCGGAATACGCTCGGCAGCCGCAGGATCGATGCTTTGCGCGCGCGAACCACCGCGCGGATTGGACGGGACGCAACAGCCGACCTTGTCCTTCCGATCGTGCTTAGGCGCGGCATACCAGTCGCTCGTCCACTCCCAGACGTTGCCGATCATGTCGTAGAGACTATGGCCATTGGCGGGATAGCTCCGGACAGGCGAGGTACGCGTCCAGCCGTCGGGCGCCTGGTTGGCGAACGGGAATAGCCCGCGCCAATAGTTCGCCATGCTGCGGCCGCCGGGCGCGAGTTCGTCGCCCCAGGCGAATTCTGCGCGATCGAGACCGCCGCGCGCGGCCAGCTCCCACTCGGCTTCGGTCGGGAGCGATTTGCCGGCCCAGCGCGCGAAGGCCTCGGCATCGGGGTAGGCGATATGGACGACCGGGTGATCCTCGAGCCCCTCCAGCGAACTGTCCGGGCCCAGCGGATGCCTCCAGCTCGCGCCGAAGCAATATTCCCACCATTGCTCGGGCCGGGACAGATCAACCGGACCTGACGTCGGCCTGAACACCGCCGAGCCCGCTTTCGCCATGTCCGGCGATAAATGCGGATAGTCGGCCGGATCGGGCGGCGTCTCCGCCAGCGACACGTAGCCTGTCTCAGCGGCGAAGATGGCGAACTGCGCGTTGGTCACCGGGGTCTCGTCGATCCAAAACGCATCGACCCGCACCGCCCGGACCGGCGATTCCTCGGGGTAGAAGCGTTCCGATCCCATCGCGAAGGTCGTCGCCGGGACGAGGCGCATGGGAACCGTCAGCTCATCCACGGGCGACAAGTTATCAGATCCTGGATTGCCGTTTCCAAAGTCCTGGTCTCCACGCATGCGAGGACCATGGCAGATCGTCCGCGCATGCGTGAACAGCTTTTGGGGGGCGATGGGACCTGCCGTCCCGCACGGGCAGGTCCCGACGAGGTCAGAACTTGAACTTAAGGCGGCCGCCAAACGTCCTCGGCGGCTGGAGATAGGAAAGGAAGATGCTCTGGCTCTGGATCGAGCCGGTATTATAGTTCTGCGCATTCGTGCGGACCTTGGCGTCCTCGACGTTCTGCAGGAAGCCCTCGACTTCATATTTGTCGCCGGGCGCCGTGTAGCGGATCGCGAGATCGCTTCGCGTGTAGGCGGACTGGCGATCGAAGGATGTTCCGAAGTCGACGAGCTGACCATTGACGAAGCGGTTGGTGCGATCGCCGTTGAAGATCGATAGCCAGCTTCCCGACTCGAAATGCACCGTGCCGCGCGGCGTGATCGTCCCGCCGTTGGCGAGCGTGAAATCATGCTCGTAGGTGATCGTCAGCGAAAAGGTCGGTGCGTGCGGAAGGTCGTTGCCCTTCAGCTGGCGCTGCGCGCTGGCATCGTTGGGATCGCTGTCGAATATCTGATCCAGCGTGATCAGCGAACCTATGCGCGTGTGCTGCAGGGCAAGCGCGACCTGAAGGCGATCGAACCGCGTGATGTCGCCTACCACCTCCGCTTCGAAACCGTAGGCCGTCGCGCCCTTCGCATTGACGGTCTGCAGCGTGCTTCCGACCGGGTTGCCGGACGCATCCCGCTGCACGACGATCTCGCTGACCTGGAAACCCTTATAGTCGTAATAGTAGCCCGCAAGGTTCAGCGTCAGGCGCCGATCGAGCAGGCGCATCTTCAAGCCGCCCTCGTAATCGGTCAGGGTCTCGGGTCCGGTTATCGGCCCCGTCTGATTGACGATGCCCGATTTGAAGCCGGTGCTGACACCGGCATACGCCATGATATTGGGGGATACATCGTATTCGGCCCGTGCCAGGTAAGTCAGTTTCGAGAAGCTTCTCGGCACAATGTTGCTCGGCGTGTAGATGAAATCGGGGCCGAGCAGCGACGCTAGTTTGGCGCCGTCGTTCAGGTTGAAATATTGACCTTCGATACCCGTGCAGGGTGGCGCGCCGGCTGGTACGGCGGCAGGGCAGCCCGCGCCGAGCGTAACAGTTCCTTCATTAGGCTCGCTTTTCTTGTCGACGGAATATCTGAGACCCCCCGTCAGCCGCAGGTTCGAACTGAGATTGAGCGTCGCCTGCCCGTAACCGGCATAGCTGTTGACGCGGTAGTTGCCGGCAAGAAAGCTGATCGCAAAGGCTTCTGGGCCGGCGGCATTGCCATTCCGGTCGTCGATGTCCTGACGGCCCGTCGCCTGCTCATTGGAATATAATCCGCCCACGATCCAGTCGATCAGATGGTGTCCGGTCGATCGGAACTGCAATTCCTGGCTGACATAACTAGAGTCCTTGCGGTCTTGAATCCGCTCGGAACCGTATGGCGTCAGATTCCCGGTCGCATCGAGCGCGGGCAATGCGCCCGCATCGGACTCATCCCGATCTCTACTATGATCGCGACTATAGCCAGCAATATAGTTGACATCTAGATAGTCGCTGATTTGATAGTTCATCGTGCTTCGGACCGAAAAATCATAGCCCGATTTTTCGGGACTGGTGTCCACAAGTGCCGAATAGGTCTTTTCGCCCGGTCTCGAAATCTGCATCAAGGGAATGTCCGGCGTCCCGTGATCAAGAAAACCTTCGACGTTGATATCCCACCTGAATCGCGAAGATGGTTTCCAAGCGAGGCTAAGGCGAGCGGACTGCTGGTCTTGCGAATTATATAGTTTGCCCCTGGTGTCGTAGACGGAGGAATCCACGCCCGCCAAGGTCGGGGGCTGCTGATAGGAAACGTAGCCGTCGTGCCGTTCCGTGGCGAAACTGAACCGCATCGCCAATGTGTTCGAGACCGGGAGATTGAACGCGCCGCGCGATCCGAAACGGGCATAGTCTCCGCCGATCAACTCGAGATATCCCGACTCCTTGCTCAGATCGGGCTTTGCTGTCGTCAGTGTAATGGCGCCGGCGGTCGTGTTGCGCCCGAAGAGCGTTCCCTGCGGGCCGCGAAGCACCTCGAGCCGTTCGAGGTCGTAAAGCAGCAAGCTGCTTCCCTGCACGGTCGGCGCATATATTCCATCGACATAAAAACCGACTTCGGGATCCGAAGAAATCGTGAAGGCCGCATCGTTGCCGACGCCGCGCAGCGTGATGAGGAGGGCGTTGTTCGCCGCGTTCTGGTTGAACTGGAGACTGGGGACAAATCGCTGGATGTCGGTGATGTTCGCGACCTGCTGCCGATCGAGCTGCTCCTGGCTGAACGCGGAAACCGCCAGGGGCGTCTTCTCGAGCGTGGTCTGCCGGCGCGTCGCGGTCACGATGATTTCGGGCGGCTCGGAGGTGACGTTCGCACCCGGCTGCGAAGCCTGGGCGCTCGGTACGGCTTGTCCGGCCGCGCCAACGGTGGATTGGGACCAGGCCGCCGACGAACAGAGCGCCAGCACCATCAGCGAGCCACCACCACCAAGAACGCAGGATTGCTTTGACATCATTGCCCCCAAATTGTTCGGTTTATCCGAACTGTACTATGATGTTGATATAAATGTCGGTGTTTACTGGGAATTCAGACATATACACCAGACCGATGCGCTTACCATTCCACTGAGATTTAGTGAAGTTTTCGTCTGCGAAATGCTCGGTATTGAACTCTGTCGCCATGCCTTTGTTGGTTCTCAAGCGGCCATGATTCATGGCCGGCAAGATGGAATTCGATTCTCAAGCGCAATAACCTCGCTCGGTGCAAGGCACGTTTATGAGCATCGCAGATCTGATGCTAATCCAGTCGGTAACACCCCTATGGATTAGATCGATCGTTTGAAGCAACAGCATATGATGAATATCGGATATTCCTTCGACCTGACTGAGTCCATGGTGAAGATCGGAGTGATGCATTCGCCCTCTGGTGGTAAATACTCCTATTTGCCGAAAGACCGCATTCGTCTGAACTTAATGCCTCAGACGGAATATCTGATATAATGCCGCACAAGCCTTTTATTCTCGATCAATCTAGGTTTCACTAAGCACGAGGCGCAAAGCAGCGTCGGTATGTATCTGGGGGGTATCATGGACCGCCGCATCCTGCTGGGCACTACCACGTTGGCGATGTCGTACGTTTTCGTGCCGCATCCGGCTCAGGCTCAAGCAGCGGCTGCGCAAGATGCGGCAATGTCGGGGCAGGCGGGGGCCACCCCTCCGTCGACAGCGCCATCGGATAATTCGACGACGCCGCCCGGACAGATCGCCGACATCGTCGTCACCGCCACCCGACGTTCGACGAGCCTCCAGAAGACCCCGATCGCAATCTCCGCGTTCGACCAGAAGCAACTTGATACCTATCAGATCAAAGACGTCACGCAGCTGGCGCAGTTCGTGCCAAGCCTCCACTTCAATCAGAATACGTTCCGCGGCGCCGTGACCCTTACCCTGCGCGGTATCGGCAACGACAGCGCGCTCGGCGTGCTGCAAGATCCTGAAGTCGCATTCTACGTGGACGGCGTATACAGCGCCCGGCCCCAGGGTGCGACGGCGCTGGCTTATGATCTCGAGCGGTTGGACGTATTGCGAGGACCGCAGGGAACCTTGTTCGGTAGGAACGCAACGGTCGGCGCGGTCCAGTTCGATACGGCCAAGCCCAGCTTCGACGGCGTCAAGGGCTATGCCGAGCTCGTCGGCGGCAGCTACAACCGTTTTGGCTCGCAAGGCATGATCAACCTGCCGGTGACTCCGACGTTGGCGTTCCGGGCAGCCTTCATCACCGATCGCGACGACGGATATGTCCATTACCAGACTCCGCCGGTTCTCTCAGGCGTGAACACCTCGGCGTTTATAACCAGCGGGTCGCGATACTACAAACGTGATCAGCGGTCGGTGCGTCTGAGCGCGGCATGGCAGCCGTCTGATCGCTTCCGGTGGGATCTGAACGGAGAGTATTTCCGGGACACCGGCACGCCGATCATTGCGCTCATGGAGCAGCCGCGGCCGGGCGAGCGCTTCTGGTCGACGCTGAGCGATACGGCGCCTTATCAAAATCGCTATTCCTACGCGATCCGCTCTAACATGAACTATGACATCACCGATGGCATCCAGGTCGCTTATATCGCGGGGTGGAACCGCGTTGGCGGTCCAACTCGCGAGGATGCGGATGCCGGCGCCCTTCCGCCGAGCGCGACGGACCCCGAAGACCTCCCCAATGGCGCTTTCGAGGAAGACGGCAACGTCTACGAACGCGACGAATTCTGGAGCCAGGAAGTCCAAATCAAATCGACCGGAAAGCATCGGATCGACTGGATCATCGGCGGCTATTATAGTCACGAGAACAACAAAATACGCTATGACTACGATATTCGGAACGGCTACCGAGACGGGACGTTCAACGGGGCTTCGGCGCAGATCGGAGAGGGTCGCGTCAACTCGAGGGCGGGTTTCGGTCAGGCCATCTGGCACGTTACGCCGGCGATAAATCTGACCGGCGGAATCCGCTATACAGATGACGGCAAAAGTACCGCCGGCGGGAACGTCAACGGATTCAATCCTACCTGCGCGGTGTCGGATACGGGAGCGGATGGGACATGCTCGGGACTTTTCGGCATCGCACCGAACGCGACGCCCGCCCAGCTCGCGAGCCTCGTCGGATTCAGATATCGGCCGGTCGTAAACAGCGGCAATTAGAGCAAGGTTACCTGGCTGGGCAGGGCCGACGCGAACATAACGCCATCGACATTGGTATACGGAAGCGTGTCGACCGGTTTTCACTCCGGTGTTCTCGTCGGAGCGGCCAGCACGGCGAATCCGGAGACGCTGACGAACTACGAAGTCGGTTTGAAGCAGAAATTTCTCGGCGGCCGGGCGACGCTGAATGTCGCCGCCTATTATCTCGACTTCAAGGGCTTCCAGATCGCTCAAGTGATCCCGACCTATAACGCCATCGGTGTCATCACCAGTTCGCTCAACACCACAACCAATGCCAAAGGCGCGACCGGAAAAGGCATTGAGGCGGAGCTGAGCGCGAACATCACGCATCTCGATCATATCCAGATCGCAGCCGACGTCCAGAAGACCCGGCTGCAGAAAGTTTTGTCGTCCGACGCACGCATCTATGACCCCGGTGATCCCAGCACCATCGAGAATTTGGCCGGCAACGAACTTCCCCACGCGCCGCGTTTTTCGATCAACGGCACCTACATTCACGATTTCGAATTGGCCAACGGAGCGCTTGTCAGCCCGCGCGCGACCGTCCATTATGAGACCAGCAGTTGGCTGAGTTACTTTGACGGCGATCCGGTGTCGCGGTTCATCGATCCCGCCGGCAAGGGTACATACGGAACCGGCTGGGACAGGCAGAAGGCCTACACAAAGCTTGATGTGGCAGTCTCCTATCAAGCCCCCAACAGCAAATACGTCGTCGAACTGTTTGGGCAGAACGTGACCAATACTCGGATTAGGACGGCCTCGTTCGTCTACGGTCCGATCGTCAACGCGCCGATCTTCCTGTCAAACTATGCGCCGCCGGCGACATGGGGCGGCCGCGTTAGGCTGAACTTCTAATCTTGGTGATGGACGTCTGGCGAGCAGATGATGCTCATGCGACGCGTCAGCCTCGGCCGATGCCTTACCATTGAGGACTGGAATAAGCGCACGGTGACCTCGAACGGCAAAGTTAGTCGACAGGACTTTTTGCGACATCTCGTTGCGTTCGGCGGACTTGCATCTGCTGCACCGCTGATCGCCGTGCTTCCGCGGTCCCTTGCTCGCCAACCCCGGGCGATCGCGATGTGGGACTTCTCCTGGCTCGAGCGGCGCTGGCCCGGTGCGGGCTATGAGGATTGGGATCGGGCGCTCGATGAGCTTGTCGACCGCGGATACGACACCGTCCGGATCGACTGTTACCCCCATCTGGTCGTTGCCGGCCCGGAACGGCAATGGATGCTCAAGCCGAAATGGGACGTGCAGGACTGGGGCGCGCCGACCTATGTGCGCGTCAGGGTCCTTCCCGAACTGCTGGCGTTCATCGGCAAATGCGGCAAGCGTGGCGTCAAGGTCGGGCTATCGAGCTGGTATCGCGAGGACGTGACCGGGCAGCAGCTCACGATCACCGATGGCGCAAAGATGGGGGACGCCTGGAACTCGGTCCTGCGCGCGATCGAGGCGGCAGGCTTGCTCGATCATATCTTCTACGTCGATCTCTGCAACGAGTGGGGCAATGCCTCGACCGCACCATATGCGGGGCTGAAGCTGCCGTGGGGGAAGTGGAACGATCCCCGTTCGCTCGCCTGGATGCGGACGGCGATATCCATGGTCCGCCGGGAATTTCCCGAATTGCCGCTGCTGTTTTCGTTCGACGACGATAGCCCTCGCCATTATCGCGAAAACGACCTCTCCTTTCTCGACGGGATCGAGCAGCACCTCTGGATGGCAGGCCAGAACGACGACGAGTTCTACGGCAAGGTCGGCTATCACTACGAGGCGTTCAGCGAGACCGGCTATCACAATATGCAGATGCACGCGGCGAACGTCTATGCCGCCGACCCGGCGCATTGGCGGACGCTGCTGACCGACGCGATCGCGCAGGTCGCCGCCGTCGCACGGCAGACCCGTGTTCCGCTGATGACGACCGAAGGCTGGGCCGCGGTCGATTACAAGGACTGGCCGCTGCTTCCCTGGGATTGGGTCAAGGACCTGTGTGCGCTGGGAACGCGGACCGCGTCGGCGACCGGGCAGTGGCTGGCGATCGCGACCAGCAATTTCTGCGGCCCGCAGTTTCACGGGATGTGGCAGGACGTCGGATGGCATCGGGCGCTGACCGATCTGATCAAGGCCGGCCCGATCGACGCGTCGGCGCGCGACGGGCGTCTCTGGCGACGGCTTTGAGAGACAGGCCGACAGCCACCGGGCCGACGTCGAGCCGGGTACGGGATCGAGGAGATCGAATGTGAACCGCGCCATCTCACCACAAGACGCACGCGAACCTGCTACGTCGAATGCGCAACGGCGGCTTTCGTCATCGAACCGGATCGTGCGTGGTGCAGCCGCGAGCATGTTCGGATTGCTCGCCCTGACCGGACTGCCTCTCGGGGCGGCCGCGGGGGCGGCGGTCGGCGGTCCGGAACCTCGAAACGCGCCTGTGTCGATGCGCGATGCGAGCGCGGGGCAGCGGCCCAACATCGCGCTGATCCTTCTGGACGATGCGGGATATGCATCGACGACGATGTTCGGCGGCCTTGCCAGCACACCCGCCTTCGATCGGCTAGCCGCGGAGGGAATTCGCTATAACCGCTTCAACGTCACCGCGATCTGTTCGCCGACCCGCGCGGCGCTCCTTTCCGGACGCAACCCGCACCAGGTGGGCTTCGGCCAGATTCCGGAGACCGCCGCCACCTATCCCGGCTACAATGCGCAGTGGCCGCGTAGCGCCGCCTCGCTTGCCAAACATCTCGCGCTACTCGGGTACGGCACCGCGGCGATCGGGAAATGGCACAACACGCCAGCCGCCGACTGGGGTCCGGCCGGTCCGTTCGACCGCTGGCCCACGGGGCTCGGGTTCGATCATTTCTACGGCACCATCGGCACCACCTCGACGTGGGAACCGTTGTTATGGCGGGAGACCACCGCCGTCCCGCCACCCAAGACGGCGGAGCAGGGCTATAATCTCACCGAGGATCTGGTCGACGACGCCATCGCCTGGATCCACGGACGGGAGACGCTGGCGCCGGATCGGCCCTATTTCCTCTACTTCGCGACGACGGCGGTCCACTCGCCGCACCAGGTGCCCGAGAAGTGGATCACACCCTATCGCGGCAAATTCGCCGCGGGCTGGGATGCGCTTCGCGCGACCATCCTGTCGCGGCAGAAGGCGTTGGGCATCGTTCCGCGCGATGCCGTCCTGGCGCCGCGCGACAAGGCGTTGCCGTCGTGGGATTCGCTCTCCTCCGCCGAAAAGATTGTGGCCGAGGGACAGATGGAGATCCTCGCCGGCTATATGTCGCAGACGGATCATGAGGTCGGTCGTCTGATCGATGCGATCAGGAGCGCGCCGGGCGGGAAGAATACGATGATCCTCTTCATCGCCGGCGACAACGGATCGAGCGGCGAGGATGGCCCGCTCGGCTGCGACGATTGTCCGCAGCGGTCGCCGCAGGCCGCCGATAGGGTCGGGGGAATCCATGCCACGGCGGGACCCGGCCACATCGCGGGATCCGCCGCGGGCTGGGCCTATATGAACGACACGCCCTTTCCCGGCATGAAGCGGCAGGCGTCCTATCTCGGCGGGATCCGCACGCCGCTGGTCGTATCGTGGCCGGGGCATACCGCGGAGGACGGCGTCGTCCGATCGCAGTGGATCGATGTCACCGACGTGGCGGCGACGCTCTACGATCTGCTCGGCTACAAGCCGCCGGCGGTGATCGACGGCGTTCCGCAGCTGCCGATGGAGGGCACGTCGTTCGCTGCCTCGCTCACCGATCCCGACGCCCCCACAACGCACCACGTCCAATATTTCGAGACCTTCGGCACGCGGTCGATCTACCAGGACGGCTGGATGGCGTCGCTGCGCTATTACGACAGGCCGTGGGGAGAACCGGGGGGCGGGCCCGACAGGAATTCGAGCCACTGGGAAATGTACGATATCAACAAGGATTTCAGCCAATCGCGCAATGTAGCATCGGCCCATCCGCAGAAACTCGAGCAGCTCGTCGCGCTGTTCGATTCAGAAGCGCGCCGGAACGGCGTCTATCCGTCCGGTGAGCTCCACCTATGGTATGATCTGGACGATGCCATGTTTCACCGCCGCGACATCACGCTCTACCCGGATACGCCCAGCCTCTCCTGGGACAAGAATCCGGACTTCCGTCGTGCCTACACAATAACCGCGAACGTCGAGCTGGCGAACGACCATACCGATGGTCTGATCGTCAGCAGCGGCATGCGCGGTCGGGGGTTTGCGCTCTACATGAAGAACGGCGTGCTGATCTACGAGGCCGAGCACGGCGAGATCGCGGGCAATCCCGCTTCCACCGTGAAGGCAGATACCCCGCTCGGCGCGGGCGCTCACGTCGTCGTGGTCGCGGTGAGTGCGAGCAGCGACTATGGCGGGACCACGAATCGCAGCGTGCGTGTCAGTGTGGATGGCCGTGCGGTCGCGCAGGCGAGCGTGCCCGAGGGGGTGGAACCCTTCTACGGATCGGCGAGCCTGAACATCGGCGTTCCGCGCAACTCCCCCGTGGCGTTGGCGCCGCTACCGCCATTCTCCGGATCGATCGAGAAGGTGCGGCTTCAGTTCCCGTGATCCGAGCCGGCCGCCCTATTTCTACGCGATCGAGGACGATCGTCATGCTGTGGCGATCCCGCCTACGCAGGTTAGATCAAGCTGCCCTAAATCGGCATGATGGTGGAGCCGAATTAACGCACGATATTCTGTGCATCGACGACGCATCGGAAGCCGATCGCGCCCGAGCGATCGATGCTGGGCGCCATCAGCAGATATTTCCCGTGCTGTGACAGCGGAAGCGCCTGCGGGAAGTACCAGCGCGCACCCGACGGGCGATAGTGGCTGCCGCCGCGCAAGATGGCGGCGCGAGTGTGCGTGTCGCTCCACTCGTCGGTCCACTGCCAGACGTTGCCCACCATATCGAGCACGCCGAACGGGCTGGCGCCCCAGGGATGCGCGTGAACGTCGCTCGCAGCGAGCATGGTGCGGCCGGCATCCGGCGTCGGCATGTCGGCGGCAACCAACGTATCGCCCCACGGGTAGGCGCGGCCGTCCGTTCCCTGCGCGGCATATTGCCATTCCCATTCATGCGGGAGCCGTTTGCCGGCCCAAGCCGCATAGGCGCGGGCATCCTCTATCGAAACCCACGTCACGGGCTTGTCGGCCCACCCGGCCGGAAAGCGGCCGTCCTTCCAGTCGCGCAGGAAATTATGGTCGTCGGCCGGGCGATAGCGGGTGGCGTCGAGGAACCGCTTGAACGCGGCGTTGGTCACCGGTGTCGTGTCGATCCAAAAAGGCGCGATCGGAACCATCGTCTCGTGATATCGCCGCGCGGAAGGTTCGCCTGGATATTGGACGTCGACGCCTTCATCGTCGCCACCCTCGATCTCGATGCCGTTCACGCGGAACAGGAACGTCGCGCCGGGAATATACGACATTCCCCCGGGCGCCGCGCTTGCCGGCTTCGTCGGCGCGGTGGCGACAAGGTGCTGCGGCAGGGGCTGCCAGTCGTCTGAATATTCGCTTAGCGGCCGTTTGCTCCAGCGCTTCGCCTCATCGAGAAGTTTGGCGACATCCGACCCGGCGCGGTCGGTGGCGAGCACAGCGCCGAAGCCGTCCGCCTCTAGATCGAAGGACAATATATCCCCGTCGGCCCCGGCGACAGGCTGGATCTCGACGCCGCCCCATAGATCGTAATAATGCGTGCCCGGCCGATGCCGTACGCGCAGCTGGGGGCCGCCCACCGGATAATGATTGCGATTGACGATCGTCCACAACGTCGCGGCGCGCTCGGGCCACTGGCTTGCGAAGACGCCGTAGTGGCGCGTCGGCGCGAAGGGCTGCCAATCCGGCGAGGTCAGGAAAGTGGCGCCGAACCGTTCGATCGCCGAAATGCGCCTGAGCGCCTCGGCATTCCGCGGGATCATGCCGTTCCAGATGCCCCAGACATTCTCCCAGCTTTCGAAACCGGTTCCGTTGAAGAAGGCATGCTGCAGATCGTCCACGTGATTGTGCGCGAGGCGGTTCGAGACGTGCACCACGTGGCGAGGCTCGATCCATTTGGCGCGGCTGACGATGGGCACGAAGCTGTAATCCCAATAGCCCCAGCTCATCCGGTTCCAGTTGAGCATCTCGTCGGATGCAGGTTCCAGTTCGGGTTCGAGCGCCAGCGGATGGCCCAGTGCCTCGGCGCGATCCCGGAAGACCGAGGGAATGCCGTCGAGCGTGTCGCCGTTGATGCCGTCCGCGCCGACGGCTTTCATCGTGCGCGCCATCGTCTCCGCATCGGAGCGGTTCTCGTCGCGCGTGCCCTGGTCCCAGAGCATCACGGGGAACAGCACCTTGATGTGCCGCGCATGAAAATCCGCGACGAACCCGCGGATCCCAGCCTCGCCACCGGGCAGGTCGCGCAACAGATCATATTGGTTGCGGTCGTCGATGCCGATATTGGGGTATGTCGGCCAGACGAGGACGCTGTCGATGCCGCCGTAGCGCGCATCCAGATCGTCGAGATAGCGGCCGACCGTATAGCGGCGCGATGCCGGATCGTAAAAGAAGCGATCCTGAACCATCATCTGCGGCTGGACGAAGCTCGATTGGGTCCAGGCGAGCTCAGGCCGGCGATACGCGGCATCGTCATAGCCGACGCGGATGCGGCGTTCCTGGCGCCAATGCTGCGCGTCGACGAGCCATTGCTGCAAGTCCGCGTCCTGGCAGGGCGCGGGTGGCAGGGGATTTTGCCAGACGGGGATGGCCGCGCAGGCCGGCCCCTCGATCTGCTGGGTCTTCACCTGCAACGCGGTGTCCTGCGCGGAGGCTGCACCAGGCATCGCGCCGATGCAGAAGAGGGCATAAAGCGCGCGTCGCGGATACGATACGCGCGCTTTCCCAGATAACCGATGGCCGGTTTCAAGATTTCCCTTACTCGAGCGCATCATGTGGCCGGCGCTGTATCTGATCCGGCCAGCGGGCGTGCGCGTGTCAGTTCGCATGCGGCACGCGCCAAAGCGCTGATCCGCGCACCGTCGGGAGCGCCGCGCGGCACGATCCAGCTGCCGCCCACGCACAGCACTTGCGGGATCGTCAGCCAGTCGGCGGCGGTGTCGGGACTGATGCCGCCGGTCGGGCAGAAGCGTACTTTGCTGAGCGGCGCGCACAGGGCTTTCAGCGCCGGCACGCCGCCTGCCGCGATCGCCGGAAAGAATTTGAAATGCGTCAGCCCCAGATCGAGGCCGCGCATCACGTCGCTTGCCGTCGCGGTGCCCGGAAGGAAAGCGACCTCGCGATCGATCGCCGCGCGGGCGAGCGGATCGGTCAGGCCCGGCGAGACGATGAAGCGGGCGCCCGCCTCGATCGCGGCGTCGAGATCGCGTGCGTCGAGTACGCTGCCGGCGCCGACCACCGCACCTGCGACCTCCGACATGATCCGGATCGCATCGAGCGCGCAGTCCGTACGCAGCGTCACTTCCAGCGCAGGCAAACCGCCTGCTACCAATGCCTCTGCGATCGGACGGGCATGAGCAAGATCGTCGATCACGAGCACGGGAATCACCGGGGCCAACCCCATCACCGCCGCGACGTCCATGCGTCTCACTCCCCAAGCCGTGCTGGCGCGTCGGGCGACGAGCCATGGATCGACACCCGGCTATAATCTCGAATGGAGGCCCGGCCCGCGGGAGCCGACTGACGATGCGCCGCGGTCACGACGACGACGTCGCAGCCGGCGGCTTCGCCTGCCCGAATTCCCGCCGGCGCATCCTCGAATACTAGGCATCTTGCGGGCGCAACATTCAATCGGCGTGCCGCCAACAGAAAGCTTGCCGGATCGGGCTTTCCCAAAAGGACGTCCTCCGCGGTCACCAGCACCGATGGCTCGGGTATACCGGCGACGGACAATCGGCGAAGCGCCAGCTCTCGCGGCGCGGAGGTGACGACGGCCCATTGGCGAGGCGGCAGCGTCGCCAGAAAGGCGCCGGCACCGGCGATCTCGGCGACATCCGCGACGTCGGCGAGCTCCGCCTCGAAGATCGACCGCGCTTCGCGTTCCGGATCGACGCCGGGAAGGCCCAGGCTTTCGATCACTTCGGTCACGCGCATGCCATGCGAATTCGGCAGAAAGTCGTTTGCATCCAGCCCGAATTGGTCTGCCCATTTTCCCCAGACGCGTTCCGATGCCTTGATCGAGGTAAGCAGGGTTCCGTCCATGTCGAACAGCAAGGAGTCGAACGTCTTTCCCGGAAACAGGTCACGGCCTGCATCTCGAAACGCGATGGCGTCTTTCATCCGGGGAGTATGCCCGATTGGTAGCCTGTAGTACCGCCCGAAACTTCGACGGGTGCGCGTGTCCCTGACTTGCAGGGACGGCACCGGTAGATGCCCCGCCCTGAACCGTCCGCGCGGCCGAGCATGAAGTCCGTCGCCAGCCAGACCGGGCTTTCCCCGACGTGGTCGCAGCACAGTGCAGCAATACCCCTTTGCGACCGCGTCATATCGCGCCCGACGTCGCAGCGAGGATCTGTTCGAAGGATGGCATGTCGGCATTGGGAAGGATGGCGCCGCTACATCCGACGACCATCCCGGCCAGATGGTTAGCGAATGCGGCTGCCTCGTCGCTTGGCAAACCACGCCGCCGGGCCGCCAGATAGCCGGCATTGAAGGCGTCTCCCGCGCCCGTCGTATCCGCGGCGACCAGGGCGCGCGCCGGCGCGATGATGCAGCCGTCGTCGATCATGCAGCCGTGGGCGCCAAGCTTCACGACGATCTCGTCGGCGCCCGCCGTGCGCCAGCGCATCTGCGTCGCGGTGGGATCGACGTCGCCGTATAGCGCCGCCTCGTCGTCGTACGTCGCCAGCACGATCGTCGTCGCCGGAGCGAATTCGGCGATCGCCTCGCGCGCCGATTGCGGCGACCGCCAAAGGCTGGCGCGGTAGTTCGGATCGAAGGCGACGGTGCCGCCATTGTCTCTGACTTGGCCAGCCAGCCGCACCAATGCCGCGCGGTCGTCCCCGTCGAAAAGCGCAAGCGTTATCCCAGAGACGTAGAGCAATTCGGCTGCGGCGCTTCGCGTCACCGCCTCGGCGCAGCCCTCGAGCCGGAAAAGATCTCGAACCGGTGCTTGGGACCGCCAATAATGGAAGTCGCGTTCGCCCGCTGCGTCGGTGACTATCGCATAGAGCCCGGGGAGCCGCGATGGCGCGGTCAACACGAATTCCGGCCGCAATCCTTCGGCTGCCCAGTCCGCTCTCAGGCGAGTGCTGAACGGATCGTCGCCCAGCGCCGTGAAGAAGCCGACGTCTTCGCCGAGCCGGGCGAGATAAAGCGCCGTGTTAAACGTATCGCCGCCGTGGCCAAGCTGCCAATGTTCGCCTTCCGCGCGCAGTTCGAGCATGCACTCACCGATCGCGACGACGGCAGGCGCGCGGTGGCCGGTTACCATCCGCCGTCGATGCCGATATTCTGACCGGAAATCATGTCCGAATGGCGACCCGCCAGGAAAAGCACCAGCCGCGCGACCGCCTCTGGTTCGATCCGCTCCTTGATGCTCTGATTTTCGAGAATCCAGTCGTTATACTCCTGCAGCCGGTCACCGAAGACGCGCTCCTCGGCCTCGGACACGACAGCGCCCGGCGCTACGGCGTTGACCCGAATGCCGTGCGGCCCGAGCTCGCGCGCCAGGGATTTGGTCAAGCCCAGCACCGCGCCCTTCGATGCGACATAGGGGACATAGCCATCCCACCGTCCGTTGAGGACGAGCGAGCAGAAGTTGACGATCTTTCCATATCCGCGGGCCTTCATGCCCGGTGCGACGGCGCGCGCCAATGCGAACACGGCCGAGGAATTGACCCTGATCTGATCCTCATAATCCTCCAGCGAGAATTCCTCGAAGGGGCGGTTGATGATCAGCGCGGCGTTATTGACCAGGATGTCGATCGGCGTCGTCGTCGCCAGGCTTTTGATGGTCGTCTCCGCCGCGACTAGATTGGCGAGATCGAGGCCGATGTAGCGCGCCCCGCCGCCCAGGGCATCGGCCATCGCAGCGCCCGCTTCCGATGCCGCGGGGCGATCCAGCAGGATCAGCCGCGCTCCCGCGAGACCGAACAGCTCGGCCTGGGCGCGGCCGAGCGTTCCGAGCGCGCCGGTCAGCAACACCGTCTGCCCCATCATCGGCTGTTCAGGCATGGTGGCACCTTGTAGACTCGGGATACCGGTTGCCTACAACTGGTAGTATAGCTATGGCAAGAAATATGGATAGCTTACAGCCCAGTTTGTCGCAGGCGGTCTTGTCCGCGGTGACGAACTACATTCGCGACAACGACTTGCGAACGGGCGATACGCTGCCCAGCGAAACGACGATCGCAGCTTCGGTAGGGGTAAGCCGCACGATCGTGCGGGAGGCCTTCGGGGCTTTGGCGGCGCTGAAACTGATCGATGTCGGCAATGGCCGGCGCGCTCGGGTGGGGGTCATCGACGGCTCGATCATGGCTCTGCCGCTCGCTCATGCCGTCGATACCGCACAGGCTACCGTGCCGCAGGTGTGGGACGCGCGTCGCTCGCTCGAGCGACGGACGGCCGAGCTCGCGGCCATGCGGCGCAGCCCGGCAGACGCGGCGGCGATACTCGGTCATGCCCGCGCGATGCGGCGCGCAGGCGACGATCTGACGTCTCAGGTAGAACATGACATCGCGTTCCACGGCGCCATCGCTCGGGCGGCGCGCAATCCCGTCTTTTCTCTGCTGATCGCGTCGTTCGCCGATCTGATGCGCCAGACCTGCCCGATCGGATGGCAGAGCCGGCGGAGCGACGCCGATCGCGTGGCGGTCTTCGATCAACATGACCGCATCGCCGAAGCGGTCGATGCGGGCGATCCGGTCGCCGCGGAACTCGCAATGGGCGATCATTTCGATCTCAGCCTGCGCGCACTAGCGAAATCCGGATTCAATTAAGCCGATGCCCGGCAAGGCGCACCACGTGACGTATTCAGCTATTGGCAAACCTATATTATAGCTCTGGCGGTCGGCGCCGGAGTGTGCTTAGCCTCGCCGGGACTGCTTGCGGAACGCGAAAGCCCGTAACCGTGAGCGGCGAAGCGCGCACATCAGCGATGCGCTCGGACGACAGGAACGTCGGCGTGGCCCTTCGCCGATCGACGATGTCGCGCATCGACTCGGGCATGGAGGCCGTATGAAGATAACAGCCATCGAAACCCTGAGGATCGCGGAGCATCCCAATCTGCTATGGGTGCATGTCCATACCGATGCCGGGCTCGTCGGATTGGGGGAGACGTTCTACGGCGCCGCCGCGGTCGAGGGGCATATCCACGAGATCGTCGCACCGCGCCTGATCGGCGCCGATCCGCTCTCGATCGATGCGATATCGAAGTCGCTGGCCGGCTATCTCGGCTTCCGGTCGACCGGCGCCGAGGCACGCGCGGCCTCCGCAATCGACATCGCGCTGTGGGATATATTCGGAAAGGTGACCGGCCAGCCGATATGGCAGCTGCTCGGCGGGCGCAGCCGCGAGTCCATTCGGACGTACAACACCTGCGCCGGCACGCATTATGTTCGCACCACGCGGCAGCAGTCCGTCGAGAACTGGGGCAGGGAAGCCGACAAGACGGCCGGGCATGACGATCTCGATGCATTCCTGACGCGGCCCGACGAATTGGCGATCGAATTGCTCGAATCGGGCATCACCGCGATGAAAATCTGGCCGTTCGACCCGCACGCGGAAAAAACCGGCGGTCTCTATATCTCGTCCGCCGATCTGCGCACCGCGCTCGAGCCGTTCGAGAAGATCCGCAAGGCCGTAGGCGACAAGATCGACATCATGGTCGAGTTTCATTCGTTGTGGCAGTTGCCGCCTGCGATCCGGATCGCGGAGGCGCTCGCGCCATACGACACCTTCTGGCACGAGGATCCGATCCGGATGGACAGCCTCGGGTCGCTGCCGCGTTATGCTGCGCGCAGCAAAGCGCCGCTCTGCGCCTCCGAAACCTTGGGATCGCGGTGGGCTTTCCGAGACCTGCTGGAGACCGGTGCGGCCGGAATCATCATGCTGGATTTGTCGTGGTGCGGTGGCCTCTCCGAAGGGCGAAAGATCGCGGCGATGGCGGAGGCGTGGCATCTGCCGATCGCGCCGCACGATTGCACGGGACCGGTCGTGCTCGCCGCGTCGACGCATCTGTCGCTCAACGCGCCGAATGCGCTCGTGCAAGAGTCGGTCCGCGCCTTCTACGGTGGGTGGTATGCCGATATCGTCACCGCCGTCCCGCCGGTGAAGGACGGTATGATAACGGTCCCACCCGGCGCCGGGCTCGGGCTCGAACTCCATTCGGACCTCGGACGACGGTTCACGCTGTCGACCCGTCGGTCGCCGGCGTAACGGCGTCGAATATCACCGCTACGCGCTGTCGAAGCAATCGACGGCGCGCGCAAATCGCGAGAAGGCGATGCGGGCCAAGGCGAAGAAATAGGGGAGTGCTGCCATGACGGACATGCAGTCACAGAGGAACCTGCCGCTCATCGCGGCGGTCGTGGGCGTCGCGACGATCGGCGGCTTCATGTTCGGATACGACAGCGGCGTCATCAACGGCACGCAGGAGGGATTGAAGACCAGCTTCGGGCTCGGCGAGGCCGGACTGGGTCTCACCGTCGCCGCGCTATTGCCCGGCTGCGCCGCCGGCGCCTTTGCCGCAGGGCGGCTCGCCGATGTCTGGGGACGCCGCAACGTCATGATAGCGGCGGCTTTCCTGTTCATTGCCAGCGCGATGGCATCCGGTGCTGCGGCGAGCGCGGTCATGATGATCGCAGCCCGCTTTTGCGCGGGAATAGGCGTCGGCGCGGCCAGCGTCCTGTCGCCCGCTTATATCAGCGAGGTCACCCCGGCAGCGATCCGCGGCCGCCTTTCGAGCGTGCAGCAGGTCATGATCATCGCGGGGCTGACCGGGGCGTTTCTCGTCAACTATTATCTGGCGCACTCGGCGGGTGTTTCCACGAAGAGCTTCTGGCTGGGCTATGCCGCCTGGCGCTGGATGTTCTGGGCGCAGATCATTCCGGCGACCATCTTCCTGGTCACGCTGCTGGCCATCCCCGAAAGTCCGCGGTTCCTCGTATCTACGGGGCGTCTCGAAGAGGCCGAGGCGGTGCTGGCAAGATTGTTCGGCGCGCGCGAAGCCAATTTGAAGATCGCCCAGATCCGCAACTCGATAACCGCGGACCATCGGCCCAAGCTTGGCGACCTGATCGATCCTTCGACGGGGCGGTGGCGGCCGATCGTCTGGGTCGGCATCGGCCTCGGCGTTTTCCAGCAGTTGGTCGGAATCAACATCGTCTTCTACTATGGCGCCGTCCTGTGGCAGGCGGTGGGCTATAGTGAGGCGGACGCGTTGAAGATCAACATCGTCAGCGGGCTATTGTCGATCGCGGCATGTCTGGTCTCGATCGGTCTGATCGATCGGATCGGCCGCAAACCGTTGCTGTTGATCGGCTCGGTCGGCATGTCGATCACGCTTGCCGTGCTGGCGCTCGCCTTCGCATCCGGTTCGCTCGTCAACGGCAAATTGATCCTGCCGAACGAGGTGGGCCTAACCGCATTGATCGCGGCCAACCTCTACGTGATGTTCTTCAATTTCAGCTGGGGGCCGGTGATGTGGGTGATGCTGGGGGAGATGTTTCCCAACCAGATCCGTGGTTCGGGCCTGGCGGTCGCCGGCGCCGCTCAGTGGATCACGAACTTCCTCGTCAGCGTCAGTTTCCCGTGGATGGCGAAGTCGATCGGTCTGTCGTTGACCTACGGCTCCTATGCGACCTGCGCACTTCTTTCGATCGTTTTCGTGCTGCGCAGCATCCGCGAGACCCGCGGCACCGAACTTGAAGACATGAGAGGCTGACTATCGGCGTACCTGTCCATGTAAGCTGTTCATATCTGTGCCCTCAGCCACGACTTTCGGACGCCACGTGTCGATAACGCGGAGAACCAGCCCATATGCGCGCCCGTCGTGAAGTCCTTTCCAAGCCGGAGCAGCGTCGTTTTGGCGGCTCGTAAGCCTCGGCTTCTCGTTTCCAGGCGTCTGCCCGTGCTGGTCGAAGATCGTCTTCTAGGGCTGTTCGACACGATTTTGAACGGAAGCGATGTCCCTCTCGATCGCGCTTCGCTGTCGGCGGCGATGATAGACTTCGATGCGGTATGTTGCACCATCACCGATCGGTTCGATGCCGCGCTTCTGAAAACACCCGGTGCCCGTGTCCGCCTGTTGGCGAACTTCGGCGCAGGCACCGACCATGTCGATCTGCTCGCCGCGCGAGATGCGGGTATCGTCGTCACCAACACGCCGGACGCGCTTACCGATGCGACCGCAGAGATCGCGATCCTGCTTATGCTCATGGCGGCGCGCCGGGCTGGAGAAGGCGAACGCGAGCTGCGACGCGGGGAATGGACCGGCTGGCGGCCGACGCACCTGATCGGCATGGGGGTTGCCGGCAAGACGCTCGGGCTTCTGGGATATGGCCGGATCGCGCAGGCGACGGCGGAGCGGGCGGCAGCCCTGGGGATGGATATCCTCTATCACAGTCGGCATCGCAACGAGGACGCCGTCACCGCACGCTACGTCGACAGCCTCACTGCGCTCGCGGCCGAGGCGGACGTGCTTTCGGTGCACGTACCGGGTGGTCCCGAGACGCACCACCTGATCGATGCGGAACTGCTTCGAGGGATGAAACCGACCGCGATCCTGATCAATACCGCCAGGGGTTCGGTGATCGACGAAAACGCCTTGGCCCAAGCTCTGTCCCGACGGCAGATTGCCGCGGCGGGCCTCGACGTCTTCGAACACGAGCCCGTGATCCATCCGGGCTTGCTCGCGTGCGAAAATGTTGTTCTTCTGCCGCATCTGGGCAGTGCCACTATCGAAGCTCGCACCGCGATGGGCATGCAGGCCGCGCGCAATCTCGAGGCATATTTCGACGGTCGCCAGCCCGCCAACCGTGTCGCCTAACCGCATCACCCTCGATGCGATCGTGGCGGCGATCGAACGTGGCCTAGCAGAGGTGCCTGCAGGGCTGCTCACCGTCGGGATATGCGGATCTCAAGGCAGCGGCAAATCCACCATCGCAGCAGCCCTGCAGCACCATTTCGACGCGCGTCATCGTCCCACGGCGGTGATGTCGATCGACGATATCTACCGCACCCGACTGGAGCGGGAGCAGCTGGCTGAACGGGTGCATCCACTGCTGCGCACCCGTGGCGTCCCCGGCACGCACGATATCCCGCTCGGTCTGTCGGTCCTCGATGGAATCGAGTCCGGCACAGCCACGATGATCCCCCGATTCGACAAGGCAACCGATGATCGTCGGCCCCCCGAGGAATGGAGCTCGTCGCCATCGGCAACGCGTTTGATGATCTTCGAAGGATGGTGTGTCGGCGCAAAGCCCGAAACCACGTCCGCGCTGGCCGTACCGTCGAACGATCTGGAACGCCGCGAGGACGCGGATGGCCGTTGGCGACGCCATGTCAACGATGCCTTGGCGGGCGAGTATCGTGCGTTGTTCGCCCGGCTGGACGTTCTCGTTCTGCTGGCTGCTCCCGCATTCGAGACCGTGTTCCACTGGCGCGTCGAACAGGAACATCAACTGCGCTCGCGCACCGGAACAGGCATGACGGACGACCAAGTCGTCCGGTTCGTGCGTCATTATGAGCGTGTCACCCGGCACATCCTGGCCGAAATGCCGTCGCGCGCCGACCTCGTCGTGCAACTCGATCGCGAGCGACGACCAAGCGGCATTTACTCAAGGCGGCATGCATCGTGAATTGCCAGCCGATCCATGGCGCCATGGACGACGCGGACTACTCGAAACGCCCTGCGACTGCGATTGCCACCGTACCGCTCAGCAGGGCAATGCTGGTGAAGTCGGAGCGCCACTTTTTGCCGCGCTCTTTTCGGCTTTCAAGCCGCTTCGCTGGTGACCCCTACGGGAATCGAACCCGTGTTTTCGCCGTGAGAGGGCGAC
>CAXTVK010000021.1:21585-32531 GCA_964247655.1 uncultured Sphingomonadaceae bacterium | reverse complement strand
TCCTTCATCCCCTTCTGCGCGATCGTCGCGGTCGAGAGCTGGAGCGCGCCGAACGCCTGCTGCAGCCCGCCGGTATAGGCTTTCAGCGCCTTGTCCTCGGTGCCCGCCATCTCCTCGCAGAGATTGGAGACCGCGTGGAAGAAGGGGCGAAGGTTGCGGCCCATGTTGGCGGGCAGCTTGCGACCGACGAGATCAAGCGCCTGGACGCCGTTGGTGCCCTCGTAGATCATCGCGATCCGGCTATCGCGCGCGAACTGCTCGACGCCGTGCTCGCGGATATAGCCGTGGCCGCCATAGGTCTGGATCGCGAGATTGGCCGCGTCGAAGCCGAAATCGGTGAAGATCGCCTTCACCACCGGCGTCATCAGCGCAACGAAGTCGCCCGCGCGCTGCTTCACCTCGGGGTCGTCGCTATGCTTCTCGGCATCGAGCGCGCGCGCGCACCATTGGCCGAGCGCACGGCAGCCCTCGGCATAGGCGCGCATCGTCATCAGCATGCGGCGCACGTCGGGGTGGACGATGATCGGGTCGGCGGCGAGATCGGGCCGCTTGGCGCCCGACAGCGAGCGGCCCTGCAGCCGCTCCTTGGCGTAGGCGACCGCCGACTGATAGGCGATCTCGTTGATGCCGAGGCCCTGCACGCCGACCGAGACGCGCTCGGTGTTCATCATCGTGAACATCGCCGCCATGCCCTTGTTGGGTTGGCCGACGAGCCAGCCGGTCGCGTCGTCGAAGTTGATCTGGCAGGTGGCGGACGCCTTCATCCCCATCTTGTGCTCGATCCCCGCGACCGAGACGCCGTTCGACGGGCCGATGCCGCCGTCGTCCTTGGGCAGGAACTTGGGGACGATGAACAGGCTGATCCCCTTCACGCCCGCGGGCGCATCGGAAAGCCGCGCGAGCACGAGGTGGATGACGTTGTCGGTGAGATCATGGTCGCCCGCCGAGATGAAGATCTTCGAGCCGGTAATCTTGTAGCTGCCATCGCCCTGCGCCTCCGCCTTGGTGCGCAGCAGGCCGAGATCGGTGCCGCAATGCGATTCGGTGAGGCACATCGTCCCCGACCATTCGCCCGACACCATCTTCGGCAGATAGGCGTGCTTCAATTCCTCCGAGGCGTGGCCCTCGATCGAGGTCGTCGCGCCGTGCGTCAGGCCGGGATAGAGGCTGAACGACACGTTGGTGGCGCAGATCATCTCCTCGACGAGCTTGTTGACGCTCTCGGGCAAGCCCTGCCCGCCCCATTCGGGATCGGAGGCGAGCGACGCCCAGCCGCCCTCGCAGAAGCTCTTGTACGCTTCCTTGAAGCCCTTGGGCGTGCGGACGACGCCGTTCTCGTAGGTGCAGCCCTCGATGTCGCCCGAGGCGTTGATCGGCAGCAGTACGTCCTTGGCGACCTTGTTCGCCTCCTCGAGCACCGCGTCGAGCAGATCGGGGGTGAACTCTTCGAACTTCGCGATCCCGCCGAAACCGTCGTCGGCGAACAGCTCGTGGAGCACGAAGCGCATGTCGCGCAGGGGGGCGTCATAGACTTGCATGGATCGATCCTTTTCCCAACCACCCACCGTTCGTCCTGAGTAGCCATTGAGCTTGTCGAAATGGCGTATCGAAGGAGGCTGGCTTGGCGCCTGCCATGTCCTTCGATACGGGCCTTCGACTGCGCTCAGTCCCTACTCAGGACGAACGGGGTTTCTTATCACATCAATTCCGCAGCGGCTTGCCCGTCATCAGCATCGCCTCGACGCGCGCCTGCGTCCGGGGATCCTTGACGCTCGCGAGGAACGCCTTGCGCTCGAGCCGGAGCAGTTGGTCCTCGGTGACGGTGTCGATGATGTCCGCCTCGCCGCCGGTGAGCACTTCGGCCAGGCGATCGGAGACGACGCCGTCATAGGCGGTCGCCATGCCCTTCTTCTGGAAGTCGTGCACCGCGCCGCCGATGCCGACGCGACCGCTCTCGCCGGCGAGCCGGAAGGTCGGCGGCTCGGGCGGCGTGTAGCCGTCGACGAGGCTCAGCGCCTTGGCCTTGGCGTCGGCGAGCAACCGGTCGCGGTTCATCGTGATGCCGTCGGTCTCGCGCAGGAACAGCAACTCCTGCGCTTCGGCGGCCGACTTGGCGACGGTCGCGGTCGAGATCGTCTGGAACACCTTCGACAGCGCGGGCATTGGCCCCTTGGGCATCATTCGGGCCTTGGCGGCGCGATCGAGCATCTCGCCGTTGCCGCCCCAGCCGGGCACCAGGCCGACGCCGCATTCGACCAGACCGATATAGGTCTCGGCATGCGCCTGGATCGCATCGGAGTTGAGGCAGATTTCGCACCCACCGCCGAGCGCGAGGCCCGCGGGCGCCGACACCACCGGGAAGGGCGCGTATTTGAGCGCCTTGAACGCCGCCTGTCCGCCCGCGATCAGCTTCTCGATCTCGCTCCACGCCGCGATGTTGACCGCGAACATCGCGAGGCCGAGATTGGCGCCCGCCGAGAAGTTGCTGCCCTCGTTATAGACGATCAGCGCCTTGAAGTTGGCCTTCACCAGCGGGATCGCCTGGTTGATCAGCTTGATCACCTCTTCGTCGAGCGCGTTCATCTTGCCGGTGAACTCGATCGCCGCGACGCCGTCGCCGACGTCCCACAGCGCCGCCGAGCCGGTCTTGAGCAAAGGCAGCGACGCACGCTTGACGTCCTCGAGCAGCACGACACCCTCGGCGCGCTTGACGTCGCGGTAGCTGCCGTCGGCGGACAGATATTGGCGCTGGCCGTTCTCGATCCGGTAGAAGGGGTTGGTCCCCGCCGACTTGAGCAGCGCCGGCACCGGCCGGCCTTCCGCCGCCAGCCGCTCGGCGAGCTTGCCCGGTCCGAGCCGGTCGATCAGCTCGAACGGCCCGAACTTCCAATTGTAGCCGAGCGTCATCGCGTCATCGATCGCGACGATGTCGTCCGCCGCCTCGCCGACCAGCTTGGCGGCATAGGAGAGGACGTGGCCGAGGATCGTCCAGGCATAGTCGCCGACCTTGCCCGGCACCGTCACCAACGCGGCGAGGTCCTTCTCGGCCTTGCCCGGCAGTTTTTCCGGCTTCTGCTCGGCGCGATATTCGCCGGTGGCGAGATCGAGCGACTGCTTGACCTTCTGGCCGCCCGACTTGTCGAGCCGGTAGAAACCGCCCTTGCCCTTGCGGCCCGTGAAGCCCTCGGCGATCATCTTCTCGACCAGCGGCATGTCGCGCACCGTCTCGAAATAGGGATCGCCCTGCGGCAGCGTCGCCGACAGGCTGGCGCTGAGCAGCGGCATCAGGTCGACGCCGACGAGGTCGATCAGGCCGAAGATGCCGGTCTTGGGCACGCCCATCGGGCTGCCGCCGATCTGGTCGGCCTGCTCGATCGTCACGCCCTGGTCCATCGCAGCGTTGACCGCGATCGCGAGCCAGTAGGTGCCGATGCGGTTGGCGATGAAGCCCGGCGTATCCTTGGCGTGGACAACGCGCTTGCCGAGCGACCGATCAGCGAAATCCTCGACACGGCGCGCGAGATCTGCGTCGGTATCGGGGCCCGTCACGATCTCGAGCAGACGCATGTAGCGCGGCGGGTTGAAGAAGTGCGTGATCAGGAAGTCGCGCTTGAACTGCTCCGAACGACCTTCGACCAGATGCCCGAGCGGGATCGTCGAGGTGTTCGACGACACCGCGGTGCCGGGCTTCTTCACCGCCTCGAGCTTTTCGTAGAGCGACTGCTTGATGTCGAGCCGCTCGACGATCGCTTCCACCACCCAGTCGCATTCGGCGACGCGGGCGAGATGATCGTCGATATTGCCCGTCTCGACCAGCTTGGCCGCCCGCTTCGACATGAACGGCGCAGGATCGGTCTTGAGCATCTTCGCCACCGCGCCCTTGGCGATCGCGTCGCGGTCAGTGCCGTCGCGCGGCACGATGTCGAGCAGCAGCACCGGGATGCCGGCGTTGGCGACCTGCGCCGCGATGCCCGCCCCCATCGTGCCCGAGCCGATGACGCAGACCTTCTTGATCGGGTCCATCATGCGCGCTCCAACACCGTCGCGATGCCCTGCCCGCCGCCGATGCACTGCGTGGCGAGCGCATAGCGGCCGCCCTCGCGGCTGAGCAGCGACGCCGCCTTGCCGACGATCCGCGCGCCGGTCGCGCCGAGCGGATGGCCGATCGCGATCGCGCCGCCGTCGATGTTGATCGTCTCGTCCTTGAGGCCGAGATCGCGGATGCAGGCGATCGCCTGGCTCGCGAACGCCTCGTTGATCTCGACCACGTCGAGGTCGGCAGCCGAGATGCCGGCGCGCGCCAAGGCCTTGCGCGACGCCTCGATCGGGCCGAGCCCCATCGTCTCGGGCGCGCAGCCCGACACGCCGACCGACTTGATCTTGGCGAGCACGGTCAGGCCGTGCTTGGCGGCGAATTCGGCCGAGGTGACGAGCACCGCCGACGCGCCGTCGGTGAGCGGCGACGAGGTGCCGGCCGTGACGGTGCCGTCCTTGTCGAACGCGGGCTTGAGCCCGGCGAGCGCTTCCGCCGTCGTCTCGCCGCGGATCGTGCCGTCCTCGGAGACGGTGCCTCCCTTGCTCTGGATCGGAATGATCTCATCGGCGAACTTGCCCGCCGCGCGCGCGGCGGCGGCCTTCTGCTGGCTCTTCACCGCGAGCTGCTCCTGCTCGGCGCGCGTGATCTGGTATTTCTGCGCGACGTTCTCGGCGGTCTCGCCCATGCCCATATAGGCGCCGGGGCGCTTCTTCATCAGCTCAGGCGACGGCATCGGATTGTAGCCGCCCATCGGGATGCGGCTCATCGATTCGAGGCCGGCGCAGATGAACGCCTCGCCCGCGCCGATCGCGATCTGACCGACCGCGATGTGGATCGCGCTCATCGACGAACCGCAGAAACGGTTCACCGTCATCCCGCCCACAGAAAGCGGCAGATCGGCAAGCAACCCAATCAGCCTTGCGACGTTGAGCCCCTGCTCGCCTTCCGGAAAGGCGCAGCCGAGAATGATGTCCTCGATCTCGGCCGCATCGACCTTGGTCTTCTCGAGCAGCCCGCGAATGACCTGGGCTGCGAGATCGTCCGGGCGGACGCGGGCGAGCGCGCCCTTGGTCGCGAGGTGGAACGGCGAGCGGGCATAGCCCGCGATCACGACGTCGGTCATCGATATCCTCTCCGAATACGGTCCCGCCAACATAGGACGGAAAGTGGTTGCCTTAAAGGTGCGATAAATGCCCTATACGTCAACTGTTTTTTGGTACAAAAGCATCCGAGTCGCCCTGCCGTAACGGCAAGTCACGGGATAGTGGTGGCCAAACACGCCGGAAGAGCGTGCGTTGTGTAAGACGATCTAGGAGAGCCTATCGTGATACCGATTCTCATGGCTGCGCTGCTTGCTGCCGGCCCGTCGCCCGATACCGTGATCGGTACGTGGCATTCGCCGATCAAGAACGGCACCATCCAGATTTCGAAGTGCGGATCGTCGATCTGCGGTACGTTGCTGAACGGCGACGACATCCGCGCCAATCCGAACGCGCGAGACGCCAACAACAGCGATCCCAAATTGCAGAACCGCCCGCTCAAGGGTCTGCAGATCCTGAGCGGCTTCACGCGCGGCGACGGCGACTGGGAAAACGGCCAGGTCTACGATCCGAGCAAGGGCAAGACCTATAGCGGCAAGATCACCCCGAAGGACGCGAACACGCTGTCGCTGCGCGGCTGCATCTTCGTGCCGCTGTGCCGCACGGACACCTGGACACGCGTGCGCTGAGCGCAACCAATTCATGGACGCGCGTGCAAGAGCACGGCGTCCATTCCAAAGGTCAGGGAGACCAACAGTGAAGCTTGCCCCCCTCGGCGCCCGGTCCGGCGCCTCTCTCGTTGCGCTCGTTGTCGCCGCCGGTGGCATCGCCGGCCAGGCGCATGCCGCCGCCTTCTACCTGCAGGAGCAATCGACCAAGGCGATCGGTCGTGCCTTCTCGGGCGAAGTGTCCGAGCGCGGCGCGCAGCAGCAATGGTGGAATCCGGCCGCGATCGGCGGCATCTCCAGCATCCAGAATTACTTCGGCATCACCGCGATCCTGCCGCACGCCAATGCGACGGACGCCGGCACGTTGGTGCAGGGCCCGGCCTTGCTCGGCGGCAGCACCGTCGCGGCGGGTGGCGATCCCAACCAGCACAATCCAGTGAACAACGGCTTCCTGCCCAATGGCGGCTTCGCCGTCCCGCTCGGCGACAAGTTCGCGTTCGGATTCACGGTAACCTCGCCGTACAGCTTCACCACCAATTACGACAAGGACAGCTGGGCCCGCTACGGCGCGGACAAGACGCGTCTGCGCACCTTCGATCTTCAGCCCTCGCTCGCCTGGGCGCCCAACGAACATATCAGCTTCGGCGCCGGGCCAAACATCGAATATGTCCGCGCGACGCTGTCCAACTATCTGCCCGATCCGCTGGCACCAACGGTCAATCCCGACGGGCACCAGTATCTCAAGGGCAAGGGCTGGGACGTCGGCTATTCGCTCGGCTTCCAGTATCACGACGACAAGGTCGATCTGGGCATGAGCTACAAGTCGGCGATCAAGCATACGCTCAAGGGCCATCTGATCATCGACGGCTTCGATCCGACGGTGGATGCCCTGGCCGGAATCATCAACCAGCGCGTCGATGGTGCCAAGGCGAGCTTCACCACGCCGTGGCAGGTCAATCTCGGCATGCGCTATCACGTGACGCCGGCATTGACGGTCAACGGCCAGATCACGCGCTTCGGCTGGGATAAGTTCGATGCGATCCAGCTGTCCGATCTGCCCGTGCTGCTCGGCGACCAGGCGATCCAAGAGAAGTATCACAACACCTTCTCCTACGCGCTCGGGCTCGATTACAAGGTCTCGCCGAAGCTGACGCTGCGCACCGGCGTCCAGCGCGATCTGTCGCCGATCTCGGCGGGCAATCGCGATCCGCGCGTGCCCGACGGCAATCGCTGGAACTTCGCGGGCGGCGGCAGCTACGAGATGAGCCAGTTCATGGGCATCGATTTCGCGGCGAGCTACGACAAGATCAAGAGCGAGCCGATCGACAAGACCGAGACGCTGCTCGCAGCCCCGCTCACCGAGACGCTGCTCAACGACGGATATCTGCACAATGGCCGGGCGATCGTGCTCAGCCTTGGCGGGCATCTCAACTTCTGATGAGCGATCCGGCCCTCACCACCGGTGAGCGGCCGGCGCAGCCGGGGAAGGGCACCGCCCCTTCCCCGGACTTCGCGCCGCGGCTGCTGACCGATCTGCTCGACCATGCCGTCGCCACTTGGGGCGCGCGCGTCGCGATCGACTTCATGGGGCGCGAGACGCGCTACGCCGAACTCGGCGCGCTGGTCGAGAAGGCGGCGCGCGGACTGCAGGATCTCGGCGTCAAGCCCGGCGACCGCGTCGGGCTGTGCCTACCCAACACGCCCTATTACGTCATTCTCTATTTCGCGACGCTCCGGGTCGGCGGCATCGTCGTCAACATGAACCCGCTCTATGTCGAGCGCGAGCTGACGCACCTGATCAAGGATTCGGGCGCCACCGTCGTCGCGACCTGCGACATCCCCGACATTCTCGGCCGCGTCAGCAAGGTCAGCCGCGAGACCGGCATCGCCAAGCTGATCGTCTGCCCGATCGCGGGCGCGCTGCCGCCGATCAAGTCGATCCTCTACCGGCTGTTCAAGCGCAAGGACATCGCCGCGATCCCCCGCGACGCGCTGCACGTCCGCTTCGACGCATTGGTCGCGAACGCCGGCAAGCCCGCCCCCGCCAAGGTCGCCCCCGGCGACGTCGCGGTGCTGCAATATACCGGCGGCACCACCGGCGAGCCAAAGGCGGCGATGCTGACGCACGCCAACCTCACCGCCAATTGCGCGCAGATGGCGGCGTTCATCGCCAACCAGGTCGATCCGAACGCGCAGCAGCGCATCATCGGCATCCTGCCGATGTTCCACGTCTTCGCGCTGACCAGCATCCTCAACTACGGGATCGACAACGGCGCCGAGCTCGTGTTGCTGCCGCGTTTCGACATGCAGCAGACGCTCGCCGCCGTGGCGCGCACCAAGTGCACGACCTTCTACGGAGTGCCGACGATCTACGGCGCGATCAACAAGCTCTCCGACAAGGATTTCGCCAAGCTCGCGACGATCGAGCGCTCGATCTCGGGCGGAGCGCCGCTGCCGTTCGAGACGCGCCAGCGCTACGAGCAGCGCACGGGCACGCCGCTCGTCGAGGGCTACGGCCTGTCGGAAGCGTCGCCGATCATCACGTGCAACCCGCTCGACAAGCCGCCCAAGGACAATAGCGCGGGGCCGGCCTTCCCCGGCACGATCATCGAGATCCGCGATCTCGAGGACCCGACCAAGCTGATGCCGACCGGCGAGCGCGGCGAGATCTGCGCGCGCGGGCCGCAGGTGATGAAGGGCTATTGGAACCGCCCCGACGCCGATGCCGAGGTGTTCGTCGACGGCGCGCTGCGCACCGGCGACATCGGCTATCTCGACGCCGACGGCTATCTCTTCCTGGTCGATCGCCAGAAGGACCTGATCATCGCGAGCGGGTTCAACGTCTATCCGCGCACGATCGAGGAGGCGCTGTACGAGCATCCCGCGATCGCCGAGGCGATCGTGATCGGCATTCCCGACGAATATCGCGGCCAGGCGCCCAAGGCGTTCGTCAAACTCGCCGAGGGCCAGAAGACGACGCCCGCCGAACTGCTCGACTTCCTCAAGGACAAGCTCAACAAGATCGAGATGCCGCGCGCGATCGAAATTCGCGACGAGCTACCCAAGACGCTGATCGGCAAGCTTTCCAAGAAGGAGCTCGTCGCCGAAGAGCAGGCCAAGGCCAATGGCTGAGCCGGGGGGCGCGGCGGCATCATCCGAGATCGAGTGGGACGACCTGACGGGCATCCAGCAGATCGCCACCGAACTCGGCATCTCGACACGCACGATGCGCTTCTACGAGGACAAGGGCCTGATCGAGCCGCGCCGCGTCGGCACCACGCGGATCTACACGCGCCGCGAGCTGGGCCGGATGCAGCTTATCCTGCGCGGCAAGCGGCTCGGTTTCTCGCTGCGCGAGATTCAGACCTTCCTCGATCTCTACGATGCCGATCCGCAGCATATCGAGCAGATGCGCGCGCTCGCCGACCGCGTGCGCGAACGCGCCGACGAACTCGAGCAGCACCGCGCCGCGATCGAGCAGACGCTCGCCGAACTGCGCCAGATCGAGTGCGAGGCGCTGGCGCGGGTCAGCGCGGCGGAGGTCGGCGGCGGGAAGAGGGGCTGACGCTCCTGCCCGTCGTCCCAGCGCAGGCTGGGATCTCTCGAAACCGCCGCCGCGCCCGCCACACGAGATCCCAGCCTGCGCTGGGATGACGAGACGGCCCCGTCACGCGCACGCAAGATCAGCGCGGCTCGGGCGATCCCACCTCGGGCACCGTCTTGAGCGCACCCTTGAGATGCGGTGCGGTCGAGGGAATCGGCGCCTGGTCCTCCCAGCCGCCGCCGAGCTGGAGGAAGACGTCGATCTGATCGTCGGCGAGCGTCGCCTGGCTCGCGGCGAGCGCGGTCTCGGCGGTGGCGAGGTTGGACTGCACGGTCAGCAGCGAGAGCAGGTCGGTGCGGCCGAAGGTGAACAGCCGATTGGCCTGATCGACCGCCTTCGCCGCGCTGTCTCGCGCGCGGGCGAGCGCGCGGTCGTGCTCGATCTCGCGCGCATAGGCGGAGAGCGCGGTCTCGGTCTGCTGGAGCGCGGTGAGCACCGCGCCGTCGAACCGCGCGGAGGCGGCTTCGGCGGCGGCGCCCGCCTCCGAGATGCGCGCGCGCGCCGCGATCTGGTTGGGAAAGCTCCACGACACCATCGGCCCGATATTGCCGCCCCAGCTCGCCGATGTGCCGAACGCCGAGAACGGCCCCGCGATGCCGAGCGCCGCGCCGAGGCTGACCTGCGGATAGAGCGCCGCGGTCGCGACGCCGATCGAGGCGGTGGCGGCGGCAAGGTTGCGCTCGGCGGCGCGGATGTCGGGGCGCCTGCGGATCAGTGCGGCGCCATCGCCGATCGGCAGCGGCCGGGCGATCTCGGGTGGTGCCGGGCAGTCGATCAGTTCGCGCGGAAAATTGGTGGTGGGGCGCCCCATCAGCGCGGCGATCGCGTAGAGCCCGGCCTGGCGCTCGGCGACGATCGTCGGGATGGTGGCGAGGCTCTGATCGACCGCGGCCTGCGCGCGCGTAACGTCGAACGCGGTGTCGCGACCGCCGCGGAACAGTCGGGTGATCGCGCGCAGCGTGGTGCGCTGGACCGCGACGACATGCTCGGCCGCCGCGATCGAGCGGTTCGCCGAGCAGACGCCGACATAATTGCGCGCGACCGACGCCGCGACCGTGACGCGAACCTGGTCGCGCGTCGCCTCGACCGATTGCGCATCGGCGCGCGCCGCCTCGATCGATCGCCGGATCCCGCCCGCCAGATCGAGCGGATAGCTGAGCCCCGCGCCCAGCGCATAGCTGGAGCCCGCCGCATCGAGCGCGTCGATCCCGCCCAGCCGCGTCTGCTCGGCCTGGCCCGAGAGCGTCGTGCCGATCGTGCGCGCCGCCTGCGCCTCGCGGATCGCGAACGCCGCGCGGCGCAGATTGGCGTCGGCGGCACGCAGATCGGTGTTCGCCGCGAGCGCCTCCTGGATATAGGCGTCGAGCCGCGGATCGTCGTAGAGATGCCACCAACGCGCGGGCAACGGCGCGCCCGAGAAGGCGGGTTCGACGCTGTTGACGAACGCGCCGTTGGCGGCGGGCGCGACCGCGGCGGCGCTGTCGGGGATGCGGTAGTTCGGTCCCGCGGTGCAGCCGGCGAGAACGAGCGCGAGGGACGCGGACGCCCAGCACTTCTCCCCTCCCTGAAAGGGAGGGGTCGGGGGTGGATTCGTTTGA
>CAXTVK010000021.1:0-21485 GCA_964247655.1 uncultured Sphingomonadaceae bacterium | reverse complement strand
CGCCCAGCACTTCTCCCCTCCCTGAAAGGGAGGGGTCGGGGGTGGATTCGTTTGAAGATCGCGCTCCGCCCGCCCCAGGCGAACCCAACCCCAGCCCAGCGTCAGGTCGGTCAGGCCCCAGGCCTGACCTGAACCGCGCGGCGCGCGGTTCACCTGACGCTCTTTCAGGGAGGGGGGTAGGCGTCGCGGCGAACGCCTCACGGCTGGTTCTCGTGCAGATAATGGCCCCGACGATCGCGCGGCGGGAAGATGGTGACGGTTACCGTCCGGCCCGTGATCAGCCGCGTGCCGCGCATCATCCGGTCGACGTGGATGCGCACCGGAATGCGCTGCGCGAGCCGCACCCAGGAAAAGGTCGGGTTGACCTGCGGCAGCTGGTTGGCGGTGGTGGTGCGCTGATCGTCGGCGATGCCGCCCGCGATGCTCTGGACGTGGCCGATCATGTCGTGCGCATCGCCCATCAGCCGCATCCGCGCATGGTCGCCGACGCGGATGTGGCGGAGCTTTGTCTCCTCGAGATACGCCTCGACGCGGATCGAATCGAGATCGATCATCGCGAGCCCCTGGCTGCCCGCGGCGAGATAGTCGCCCGGGCGCAGCGCGAGATTGGTGACGAAGCCGTTGACGCTGGCGCGGACCGCGGTGCGCTCGAGATTGAGCGCCGCGGTGCCGCGCGCGGCGATCTGCTGCTGGAGCGCGGCGGCGGCGGTCTCGACCTTGGCGTCGTCCTCCTCGCGGGCTTCGGTCGCGACGAGATCACCGAGCGCACGATCGCGCCTGGCGACGCGGCGCGCCTGATCGAGCGTGGCACGCGCGCTCAGGATCGCGGCGTCGGCCTGCGCCAGCGCATCCTCGTAGCGCGGGCGATCGACGACGAACAGCAACTGCCCCTTGGCGACCCGCTGGTTGTCGTGGACATCGACCTCGGTGACCAGCCCGCCGACATCGGACGAGGCGCGCACCACGTCGGCATAGACGTGGCCGTCGCGCGTCCATGGATCGGTCTCGTAGCGGCGCCACAGCAGGATCGCGACGAGGATCGCGAGCGCGACGAGGATCAGCGTCACCGCCCAGCGGGCGACGGAGGAGAGGATGCGATTCATGCGGCGGTCGGTCCAAAGGGGGCTGTCGCCAGCGCGAGCAGGCCGAGCAGGAAGACGAACATCGCGAGATCGACCAGCGGCCGATAGGCGACGAGCCGGTAGAAGCCGATGATCTGCAGCAGCGTCGCGAGCAGGCCGGTCAATATGATCGCCAGCACCGTGAGCAGCAGCAGCGCAGGCACATAGACCCCGAAGATCGAGACCTCGCCGATCATACCGAACCGATCATGCCGCGTCCGATCATGCCGCGGCCTGCCACGGTGGGGCTGCCGGGAACAGGTTGCGGCGCAGGCTGGTGAGCAGCAATAATCCCGCGCGGCGACGCTCGCGCACCGGATCGTGCGCGAAGGCGCCGACGCTGCGATCGATGCCGTCGAGCAACGCCGCAGGCAAGGGATCGGACGAATTCGGATCGCTGCGCCCGAAATAGCGCGCGATCTCGGCGAGCGTCTCGCTCACCGGCGCCTCTTCGTCGGTCGTCATCGCCCCCCGTAGCGCGGCGAGCTCGCCCGAGACATAGCCGATCCGCAGATCGAGCAGCGCATCGAGCAGCGGACGGTCGGGATCGGCCCGCTGTTGCGCGAGCCGGGGCGCCAGCAGCCCGATCCGATCGAGCATCCGCGCCATCCATCGCCCGGTATCGGGCGCATTGCCGCGCGCGCGCCGCGCGACGTCGCGCCAGCCGCCGCGGACCAGTCGCGCGATCAGGCTGCCGGGGCCGGCGGTGAGGAACAGCTTCACGCACAACCCGGAAAAGACGATTCCCGCGATCAGCCCGACCGCGCCGTTGATGAAGCTGCCGAAATCCGCGCTGAACGTCGCGCCGAGCCCGACCGTGTTGACGAAGCCGACGATCGATCCGAGCGCGGGCAGCCCCAGCGCGGGGCGCGCCAGCGCCGATCCGATCACCAGTAGCGCGGGCGCGAGCACGGCTGCGAGCATCACGAAATCGGTGACGCGCGGCATGATCGCGAAGGCATAGGCGGCCGATATCACGATGCCGACGATGGCGCCGACCATGAAGGTGGTGATCTGCTGTGCGGCATTGTCCGCCGCGCCGAACAGCGCGCAGGCGACGCCCGCGATCAGCACCGCGCCCGCACCCTGATCCCAGGCGGTCGCGATCCAGAAGGCGCTGCCGAGCATGATCGTCGCGATCGTGCCCAGCGCGGTGCGCATCGCGATGCCGTGATCGCGGTGGAGCGCGCGGCTGCCCGCGCGATCGACCAGCGCACCGACATGCGGCGAGATCGCCCGGACGCTCGGCGAACGTATCTGATCGCGCAGATCGCGCGCGTCGCGGTGCGTGACGATCAGCTCCTGCAGGCGCGACAACAGGCTGAACAGCAGCATCTCGCGCCACACCGGCCCCGGCTCGTGCGGCACGGGTTCGAGCGCCTGCGCGTCGTCCAGCAGCGCCTGCGCGGTGGCATCGCGATCGGCTTCGCGGACGCCCCCGTCCAGCCATGCCCCGGTGCGATCGAGCAACGCGGCGACATCCGCGGGCATGCCGCCCTCGGTCGCGGCGAGCGCGTCGATCCGGTCCTCGACCGTGCTCGCCAGCGGCAGCATCATCGACAGCTGATCCTCGAGCGCGCGCACCGTGCGCACGCGCGGCAGGATGCGCGCGGTGTCGAACGGCAGATGCACCGACAGCTGCAGGAGTTCGGCCAGCCCGACCGCCAGCCCGCTGCGCTCCTTGGCGAGCGTGCCGGGCCGGTCGCGCAACAAGGATCCGCGAGACCAGCGCTCGGCGTCGAGCAGGATCGCGTCGATCCGCTGGTACAGCCGCGCGGTGACGGTGCGCGGAAAGATCACGCCGTGGACGAAGGCGGCGGCGACGATGCCGATCAATATCTCCTGCACGCGCAGGATCGAGGTATCGAAGATCGTGCCGGGCACGTCGACGCTTGGGAAACCGATGATGCTCGCGGTATAGCCTGCAAGCAGGAATGTGTAGGCGCGCGGCGTGCGATCGAGCTGCGCGATATAGAGACACAGCCCCAGCCACAGCGCGAGCGCGAAGGCGAGCACCAGCGGCTCGTTGACGAAGGTCGGCACCAGCACGACCGCGGCGGCCGCGCCGAGGATCGTGCCGCCCGCGCGGAACACCGCCTTCGACAGCACCGCCCCGGCAAGCGGCTGCGCGGTGATGTAGGCCGTCGTCACCGCCCAATAGGGGCGGGTCAGTCCGATGCTAAGCGCGACATAATAAGCGAGCATCGCGGCGGCGAAGCATTTGAGCGAGAACAGCATGGCTTCGGCATCGATCTTCATGCCCATGCGCAGCCCCCGGATACCATCGTCCGCTCATCCCTTCCGCGCGCGGCGAACACAAGTGCAATCGGGATCAAGCGGGTTGCACCTCGCGCCCGAGCAGCAGCGCCTGTGCCGCCGCCACCTCCTCGCGCAGCCAGACGATGAACGCCTCGACGCGTGCGACGCGGCGCATGTCGCGGTGCACGACCAGCCAGAAGCCGCGTTCGATCGCGACCTCGCCGCGTAGCAACCGCACCAACCCCGGCGTCGCGTCGCCCAGGAAGCAGGGCAGGATGCCGCAGCCCGCACCGCTCGCGATCAGCCGACTCTGCGCGGTGATGCTCGACGAGCGGATCGCGGGCTCGAGCCGCTCGTCGACTTCGGCGAGATAGCGAAGTTCGGGCGCGTAGATCAGATCGGGAACGTAGCCGACCAGCCGCTGCCGGGTCAGTGCATCGATGTCCGCGACCGGGCCGTGCGCGGCGAGATAGGCGTCGGCGGCGTAGACGCCGAGCCGATAGTCGGTGAGCTTGGCGGCGATCAACGGGCCACCGCGCGGCCGCGCGAGCATGATCGCGACGTCGGCCTCGCGCCGCGACGGATTGAGGAAGCCGGTCGACGCGACCAGGTCGACCGCAACGCCGGAATGACGCTCGGCGAAGCCCGCCAGCCGAGGCGCGACGAAGCCGGTGCCGAAGCCCTCGGACACGCTGACCCGGATCGTGCCGCCGAGCCCGGCGCCGGCTTCGGCCTGCTGCTGCACCGCACGCGCGCCCGCCTCCATCGCTTCGGCTTGCGCCAGTAATCGGTGGCCGCCTTCGGTCAGCGTCTGCCCGGTCGCGCCATGTTCGAACAGCGTGAGCCCCAGCGCCTGTTCGAGCCGCGCGACGCGACGCGCCACCGTCGTGGCGTCCTGGCCGGCGCCGCGCGCGGCGCCCGCAAGCGTTCCCGCCCGCGCCAGCGCGAGGAAGATGCGCAGATCGTCCCAGTTCATCGCTAGCTGCACAATCGCGGGTCCGATATGCAAAAGGGCGGGCTTGCCGGCGCGAACGCATAGGCCGAAGGGGGTTCAAACGGCAAGGAGAGGCATCGATGCTCGAAGTAGGTCACAGGATCGCCGGCGACGACGGCGCCACGACATCCGCTCGGTTCGCCGACGTCTTCGATCCCAATTCTGGCCAGGTGCAGAAGCGTGTCGCGCTCGGCGGCCAAGCCGATCTCGATCGCGCCGTCGCCGCCGCGCAAGCCGCGCAGCCCGGCTGGGCCGCGACCAACCCGCAACGCCGCGCACGCGTGATGTTCAAGTTCAAGGAACTGGTCGAGCGCGACATGGAGAAGCTCGCGCACGCGCTGTCGTCCGAACACGGCAAGGTGATCGCCGATTCGAAAGGAGACATCCAGCGCGGGCTCGAGGTGATCGAGTTCTGCTGCGGCATCCCGCACATCCTCAAGGGCGAGTTCACGCTCGGCGCCGGCCCCGGCATCGACGTGTGGAGCTTCCGCCAGCCGCTCGGCATCGGCGCCGGCATCACCCCGTTCAACTTCCCCGCGATGATCCCGCTGTGGATGTCGGGCGTCGCGATCGCGACGGGCAACGCGTTCATCCTGAAGCCTTCCGAGCGCGATCCCACCGTCCCCAACATGCTCGCCGAGCTGTTCCTCGAGGCGGGGCTGCCCGCGGGCATCCTGCAGGTGGTCCACGGCGACAAGGAGATGGTCGACGCGATCCTCGATCATCCCGCGATCGGCGCGGTGAGCTTCGTCGGCTCGTCGGACATCGCGCATTATGTCTATTCGCGCGGCGTCGCGGCGGGCAAGCGCGTCCAGGCGATGGGCGGCGCCAAGAACCACGGCATCGTGATGCCCGATGCCGATCTCGACCAGGTCGTCGCCGATCTCTCGGGCGCGGCATTCGGCAGCGCGGGCGAGCGCTGCATGGCGCTTCCCGTCGTCGTCCCGGTCGGCGAGGACACTGCCGAGCGACTGCGCGCCAAGCTCATCCCCGCGATCGCGGCGCTGCGCGTCGGCGTCTCGACCGACAAGGACGCGCATTACGGCCCCGTCGTCACCGCCGCGCACAAGGCGAAGATCGAGAACTACATCCAGATGGGCGTCGACGAAGGCGCCGAGCTCGTCGTCGACGGCCGCGGCTTCACGCTGCAGGGGCATGAGGAAGGTTTCTTCGTCGGGCCGACGCTGTTCGATCACGTCACCACCGACATGACGACCTACAAGGAAGAGATCTTCGGTCCCGTCCTCCAGATCGTCCGCGCCAAGGATTTCGACGAAGCGGTCGCGCTGCCCTCGATGCACCAGTACGGCAACGGCGTCGCGATCTTCACGCGCAACGGCCACGCCGCGCGCGAGTTCGCGAGCCGGGTCAATGTCGGGATGGTCGGCATCAACGTGCCGATCCCGGTGCCGGTCGCGTATCACAGCTTCGGCGGCTGGAAGCGCTCGGCGTTCGGCGACACCAACCAGCACGGCATGGAAGGCGTCAAGTTCTGGACCAAGGTCAAGACGGTCACCGGCCGCTGGCCCGATGGCTCGGTGCAGGGCGACAGCAGCTTCGTCATCCCGACGATGGGGTGAGATGGTCACTTCCTTCTTTCTTCGTCATGCTGAACTTGGTTCAGCATCCAGACGCGCAACCTCGCTCCTTTTGTGCTGCGTGTCTGGATCCTGACCTTCGTCAGGATGACGGGAAGGGCGGAAGGCCGAGGTTTACCGACAAATCCTCCCACAACGGATTGGTGCGTTCGATCAGTGCGGCCTTCCAGTCGCGATGCCAACGCTTGAGCTGCTTCTCGCGCAAGATGGCGGCTTCCATCGTGTCGGCGACATCGTAGTGAACGAGCCGATGCACATGGTATCGTGACGTGAAGCCGGGAAATCCACCGGCGCGATGCTGGAGAAGCCGACCGATCAGGTTGGACGTAACGCCGATATACAGCGTGCCATGTCGGCCGCTGGCGAGGATATAGACGCAAGGCTGGCGTTCGATCATCGGGCGTAGCGCGTCTGGATGCTGACCTCCGTCAGCATGACGGAAGAGGATGGAAAGACAAGTGACCACCCAATTCGACCTCACCGACGATCAGCGCGAGATCCAGGATCTTGCGCGCAAGTTCACCGCCGACGCGATCACCCCGCATGCCGCGGAGTGGGACGAGAAGCACATCTTCCCGCGCGACACGGTGAAGGCGGCAGCAGAACTCGGCTTCGGGGCGATCTATGTCTCGGAAGCCAGCGGCGGGATCGGGCTAGGACGGCTCGAATCGGCGCTGATCATGGAGGCGATGGCCTATGGCTGCCCCTCGACCAGCGCGTTCATTTCGATCCACAACATGGCGTCGTGGATGATCGACAGCTTCGGCAGCGACACCGTGAAGGCCAGGTATCTGCCCAGCATGGTGACGTGCGAGCGGATCGGCTCCTATTGCCTCACCGAACCCGGATCGGGATCGGATGCCGCCGCGCTCAAGACCAAGGCGGTGCGCGACGGCGACGACTATGTCGTCACGGGATCGAAGGCGTTCATCTCGGGCGGCGGCGAGAACGAGATCTACGTCGTGATGGTCCGCACCGGCGCCGACGGCCCCAAGGGCATCTCCTGCCTCGTCATCGAGAAAGACATGCCCGGCGTCAACTTCGGCGGGTTCGAGAAGAAGCTCGGCTGGCATTCGCAACCGACCGCGCAGATCAATTTCGACGGCGTGCGGGTGCCCGCCGAAAACCTCGTCGGCGCGGAAGGACAGGGCTTCTCGATCGCGATGTCCGGCCTCGACGGCGGGCGGCTCAACATCGGCGCCTGCTCGCTCGGCGGCGCGCAGCGCTGCCTCGACGAGGCGCAGCGCTACACGACGGATCGCCGCCAGTTCGGCCAGCGCATCATCGACTTCCAGAACACGCAGTTCGTGCTCGCCGACATGGCGACCGAATTGGAGGCGGCGCGCGCGCTGCTCTATGTGGCCGCCGCCAAGGTCAGCGCGGGCGCGCATGACAAGACCAAGTTCGCCGCGATGGCCAAGCGCCTCTCGACCGACATGGGCTCGTCGGTCGTCGACCGCGCGCTGCAGATGTTCGGGGGCTATGGCTATCTGCAGGATTATCCGATCGAGCGCTTCTGGCGCGACCTGCGCGTCCACCGCATCCTCGAAGGCACCAACGAAGTCATGCGCATGATCGTCGCGCGGGAGATGATGAAGCAATGAGCGATTACGAAACGCTGCTCGTCGAGCGGCACGATGCGGTCACGCTGGTCCGCATCAACCGCCCGCAGGCGCTAAACGCGCTCAACACGCAGGTGCTCGCCGATCTGATCGCGGTCACCCGCGCCTATGATGCCGACGCGACACAGCACTGCATGGTGCTGACCGGCAGCGAGAAGGCGTTCGCCGCCGGCGCCGACATCAAGGAGATGCAGGAGAAGGGCTTCTCCGCGATGTTCGCCGAGAATTTCTTCCACGGCTGGGAGACGTTCGCGCGTACGCGAAAGCCGATCGTCGCGGCGGTCGCGGGCTTCGCGCTCGGCGGCGGTTGCGAGGTCGCGATGATGTGCGACATCGTCCTCGCCGCCGACACCGCCAAGTTCGGCCAGCCCGAGATCAAGCTCGGCGTGATCCCCGGCATGGGCGGATCGCAACGGCTGACGCTCGCGGTCGGCAAGTCCAAGGCGATGGAGATGTGCCTCACCGGCCGGATGATGGGCGCCGAGGAGGCCGAGCGATCGGGGCTGGTCAGCCGCGTCGTGCCCGCCGACACGCTGATCGACGAGGCGCTCAAGCTTGCGCGGACGATCGCGGCGATGCCGCCGCTCGCGATCATGGCCAACAAGGAGGCGGTGGCGCAGGCGTTCGAGACGACGCTCGCGACCGGGCTCAACTACGAACGCCGGCTGTTCAACGGCATCTGCGCGACCGACGACAAGGCCGAAGGTATGGCGGCGTTCGTTGCGAAGCGGCCGGGCGAGTGGACGGGGCGCTGAGGATATAGCGGCGTCATCCTGAACTTGGTTCAGGATCCAGACGCGCAGCGTCTCTGCATCGAGTGCCGCGCGTCTGGATCCTGACCCCGTCAGGATGGCGACTAGGAGGCTAGAATGGCGAAGATCGGTTTCATCGGCCTCGGCAATATGGGCGGCGGCATGGCGCTCAATCTGGCGAAGGCCGGGCACGAGGTGATCGCGTTCGATCTCGCCGAGACCGCGCTCGCGCGTGCCGAAGAAGGCGGCTGCGCGACCGCGACGACCGCCGCCCAGGCCGGCACCGACGTCGACGCCGTCGTCACCATGCTGCCCGCCGGCAAGCATGTCGCGCAGGTCTATGCCGAGCAGATCTTTACTGCCGCCAAACCCGGCACGCTGTTCCTCGATTGCTCGACGATCGACGTCGCCACGGCGCGCGCCGTCGCTGCCGATGCCGCCGCCAGGGGGTTCGAGATGGTCGATGCGCCCGTCTCGGGCGGGATCGCGGCGGCCAATGGCGGCACGCTCACCTTCATGGTCGGCGGGCCCGAGGCCGCGTTCGCCAAGGCCGAGCCGATCCTTGCAAGGATGGGCAAGGCGGTGATCCACGCCGGCGACGCAGGTGCGGGCCAAGCGGCTAAAATCTGCAACAACATGATCCTGGGCAGCCAGATGATCGCAACCTGCGAGGCGCTGGCGCTGGCGCTGCGGCTCGGGCTCGATCCCAAGAAATTCTACGATATCGCGTCGAAGGCGTCGGGCCAGAGCTGGTCGTTGACGTCCTATTGCCCACTGCCCGGCGTCGGCCCCGAAAGCCCGGCTGATCGCGGCTACGAAGGCGGCTTCGCAGCAGGACTGATGCTCAAGGATCTGAAGCTCGCAATGGCAGCCGCCCAGGGCGTCGACGCGTCGGTGCCGATGGGCGCTGCAGCCGAGGCTCTCTACCAGGCCTTCGCCAATGGCGGGAACGCGGCCAAAGACTTCTCCGGCATCATCGCGATGCTCGACGGCAAGCAGCCGGGCTGATCAGCCACCCGAATCGGGGATCGGCGCCTTCGAATGGGCGTGGTGGATTCGCCCGGGATGCGCATCAAGCTTGGGCAGGTCGTCGCGCGTGATCACGCCGTCGCCGTTGGTATCGAGCTGCTTGAACCGCTTGATCGCGGTCTGCGCGAATTCGGACCGCGTGATCGCGCGATCGAAATTGACGTCGGCGGTGACCACCGGTTCGGGCGTGTCGAGGAAGCCGTAGCGCCCGGCGCCCAGCCGCGTCGGATAGGGCGGATCGGTGACGTTGCCATCGCCGTCGGTCTTGGCGAGTTCGGGATCGCCGTACGTGCTCATCACGCGGATTTCGGGCGCGACGTCGCTTTCGTAATGCTCGATCTCGTCGGGCCCGATCTCGCCGTCGTGATCAGTATCGAGCGTCGCGAAGAAGCGCAGCGCGTCGGCCTGGAATTCCGGGGGCGTGATCCTGTTGTCGCGATTGGCGTCGGCCTTGCGGAACCAGAGTTCGCCGCCCGACACGCCGCCTTCGCCGTGAAAGGGTTCGCCCATCGGGCTGATGAAGATCGGCCCGCCGGGTATCGGCGCGACGACGTTCTGGCCCTGCACGACGATCGTGTCGTTCGGCGCCTCGGCCGGGGGCGGGGCGGGCGTCGGCGCAGCTACGGGCGGCGCGCCGATCGCAGCCGCCGACGACAGCAGCAATACGGACAGACTTGCGGCGATACGCATACGATTCCCCTTCGACGCTCCGCCTCGCGATAGCGCGTTGCCGGCGGGCGTCCAAGCATTGCGCCCCTAGCCGCTGGCATAATCACCAGCGATGGCGCAGCATGGCCGACTGCACGATGAACGAGGTGAGCGATGACCCGCTGGACGATCGCCGATATCCCCGAGCAGACCGGCCGCCTCGCGGTCGTGACCGGCGCGAACAGCGGCATAGGCTATGAGACCGCACGGGCGCTGGCGGGCGCCGGCGCCCGGGTGATCGTCGCGGCGCGCGACGAAACCAAGGGGCGCGCGGCGGCGGCGGCGGTCGGCGGCAACGCCGAATGGCGCGCGCTCGATCTGGCCAATCTCCGCTCGGTCAAGGCGTTCGCGGATGCGATGCTGGCGGAAGGCGCGCCGATCGACATGCTGATCCTCAACGCGGGCGTGATGGCGCTGCCGAAGCGGGCGATCACGACGGACGGTTTCGAGATGCAGCTCGGCACCAACTTCCTCGGCCATTTCGCGCTCGCCGCCCGGCTTTGGCCGCTGATCCCGCAGGGCGGACGCATCGTCCCGCTCGCCAGCATCGCGGCGACGCGCGGCGTCATCGACTTTGACGATCTGATGGCCGAGTCACGCTACAGTCCGTGGGCGGTCTATTCGCAGACCAAGCTCGCGATGCTGGTGTTCGCGATCGAGCTCGCCAAGCGGCAGCAGCGCGCCGCGAGCATCGCCGCGCATCCCGGCTTCGCGCGGACCAACCTGATCGCCAACGGCATGGGCAAGAACGCACTGCGCGACACGGTGATCGGTGTGTTCGGCGATCTGTTCAGCCAGTCCGCGGCGGCGGGCGCACTCCCCGTGCTGCGCGCCGCGACCGATCCGACGATGCGATCGGGCGGCTATGTCGGATCGTCGGGGTTGTTCGGCCTCAAGGGACCGCCGGGGCCCACGAAGATCCCTAGGCAGGCGTGCGATCCCGAAACGGGGCGCAAGCTGTGGGCGGCGGCGGAAAGACTGACGGGGGTCGGCTTCCGCCCCTGACGCGCGGTCCGTCGCATCGCTTCAAGGGGCCGTCATCCCGGGCTCGGCTCGGGATCCAGAGCCTCGGGCGGGACCGTTCGCGGCTCTGGATCCCGGATAGGGTCGGGCATGAAAAAAAGCGTGTGGTCGCGGGCGGTTGCCATCGCCTGCCCGGCACGCAACAGTCGTGTTCGGGGAATATAGGGAGACGCTCGTTGCGCCGCAGACAATTCATCGCCTCGATCCCCGCCGCCGCGATCGCGGCGCCGTTGCTCGCGCAGACGCCCAAGGGCCCCGGCCAGGGCGGCGCTCCGCCGCCCGAGACGTCGGCGCTGCTGCCCTTCGAGCCTGCGGGTGCAGACCGGTACATCCGCCCCGACGTCCATGCCGGCGATCGTCCGGTGGGCGCCAGCTTCGCGTCGCGCTCGGCGGTCTATGGGATCAATGGCGCGGCCGGTTCGGCGCAGCCGCTCGCGACGATGGCGGCGATCGAGACGCTCAAGCGCGGCGGATCGGCAGTGGATGCGGCGATCGCGATGAACGCGTGCCTGGGCTTCCTCGAACCGACCTCGTCGGGGCTGGGCGGCGACTGCTACGCGATGGTGTGGGACCCGAAGACCAGGAAGGTACAGGGCCTAGCCGGCTCCGGCGAAAGCCCGCGCGCGCTGACGCTCGACATCGCGCGCAGCCGTGGCAAGAACGGCGCATTGCCCGCCTTGGGCGCGATCGCGGTGTCGGTGCCCGGCGTGCTCGACGGCTGGTGGACGCTGCACCAGCGCTACGGCAAGCTCAAATGGGCCGAGCTGTTCGAGCCCGCCATCCACCTGTGCGAGCAGGGCGCGCCCGTCCCCGAGATCATCGCCTACTATATCCGCGGCAACTTGAAGGCGTTCGTCCGCCCCGGCGCGGGGGTCGAGGAGACCGCTAACGCGATGCACACCTATGCGATCGGCGGCACCGGACCGCAGACCGGGCAGATTTTCCGCAACCCCGATCTCGCGCGCACCTACCGGATGATCGCTGCAGGCGGACGGGACGCCTTCTACGACGGCCCGATCGCCGACACGATCGAACGCTATTTCAAGCGGATCGGCGGCTGGATGACGCGCGCCGACCTCGCGGCGCACCACAGCGAGTGGGTCGAGCCCTACACCAGCGACTATCGCGGCACGACGGTGCATGCGCTCGGCGCCAACACCCAGGGCATCGCGACGCTGCAGATGCTCAACATGCTAGAGCATTTCGACATGCGCGGCGTCGGTTTCCAGTCGCCGCAGTCGATCCACTTCCAGGTCGAGGCCAAGCGTCTCGCCTATGAGGATCGTGCGCGCTACTACGCCGATCCGCGCTTCGCCAAGGTGCCGGTCGAGTGGCTGATCTCGAAGGAATATGCCGCCGAGCGCGTGAAGCTGATCCGGCCCGATCGCATCCTCACCCCGGTCCATCCGGGCCAGGCGCCGAGCCACGGCGACACCACCTATTTCTCCTGCGCCGATTCGTCGGGCATGATGGTGTCGATGATCCAGTCCAATTTCCGCGGCATGGGATCGGGGTTGGTGGCGGACGGGCTCGGCTTCATGTTCCAGGATCGCGGCCAGCTCTTCTCGCTGCAGGACGGCCATCCCAACATCTACGCGCCGGGCAAGCGCCCCTTCCAGACGATCATCCCCGGCTTCGCGACGCGCGGCGGCGTGCCGTGGCTCGCCTTCGGCGTGATGGGCGGCGACATGCAACCGCAGGGCCAGACTCAGATCATCGTCAACCGGCAGGATTACGGGCTCGACGTGCAGGCGGCGGGCGATTCGCCGCGCTGGCACCACGAAGGCTCGTCGCAGTCGATGGGCGAGGATTCGCCGGGACTGCCTGCCAACGGCCTGCTGCGGCTGGAGAGCGGCGTGCCCGAGACGACTAAGGCGGCGCTCGCCGGCATCGGCTGGACGATCGGCAAGCCCGACGGCGGCTTCGGCCGTTACGAATGCGTCGAGTATCGGCCGGATGGCGGGCAGTTGGTCTACGCGGCCGGGAGCGAAATGCGCGCGGATGGATGCGCGCTGGCGTATTGAGCGCGCCTCTTTTTGTAACCGTCATCCCGGCGGAAGTCGGGACCCATACGCGCAGCGTCGATTGCCGGGATGCTGCGCCTATCATCGGGCGTAGCGTATGCGCTCCACGCACCGTATCCATGGGTCCCGGGTATCGCTGGGATGAGGGGTGGGCGCGACGATTATTCCTCCCGCTTCGCCCCATCCAACAGCGCATCGCGGCGCGCCTTGTCCGCCGCCTCGGCGTCGCGCTCCGCCTTGCTCCGCCCGAACTTCGCACGGTTGGCCTCCGCCGCCTTCCCCGCCGCGCGCTTCGCCTTCGCCTTGCGCACACGGTTGAGGTTGACGATTTCGGCCATCACTGGCGCCCGATCTTCGCTGCCAGCCATTGCGCTGCCGCCTCGGGGGTCGCCTTCGCGGTGTCGCGATCGACCATGTAATTGGCGGTGCGCATCGCCGCCACCGGGATCGCGCCGACCAGCGGCGTGATCGCCGCGAGGAAGCGCGCGTCGTGCGCATGCGCCGCCGAGGCGAGCAGCAGCGCGTCGTAGCCCGGCTGGACGTGCTTGGGATCGCCGAGCACGACGAGATCGTCCGCCGCGATCCGTCCGTCGCTCGAGAAGGCCGAAATGACATCGACCTGCCCGCTTTCGAGCGCGCGGTACATGAAGGTCGGCGCGTAGTTGCGCGTCGAGCCGAAGCGGATGTCGTAGCCGTCCCGCACCGCGCGCCATTCGGGCCGCGACAGATATTCGAGATCGGCGCCCAGGTCGAGCGTCGGCGCCGCCGCCGCCAACCCCTGCAGATCGGCGACATGATGCGCCGCTGCCACCGGCCTCTTCATCGCGAGCGCGTAGGCGTTCTCGAAGCCCAGCGGCCCGACCAGCGATGCGCCGCTCGGGCGCAGGTAATCAGCGATCCCGGCAAGCGTCTGCGCGCGCGGCGCGACCGCCGTGCGGTGCATCGCATCGGCCCAGATCGTCCCCGAATATTCGACATAGACGTCGATATCGCCCTGCTGGAGCGCGTGCAGCGCGACCTGCGAGCCGAGCCCCTGCCGATAGCTCACGGTATAGCCCGCGCGTTCGAGCCGATCGCCGATCAGCCGTGCGAGAATGAACTGTTCGGAGAAATTCTTGGCACCGACGACGATGCCGCGTTGTCCCGTCCCGCCGAACAGCGGCGCGCAGGCGAGCAGCAGCCCGATCGCGACGCCCGCCCCCCCGAGAATCAGCGACCAGCGCTCGCGCTTCGCGAGCCCGCGCTCGACCAGCGCGAGCAGGCCGTCTGCGGCGAGCGCGAGCAAGGCGGAGGCGAGGCAGCCGGTGAGCACCTGCGTCCAGTCCTCCGACTGCAACCCCGAGAAGATCAGGTTGCCGAGGCTCGACGCGCCCACCGTGGTCGCCAGCGTCGCGGCGCCGATCGTCCAGACGGTCGCGGTGCGGATCCCCGCCATCACCACGGGCGCGGCGAGCGGCGCCTCGACCAGCCGCAGCCGCTGCCACGCGGTCATGCCGAGCCCGTCGGCGGCCTGGATCACGCCGGGATCGAGCCCGCGCAGCCCCGCCACGACGTTGCGCAGAATCGGCAGCAGCGCATAGAGCGCGAGCGCCAGCCACGCCGGCAGGAAACCCAGCGCGGGCAGCCCGTGCCCGATCGCGAGCAGCAGCGGATAGAAGAGCGCGAGCAGCGCGAGGCCCGGAATGGTCTGGATCACGCCCGCGACGCCCAGCGAGGCGGCGGCCAGCTTGGGTCGGCGCGCGGCGACGAGGCCGAGTGGGAGCGCAATGACCAGCGCGAGCCCCAGCGCCGCGGCCGACAGCAGCAGATGATGCGCAGCGAGGCCGAGGACTTCGGTCATAGGCCTTCCCTCCCTGAAAGGGAGGGGGCGGGGGTGGGTTCGCCTGGGGCGGGCGCGGCGTGATCCTGCGAGGAACCCACCCCCAGCCCCTCCCTTTCAGGGAGGGGGGCAAGGAAGGGGATGCGAAAACGGATGGCCCTCATCCCCTCAGCGCCTCGATCGCCTGCGCCTGGCGCGCGGGGACCGCGACCAAGGCGTCCGCCTCCGCCCCGGCCTTGCCCGCCAGCATCTGGCCCGGCGTCGCGTCGCCGACGACGCGCCCCTTGGCCATCACGATCACCCGATCGGCGAGCAGCAGCGCCTCCGCCATGTCGTGCGTCACCATGATGCTGGTGAGGCCGAGCCGCTCGTGCAGATCGCGGTAGCGTTGCCCGATGCCGTCGCGCGTCACCGGATCGAGCGCGCCGAGCGGTTCGTCGAGCAGCATCAGCTTCGCTCCCGTCGCCAGCGCCCGCGCGACGCCGACGCGCTGGCGCTGCCCGCCCGACAACGCGTCCGGCGGACGCTGGCCCAGCGCTGGGGGCAGATCGACCATCTCGAGCAGCGCTGCGACATCGGGCGCGGGATCGCCCGCGATCCGCGGCACCAGCGCGATATTCTCGGCGACCGACATGTGTGGCATCAGCCCGATCGACTGGAAGACGTAGCCGATTTTGCGCCGCAGCAACGGCGCCGGGCCCTCCGCGACGTCGCGCCCGTCGATCGTGACGCGGCCTTCGCTCGGCACCTCGAGCCGGTTGACCATCCGCAGCAGCGTCGATTTGCCCGCGCCCGATCCGCCGACCAGCGCGACGAATTGGCCGCCCGCGATCGTGACGTCGACGCCCGCCACCGCATCGACCCCCGCGAAGCGCTTGGTGACGTGCTCGAAGCGCACTTCGGGGCCATAAGCTGGTCGGCCGTGCTGATCCATATCGCTCCCGCTGGCGCCCGACGCGCGGCCTGCCTACTGTCGCCGCGTGATGATCCGCCGTCAAACATTCCCGTGATACTGGCACTGCGCGACGTCGCCTGCCTGCGCGGCGACCGCCTGCTGTTCGAGCGGCTCGACCTGACGCTGGCAGCCGGCGAGGCGCTGGTCGTCACTGGGCCCAACGGCATCGGCAAGTCGAGCCTGCTGCGGATCGCGGCGGGTCTGTTGCGCCCCGCGGCGGGAACGGTCGAGCGGACCGCGTCGGTGGCGTGGCTGGGCGAGGCCGCCGCTCTGGATGGCGAGCGGACGCTCGGCCAGGTGCTGCGCTTCTGGGCGGCGCTCGACGGCACGGAACCGGACGCTGCGATGACGACGATGGGGATCGCGCACCTCGCGCGCGTGCCCGTCCGCTACCTCTCGACCGGCCAGCGCCGTCGCGCCGCGATCGCGCGGACGATCGCGAGCGGCGCGCCGCTGTGGCTGCTCGACGAGCCCGCCAACGGGCTCGATGCCGAAGGGATCGAGCGGCTCGGCGCGGCGATGGCAACGCATCGCGCAGGCGGCGGCGCGGTGCTCGCCGCGACGCATCTGCCGCTGCCGCTGGAGAATGCGCGCCGCTTCGTGTTCCCCGGCGAAAGCCGGGGCCCAGGCCCGGAACTCATGGGGAGCGGGGCGCCCGCCTCAAGGTGGGGCCTGGGCCCCGGCGTTCGCCGGGGAACATTATGATCCTCGCCCTCATCCGTCGCGACGCATCGCGCGGGCTGCGCGCGGCAGGTCTCCCCGTCGCCTTCTTCCTGATCGCCGCGACGCTGTTCCCGTTCGCGGTCGGGCCCGACGCCAAGCTACTTGCCGGCGCGGGCGGCGGGATGCTGTGGCTGGCGGCGCTGCTCGCCGCGCTGCTGCCGATCGAGCGGCTCGTCGCGCCCGATGCCGATGCGGGCGTGCTCGATCAATATGCGGTGCGCGGCATCGCCGACGAAAGCGTCGCCGCGGCCAAGATCGCCGCGCATTGGCTGGGCTTCGGGCCGCCGCTGATGATCGCGGCGCTGCCCGGCGCGGCGCTGCTCGGGCTTGGCGGCGCGACGCTCGGGCGGCTCGAGGCGGGGCTCGCGATCGGCACGCCGGCATTGGCCGCACTCGGCGTCACCGTCGCCGCCCTGACCGTCGGCCTGCGCGGCGCGGGCGCGCTCGCCGGACTCGTGCTGCTGCCGCTCGCCGTCCCGCTGCTGATCTTCGGCGCGGGCGCGCTGATCCCCGGCGACGCCTCCGCGCTCAAGCTGCTCGCCGCGACCGCGCTGCTACTTACCTTCGGCGCACCCTTTGCCGCGGGTGCGGCGTTACGCACGCTTCGTGATGGATGATCTGGAGCAATTTTCGATGCGTTTCTTTCCCCTCGCCGCCACGCTGGCCTTCGCCGTCGCCGCACCCACCGTCGCCGCGCAGCCGCGAACCGCCGCCAGGATCACGACCGTCACCATCGTGATGGCCGATCGCCGCTTTCATCCGCGGGTGATCCGGCTCAACCGCGGCCAGCGTTACCGCATCCTGCTCGTCAACCGCGACGGCACCGGCCATAATTTCGACAGCAAGGGCTTCTTCGGCAATGCCGAAATTTCTCCGGACGGCGGCGGCGACCAGGCGATCCACCAGGGCCTGATCAGCGTCCCCGCGCACACCACCGTCGCGTTCCGCGTCACGCCGACGCTGGCCGAGCCGTTCGGCCTGTCATCCTCGGTGGCGCTCGATGCCGCCTCGGGCATGCAGGGGCAGATCCTGGTCTACTGAGCTAACCGGCTCGCCACCGTGCAAAGATCGCGGTGGGGAGCAGCAGCCCGCGGGCTTCCTCGCGCACCGCCATCTCGCCGGCCTCGACATGGCCGCCGAGATGCGCGGTGGCCTGCCGCAACAGTTCCGCGATCGCCAACGCCGACATCCGCACCGCATAGACGGTGAGCACGAGGAATTTCGATTCGGCATCCAGCAGCAGCACGCAATCGGCGATCAGCCCCGGCAGCCCTTCCTCGAGACGCCACACCTCGCCGGTCGGCCCGCGCCCGAACTTGGGCGGATCGAGCATGATCCCCGCATAGCGCCGCTCGCGCCGCACCTCGCGCGCGGTGAATTTCTGCGCATCGTCGATCATCCAGCGGACCGGCCTGTCGGTCATGTCGGCGAGCTGCGCATTGGCCTTTCCCTGCTCGACCGATTTCTTCGAGGCATCGACATGCGTGACCTTCGCACCCCGGGCGGCGAGCGCGAGACTGCCGACGCCGGTATAGCCGAACAGGTTCATCACCTCGTCGCCCTCGACGACGCGCTCGCGCATCCAGGCCCATTGCGGCGCCATGTCGGGAAAGAATTGGAGGTGACGGAAGGGCGTGTTGGCGGCGTGGAAGCGCACGTCCTCCCACGCCAGCGGCCAGTCCTTGGGCACTGTGCGATCGAGGTTCCAGCGGCCGCCGCCCTCTTCGTCCGACGCGCCGACGAATTCGCCGTCATGCTGCCAATCCGGGGACGCGGGCGCCCACATCGCCTGCGGCTCGGGGCGGACGAAGCGGAATCGGCCATAGCGCTCGAGCTTGCGGCCGTGGCCCGAGTCGAGGAGCGCGTAGTCGGGCCATGGCTCGGTGATCAGGGTGAGGAGAGTCACTGGAAAATCCTCCCCCGGAGGGGGAGGGGGACCGGCCGCGAAGCGGGTGGTGGAGGGGTATCGGCGCCAAACGCAAACGACGCGTTCGTGAAGAGGTCGCTACCCCTCCACCATGCTTCGCATGGTCCCCCTCCCCCTCCGGGGGAGGATTTTTTCCTCACGCCACCCTCGCCAGCTTGCCGCCCACGCTCGCGGTCGCGATGCCGCCGCCGATCGCCTCCGCGCCCGCGCGGCGCGCCGCCGCGAGATCGACCGCCTCGATCTGCGCCACCGTCTCGGCAACGGGCACGACCCGCCCCTGCACTTGGATCTGCCGCGCCAGGTGATCGCAGCGCGACTGCACCGATTCGAGCCCCATCAGCAGCCCGGCGCGCGACTGCGCCTTGGCGCGGGCCAGCTCTGTCTCGGACATATTCTCGGCGGTGCGCGCCATCACGTCGCGGGCGAGCGCGAAGGCGCGGGGCGCCTCGGCCTTGGCGGCGGCGAGATAGACGCCGAGCTGGCCGGTGTCCGCCGCCGCCTGGCTCCACGCGTAGATCGAGTAGGCGAGGCCGCGCTCCTCGCGTACCTCCTGGAACAGCCGCGACGACATGCCGCCGCCCGCCGCGCTCGCGAACAGGTTGAGCGCGTAGATGTCGTCGTGGCGCTGATCGACACCGGGATGCGCGAAGGCGATGTGGACCTGATCGAAGCGCCGCGCATCGGTGACGACGCCGCTGCCGAAGCGCGCGGGCTCGTAGGTGGGCGCCTGGCCGGGCGCGAGATCGCCGAAGCGCGCTTCCGCCAGCCGCAACAGCTCGTCCTCGTCGATCTTGCCCGAGGCCGCGAGGATCAGCCCCGACGGCCGATATTGCTCGTCGAGCCAGCGGCGCAAAGCCTCGACGTCGATCGCCGCGATCGTCGTCTCGTCGCCAAGCACGGGGCGGCCGTAGGTCTGGCCCGGATAGGAGGCGGCGGCGAGGTGATCGAAGACGATGTCGTCGGGCGTGTCCTTCGCCTCGCCGAGCTCGGCGAGCACGACGGATTTTTCGCGCTCGAGCTCTTCGGCGGAGAAATGAGGCGAGCGGACGAGATCGGCAATCAGATCGACGCCGAGCGCGAGGTCGTCCGGCAACAGGCGCGCGTGGAAGACGGTGGTATCGCGCGAGGTCCAGGCGTTCATCTGGCCGCCGACGTCTTCGGCAGCTTCCGCGATGGCGCGCGCGTCACGCTCGCCCGCGCCCTTGAACACCATATGCTCGACCATATGCGCGAGGCCGGTGAGGTGCGCGGGCTCCGAGCGGCTGCCGACGTCCGCATACAGCCCGACCGCGAGCGTCTCGACCGGCATCGGATCGATCGCGACGGTGAGCCCGTTGGCGAGGCGGTGCAGCCTGGCGCTCATGCCCGCGGCCTCGCGCGCTCGGCGACGTAGCCGGTGACCGCCTCGAAGGTGGCGGGGAGCGTCGCGTAGCGCTCTTGCTTCTCCATCAGCCCGGCGATCCGCTCGGGCAGCGGCGCTCGCACGCCGATCGCCGCCTCGACCGCATCGCCGAACTTTGCAGGATGCGCGGTGGCGAGCGTGACGATGGGCACGTCCGCAGGAAGATCGGCCGCGCGCGCCGCCGCGAGCCCGATCGCGGTGTGCGGATCGATCACCTGGCCGGCGCGGCTGTGCGCCCAGCGCATCGCCGCGACCATCGCGTCATGATCGACGCGGGCGCTGGCGAAATCGGCGGCGGCGCGATCGCGTAGCGACTGCGGCAGCGTCATCCGGCGATCGGTCTCGAAGCCGTGCATCTCGGCGGCAAGCCCCGTCGCGTCGCGGCCGTGGAGATCGAACAGCAGCCGCTCGAAGTTGGAGCTGACCTGGATGTCCATCGATGGCGTGTGCGTCGGCGTGACCATGCCTGTCGAGTAATCCCCGGAGGACAGTGCGCGATGCAAAATGTCGTTGACGTTGGTCGCGACGATCAGCTTGGCGATCGGCAGGCCCATCCGCTTGGCGACGTAGCCCGCGAACACGTCGCCGAAATTGCCCGTCGGCACCGCGAACGCGACCGCGCGGCGCGGGGCGCCGAGCCGGACCGCAGCATAGAAATAATAGACGATCTGCGCGGCCAGCCGCGCCCAGTTGATCGAGTTGACCGCCGACAGCTGGAAGCGCTGCGAGAAACCCGGATCACCGAACATGCGCTTCACCAGCGCCTGCGCCTCGTCGAAATCGCCCTCGATCGCGATATTGTGGACGTTGGGGCTGCGCACCGTCGTCATCTGCCGGCGCTGCACCTCGGAGACGCGGCCGAGCGGGTGGAGCATGAAGATGTCGATATGCGCGCGGTCCGCCACCGCCGCGATCGCCGCCGAGCCGGTGTCGCCCGAAGTCGCGCCGACGATGGTGAGATGCTGGTCGCCCTTCGAGAGAAAGCGCTCGAACAGCAGCCCGAGCATCTGCAGCGCGACATCCTTGAACGCCAGCGTAGGCCCGTGGAACAGCTCGAGCAGCCAATGGCGCGAATCGAGCTGGACCAGCGGCGTCACCGCGTCATGGCCGAAGCTGCCATAGGCCGCCTCGCACAGCGCGCGCAGATCGGCCTCGGGCAGCGCCTCGCCGACGAACGGCGTCAGGATACGCACCGCGGTCTCGGCATAGGAGAGGCCGGCGAGCGCGTCGATTGCGTCGCGGGACAGCGTCGGCCATGCTTCGGGCACGTACAGCCCGCCATCGGACGCGAGCCCGGCGAGTGTGGCGGCCTCGAAGCCGAGCGCGGGCGCTTGGCCGCGGGTGCTGATGTAACGCATGGGCGCGCGGCTTAGCGGGGGTGGGGCCGAGCGGCAAGTTTTGCGGGTTTGGACCTACCGTTCCCCGGCGAAGGCCGGAGCCCAGGCCCATAGCCCGTGGCGAGCGCCGCGCCTCTACAGCGAGGTGGGGCCTGGGCCCCGGCGTTCGCCGGGGACCTGCTAAGGCTTCTT